>JAHXIV010000017.1:34465-45199 GCA_025655455.1 gamma proteobacterium symbiont of Taylorina sp.
TTAAATTTAATATGTTTTTCGGACCTGCCTATAAAGGGATTCCGCTGGCATCAACCTGCTCTATTGCATTAGCTGATGAACATCAGCAGGATTTACCCTATAGTTTTAATCGTAAAGAAGTCAAAGATCATGGAGAAGGCGGTACAATTGTTGGTTCTGATCTAAAAGATAAAGTGATGATTATCGATGATGTGATTTCAGCAGGCACTTCGGTCAGAGAGTCCATAGATTTAATCAATCATGCCAATGCTATACCTGCCGGTGTTGTCATTGCATTGGACAGGCAGGAAATCGGCAAGAAAAAACTTTCCGCCATTAAGGAAATTGAAGAGTCTTATCATATACCGGTTATCAGTATTATCAAGCTGGAGCATTTAATTATTTACCTTCAGGATAATAGTGAACTTGCACAATACTATGATAAAGTGCAAGCCTATCGCAATCAGTATGGTGCCTAGGGGCTTATCCGCTGTCATTTTGAGAAAATCTTCACCTGCGAATAAGACAGTGGGCAGGTTTATGTTTGATAAGAACTTAAAAGGTCTTACTGAATTTTATATCATATTTTTCTTTATTGCTGTCAGGTCTGATTTCAATAAAAAAATTGACTGTTTCCTTGCTCTGAACACCAATTTGGGCGATATAGTAGACCGCCTGACCTTCTTTAATTTCACGAAATTCCAGGTTTCTACTTTGACCCATAAGGTTTTTCAATTTTCCAGTAACTTTAGATTTAACCCCAGTTGGAGTTCCAGCTCCCTTTTCCATCACTGAAACATTCACCAAAGCATAGTTTTTACTACGTTTTAGTCCATATTGTTTGGTCATTTCCGGCGGCAGAGAATCTGTAGGAAAAGCATTAACATAGACTATATGATCCACATATTCCTTAGAATTTTCAGCCTGAACAAAAGAACCTGATATCAGTATTGCCATTGTAAAAAAAGTAATAACAATTTGTTTGAATGAATTAAGCTTTAACAGTTTCATAAAATACCCCTTTATTAAGATTAAATGGTTATCTTAAGCGTAGCAGTTAAAAATAAATATACAATATAAATGAGAGAAAATATATTTTGAGGAATTACTTCCCCTTTTTTAAAAGGGGAGGTCATTAAGACTTCTTCGGTCTTGCAGCGCGCTTACGTTCATTCTCTGTCAATAGACGCTTACGAACCCGAATACTTTCCGGGGTGACTTCGACTAATTCATCTTCATCAATAAATTCCAGAGCCTGCTCCAGAGTCATTTTAATCGGAGTGGTCAGAGTCACGGCTTCATCAGTACCAGAAGCACGCACATTGGTGAGCTGCTTGGCTTTTAAAGCATTAACAACCAAATCATTACTACGTGAATGAATACCAATCACCATCCCTTCATAGATTTCAACACCATGACCAATAAAGAGTCTGCCGCGATCCTGCAAGTTAAATAAACCAAAACCAACAGAGGTTCCCTGAGCATTAGAGATTAGAACACCATTATTACGTTTGGCAAATTCACCATCAATAACCGGACCATAATGATCAAAATTATGATAAAACAGACCACTGCCTGAGGTGGTCGTCATAAATTCAGTCTGAAAACCTATCAGTCCACGTGACGGTACAACATATTCCAGTCTAACCCGACCTTTGCCGTCAGGTACCATATTGGTCAGCTCACCCTTACGTTCACCAATCTTTTCCATAATACTGCCCTGATGCTGCTCTTCTACATCCAGCATCACATCTTCAAAGGGCTCACTCATGACACCATCAATTTCTTTATAGATCACTTCCGGTCTGGAAACGCCTAACTCAAAACCTTCACGACGCATATTTTCTATTAATACACCTAAATGCAATTCACCACGACCTGAAACTTTAAACTTGTCAGGATCTTCAGTTGGCTCAACTCTTAAGGCAACATTATGTAATAATTCTTTATCCAGGCGATCCTTGATCTGACGAGAAGTCACAAATTTACCTTCACGACCGGCAAAAGGTGAGTTATTCACCTGGAAAGTCATGGTCACTGTGGGTTCATCAACAATCAATGCAGGTAATGCTGCGACGGCATTGGGATCACAGAGTGTATCAGAAATATTAAGCCCTTCAATACCACAAAAAGCAATAATATCGCCAGCCTGTGCTTCCTTAACTTCTATACGTTCAAGACCTTTGAAACCAAATAATTTCAGTATTTTGCCCTTACGCTCCTCCCCCTCATGATCAACAATAACAACCTGAGCATTGGATTTAACGGTACCCTGTTTGATTCTACCAATACCGATGACACCAATATAACTATTATAATCCAGACTGATCACCTGCAGCCGAAAAGGGGCATCCACATCCACATCAGGAGGAGAAACTTTTTCTACAATCGTTTCAAATAAGGGCTGCATATCTCCTTCACGTACATCATCCTCCAAAGAGGCATAGCCATTGATGGCTGAGGCATAGACAATAGGAAAATCAAGTTGTTCATCGGTACCGTCTAAACGATCAAATAGCTCAAATGTCTGATCAATCACCCAATCCGGACGTCCGCCGTCACGATCAATTTTATTGACAACGACAATAGGATTCAAACCCAGTTCAAATGCTTTTTGCGTCACAAAACGAGTTTGCGGCATAGGTCCTTCCACTGCATCAACCAGCAGACAAACACAGTCTACCATTGACAAAACCCGTTCAACTTCACCACCAAAATCAGCATGACCCGGGGTATCCACAATATTGATATGGTAACCATTCCATTCAATAGCTGTATTCTTGGATAAAATCGTGATACCACGTTCTTTTTCCAGATCATTGGAATCCATCATACGCTCTGATACTTCCTGACGTCCGTCAAAAGTACCTGATTGCTTAAGCAATTCATCAACAAGGGTTGTTTTACCATGATCAACGTGAGCAATAATGGCAATATTTCTGATTTTATTTATATCTTTCACTGTGAAAGTCCAAAATTTAGGCTATAGTTAGGGGACAATAGATTTTAAAACGTGGCATTATAACGGATTATTTGATATAAATCAGAATTTATTCACAATACAATAACTAAACTATAAAATAATTAAAGTTTTTTCTATATTTTCCGTTATCTCTTTAAGTAACTTCAATTGATCAATCATCATTTTGTAGAAATTTAATATTACTACAAATAATGGTTGCCAAATCGAAGTTTGGCTAAAGGATTTACTCTGCATACAAGAAAAACTGGAAAAAAATCGGAATAGTAAATAACAATGAATATGCCAACAGTGCAAGAACCTGAAACTGAGCTGCAAACTTCACCCGGTCAGCTAATCCCTCTCTATAAAAATGGCCTGAGAGCCTTTACATTTTGGGTTTCTGACACCCTGTATGCTATTGATATATCCAAAGTACTAACGATAAGTCAGGAAATGGAAGATATTCAGTCCTTACCTGCTCAGGCTAAAGGTTTAGTCGGCATGATCGAATTTCAGGACAATGCAATTCCAGTACTGGATTTTGCTAATATGCTGGGCTTTAATTCAGGCGTTGAAAAAAACACAGATCTTATTAATTTGCTCAATGAAAAAGAAAAAGATCATATTGACTGGGTTTCATCACTTGAAGACAGCTTGCTTAATGACACCCCTTTTATAAAAACAAAAGATCCTCATAAATGTGCGTTCGGACAATGGTCTGATAACTATAAAAGTCGTGATGAGACCTTTATGGAAATTTTATCTGAATTTAAAAAACCACATAAACAGATTCATTCTATGGCAGATAAACTATTAACTATGAAAAAAAATGGTGAGCTTGATCATGCATTAAAAATGCTGCGCCTAGAAAGAGGTATCACATTAAAACGTCTACTCAAACGATTTGATCAAGCTCGCACACATTTAAAGGAATCTTCACGACAGGTATTACTCTATGTGACTGAAGATGGTACAACACCCATTGTTGCATTAAGAATAGATGATATAAATGATGTGATTGACTTTAAACCGGAACAATTTAAACCTATGGACAGGATTAATAATATATTGAACGAAACCGCATCCGATCTGGTGATTGCTTATCTTAAGCAGGAAGGTCATACCGATTGTCTATTAATAGAATCCTCCAATTTAGCCAATGTTGCTCAGATTTAATCAGCAGGGACAGTGTTTTATTCTGTCTTTTTAAGAATTTCTGTATCAAATACAATCCCGTCAACCCCGATTATCTTTACCTGGGTGCCCAGAGGAGCCTCTTCACCTTTTACTCTCCAGGTTGAGTCATCTACTTTTATTTTTCCTGTCCCATTAACAATAGGTTCCACCAATGTAAAGCTTCGACCTAAATATTGCTCTGCCCGGCGATTTAAATGGGAGACTTCCGCCTCTTGAGGTGGAAAATATTTTCTAAATAAACGCCATAAAATGATACTGCTAATTGAAAAACAAGCCAGTAAAAAAAATTGGGACTGCCAGCTCAATTGTGGAAGAAAAGACATAACAATGCCGACTCCGGCTGAAGCCAGACCTAACCAAAGAAAAAATACACCGGGACTTAATATTTCCAGAATAATAAAAACCACCGCTATCGTCAGCCAGTGCCAAAACTCCATCTGGGTATAGATTGATTCTATCATTTACACTTTCTCATTACTCAGTTTCATTTTTTTTATTAGCAGCCTCTTTTACCAGTTCAGCAATACCTCCAATGGCACCAATCACACCAGAAGCCTCCAGAGGCATAAAGACCAGCTTTTGATTCTCAGCACTGCCAATATCTTTTAATGCCTCAATATATTTAGTGGCTACAAAATAGTTGATCGCATTAACATCCCCTTTTTCAATGGCCTGTGAAACCATCATCGTTGCCTTGGCCTCTGCCTCAGCCAGTCGCTCGCGTGCTTCTGCCTCACGATAAGCCGCATCACGCTCACCTTCCGCCTGTAAAATAGTGGCCTGCTTCTCACCTTCCGCCCGTAGTATTTCAGCCTGACGCTCTCCTTCCGCTTCCAGAATATTCGCCCGCTTTTCACGTTCTGCTTTCATTTGCCGAGCCATCGAGTCAACCAGATCTTTGGGTGGGGCAATATCTTTAATTTCAATACGATTGGCTTTCACTCCCCAGGGGGTTGTGGCTTCATCAACCACACTTAATAATTGAGTATTAATTTCATCACGTTTTGATAATAATTCATCCAGATCCATGGAACCCATCACGGTACGAATATTAGTCATGGTTAAATTCAAAATAGCATGTTCCAGATTATTGACTTCATAAGAAGCCAGAGCACTATCCATGACCTGGAAGAAAATAATACCATCCACTCTCACCATGGCATTATCCTTAGTAATAACTTCCTGTGAGGGCACATCCATCACCCGTTCCATCATATTAACACGATGTCCAATACTGTCCATCACAGGGATAATCAGGTTTAAACCGGGGCGTAATGATTTGGTAAACCGGCCAAAGCGTTCAACGGTATATTCCATACCCTGATCTACTTTTTTTACACCCAGCACAATCAGGGTAACAACCATCATTAAGAAACCCAACACAAATGTATCAAAGCCAAGCATATTATTCCCCTTAATTAAATTCTTTGTTCTACAATCTAGGATAGATGAGTCAGGCTCAGTGTTCAAGAAAAATAAGATCTTAATTAAATATCTGCTAAAATGTACTGATTTAAACTTTGAAAAATGCGATCAAACTCATGGCAGCAACAAACTATCTTAAACCACCTAAACGATTAATGCGTCATGTGGGGCGTGCTATTGCTGATTTTAATATGATCAACGAAGGTGACAGGATATTATTAGGTGTATCAGGCGGTAAAGATTCATTATCTCTATTACTGGTGCTTCACCATTTAAGACAATATTCCCCGGTTAAATTTCATCTGGGTGCCGTCACTGTTGATCCGCAAATTGAAGGTTTTGATCCTTCTCCCTTAAAAAATTATTTGGCTGTACTGGAAATCCCCTATTTTTATCAACAGCAGGCAATTATGGAACAGGCTGAAGACTCCATGGATGGAGATTCATTTTGTTCTTTTTGCTCACGCATGAAACGTGGTATTTTATATACCACAGCAAGGAATGAAGACTATAATGTTCTGGCTCTGGCACAGCATCTGGATGATCTGGCAGAAAGCTTTTTAATGTCTGCTTTTCATAATGGTAAATTACAAACCATGAAAGCTAATTATTCTATCCAGGCCGGTGATATCCGGGTTATTCGCCCACTGGTTTATGCACGTGAAACACTCACCAGTGCCTATGCCGTAGCAGCTGAACTTCCTGTCATCCCTGATAGTTGTCCGGCCTGTTTTAGTATGCCGACACAGCGCGATCATATGAAGCAGTTATTAGCCGGGGAAGAAAAGAATAATGCTACTTTATTCAGCAGCTTACTACGCACAATGAAGCCTTTAATGTCTATCGATCATGCATAAGCTAAAACAATGACTCCTGATATTGAGGCTCACCATTGAGCAAAAGTGTTTTGATTGCTGCTTCTCCATCACTATCCAATGCAATTTCCAGAGTCACTTTATCTCCTTCTTCAGGACGTTCAAGTTTCAAGCCTTCACCTTCCGGTACAAAATAATTTTCTATACCATAACGAATCCGTATTGATTCCACCTCAATATATTTTTTCTCATCTGCATTCCAGCGTTTATGACTCACTGATTTTACGACACCCTGAATAATGGCTGAATCTTTCTCCCCTTCCATAAAAGATAAGGATGCTTTTTTATGGTAAATGGACACTGCCTGCCAATACAGCTGTTGTTTCTGCAGAACAATATAAACACCATCATGACGTTGAAACTTTTTATCACCTGAAAGCTGCTTCAATTTCAGTTCATTAATCGTGTAATTCAAGCGAATATAATCACCACGGAATAATGAGCGGGGATCAATGGGACGTGTTTCCAGAATAACCGTAGTACCAGATGATAATACATTCTGTTTTTTGGCAATCATAGCAAATAAAAATGATGACTGGATAACAATAATAAGGAAAATTGCAGATAATATTCGTTTATTGTTCATACTATTTACCTCTTGTCAAACATAAGAAGCTGAGGGCTCCTGTGATTAACTGCAGACTCAGCTGGCGTCTTTTTCTTTCCAGCCAGTAGCCCCCGACTATCAGTAATAAGCCGCCGCTGATAAAAAATAGTGAATGGCTCATTAAACTCCAGAATGTATCAAAATAACGACTGATCAAGGTAATACTAAATACCACAAAGGCCGCATTCACATAAAATCGATTATGCTCTGCCAGTCCACTGTAAATTAGCCATACCACCAGCAATAATATCAGAACATTGATAAACACAACGATAACATCATGCTGCTCATGGAAATAATAAATATTCACTAAAAGAGTCACCAGCAATGCTGATAACCAGAGAATCCCCATTATTTGATAAACCACTAATGCTTTTTTATGCATTTTCAAATTAACAACAACTAATATGGCAATCAGTCCCGTCAAACCTAAATTAATCAATAGCCATGAATACTGAGTAGTTGAAGCTTTAGCAACAGAGAAGTCAAAATCAGGGAAACTCAGAATATACAAAAAGATTAGCGAGAAACACAGGGCGTAGAAAGAAAGTTTTTCATTAAAGTCTATGCGGATCTGACATAGTATTAAAAATTTTGCAGTTAAAAAAAGACTAATTCCCACCAGTAAATAAAGCTGTACCAGATAGATCGGGTGGAAATAGTCACTAAAAGAATCCATATTAAACAGAGCCCAGATAAAAAAACTGACAATCGTAAAGTGAGAGGCGATTTTAAAATCATAACGTAGAACAAAGTAAGTACTTACTGATAAAAAGATCAGCCATTGCCAATGGTCTTGCTGAAAATCAAAAATTTCCATACCACTCCATAACAAGGCCAATAAATTAGCAGTGATCATCACAATTTCAGAACGCATAAGAACAGCTGTTAGAAGTGCTCCACAGGCCCAGAGCAGAACGCCATTCGGATAATGACTATCAATATGATAAATTTGTGCAATCAGCATAATATTATTACCAAAAAGCAGCACACCCAACAAAAGAAAAGCCTGTCCCATGGCAGGATAGCGGGGTTTTAGCAAGTTTATGTTTGATGAAAAACAATAGGCTGAAACCAGATAAGCTGAAATCATAGATGATAATAACAGGCTGAGTTTCAGTAGTTTGCTCATCCCCTGCCAGTTTGCAGCAAAAAAACTGATTGAGCCGGCTGCCAATAACATCACCCCCAAAATACCTAATATAATACTCAGTTTATGAGGTTTGTGTATTGATGTTCGGGTATCCTGCAAAATGGCCTGTGCACCAACGTGATCAATCCAACCCTGAGCCTGCCAGTCAGGGAGCTTTTTTGCTAATTGATTATAAAATTTCTTATTATTCATTATTAATCCACCTCCTATTGCAAAAAGGAATCCACTCGACGATAACTAATCGATTCTGTCAGATGATGTAATTGAATCTGCTCACTATTATCCAGATCAGCAATGGTTCGAGCCAGTTTTAAAATACGATGATAGGCACGGGCAGAAAGTCCCATTTTTTCCATTGTTTTTTGCAGTAGATTCTGATTTTTTTCTGACAAGAGGCAATCCTGTTCTATATCTTTATTACTAAGATGAGCATTGTAATGATTACGTCTCGTCTTCTGGATCTGCTGTGCAGCAATAATCCGTTTTTTTACTACATAACTGGTTTCAATGCTGTCACTGCTTTCCTGTAATTCCTGGGGTAATAAAGCTGGTACTTCTATATGAATATCAATTCGATCCAGAAATGGGCCGGACAATTTATTCTGATAACGCTGTACCTGTTCACTGGTACAACGACAATTATTTTTAGTATCACCCCAATAGCCGCACGGACATGGATTCATTGCTGCAATTAATTGAAAAGAAGCAGGAAATTCTGCCTGTTTTGCGGCTCTGGAGATAACAATTTTTCCTGATTCAAGAGGCTCACGCAAAACTTCCAGTACTTTACGGCTGAATTCCGGCAATTCATCCAGAAAAAGAACACCATTATGCGCCAGACTAATTTCACCCGGCCTGGGATAACTACCGCCGCCCACCAGTGCCACAGCAGAAGCTGTATGATGCGGTACTCTGAAACTTCTAAGCTGCCAGTTTTCAGGATTCACCTGCTCTCCACAAATAGAACGAATGGCAGCCACTTCTTCAGCTTCAGACTCATTCATATCTGCTAAAATAGTCACTAAACGACTGGCCAGCATGGTTTTACCCGTACCAGGCGGTCCCTTCATAATGAGAGAATGTTGACCAGCCGCCGCAATTTCCAGAGCTCTTTTAGCTATTTTCTGTCCACGAATATCAGATAAACAGGTGTTGTAAATATGATGTTCCTTAGTCTCAAGTAGTTCTGCCGCTGTGAGTTTTCCCTCACCTTTTAAAAAAGCACAGACTTCTAATAAATGTCCTGCAGTATAGACTTGCAGACCTTTGATTAAAGCTGCTTCAGCACCATTTTGCTGTGGCACAATTAAAGTTCGATTATTTTTATTCGCTTGAATAGCAATAGGCAGCAAGCCGGTTACAGGGCGCAGCTCGCCACTTAAAGCCAGCTCTCCCACAAATTCAAATTCTTCAAAAGCCGGGATATCCAATTGTGAGGAGGAGTGAAGAATGCCCAGTGCAATTGCTAAATCAAATCGCCCGCCTTCCTTAGGTAAATCTGCCGGAGCCAGATTAATGGTAATTCGACGTACCGGAAACTCAAACTGGCTATTAATAATAGCACCTCGCACACGATCCTTACTTTCCTTAACCGCTGTTTCCGGCAAGCCCACAATATTCAAACTGGGTAAACCATTAGTCAACAACACTTCAACTATAACCAACGGTGCAGTTAAACCACCGGCACGACTATACACAATAGATAATGACATTGCTCAATTTCCTTATAAGTGCCCACAGCCAAAAAAATTGGCACAAATTATTTTAAGTAATATAAAAATGGCTTAAAATAATTTTGTGAACATTTTTTGTTACTCAAGAGCCTTCAGCCAACATGAATTTAGCCACCATCATGTGTAGTAACATAACAACTACATAATGATGGTGGAAAAATTTAAGTTACTTAGAAGCCTTTAAAAATTATAATTCTGAGCAAATTATACCTTATATGGAAACAATCTCTTGTAGGATAATGCAGTCACTTAGCTGTTGATTTTACCTACACAATGATGCACTTGTGAATCATGAAATATCCATTTTATCTTCTAATTCTGATAATTTTTTTTCCAGATTTTCTAATTTTAAGCGTGTCTTTTGCAAAACAGCTGATTGTATCTCAAAATCTTCCCGTGTTACCAGATCCAGTTTATCAAATGTTTTATGTAGTATCGAACGTATAGATTGCTCCATCTCACCTTTCACACCTTCTGGAACAGGAGGCAGGCTTGCACTGATTTTAGTGGCCAGATCATCAAAAAATTGTTTATTCATCACTTTACTCTTATCAAACATAAACCTTTACCTCTGTCTTATTTGCAGGTGAAGATGTTTGCAAAACGACAGCGGACAAGTTTATAGGCTGAGGGCTCTTATCAAACATAAACCTTTACCTCTGTCTTATTTGCAGGTGAAGATGTTTGCAAAACGACAGCGGACAAGTTTATTGGCTGAGGGCTCTTATCAAACATAAACCTTTACCTCTGTCTTATTTGCAGGTGAAGATGTTTGCAAAACGACAGCGGACAAGTTTATTGGC
>JAHXIV010000017.1:45299-58654 GCA_025655455.1 gamma proteobacterium symbiont of Taylorina sp.
TTATTGGCTGAGGGCTCTTATCAAACATAAACCTTTACCTCTGTCTTTTTCGCAGGTGAAGATGTTTGCAAAACGACAGCGGACAAGTTTATTGGCTGAGGGCTCTTATCAAACATAAACCTTTACCTCTGTCTTTTTCGCAGGTGAAGATGTTTGCAAAACGACAGCGGACAAGTTTAATTGGCTGAGGGCTCTTATTTGTATAGTTTAGAGCTTGTCCAGTGTCAGAGTCAAATAGCTCACTATTAAATACTGATTAATTTCTAAGGCGTGCACCAGCATAGTGCATCATTGCAGTGCAATAAATCTACACCCTTCATTATGGTGCAGCACAAACGATTCAAATTACATTATTTTGTGTAACCAACTGTTATTTAAAGATTATTCTTAAGTGGCACAATCACTGCTTGTTGCTATACAAGTGATAAAAGTAGTCTTTATATCTAACAACTATTATTTAATTTAGGAGTATTCTCAATGAAGCTTGTTACAGCTATTGTAAAACCTTTCAAGTTAGACGATGTCCGTGAGGCATTATCTGATATCGGCATTCATGGAATGACGGTCACTGAAGTTAAAGGGTTTGGTCGTCAAAAAGGCCATACAGAACTTTATCGTGGTGCAGAGTATGTAGTTGATTTTTTACCCAAGGTAAAAATTGAAATTGCAGTGGATGCTGAAGTCCTTGAGCAGGTTATTGAAGCTATTAAAGGTGCTGCACATACTGGAAAAATTGGAGATGGAAAGATTTTTGTTTCATCAGTTGAACAAACTATTCGGATTCGTACATCTGAATCCGGCAAAGAAGCTCTATAGGAGGCTCAATCGTGGAACAAAATATTTATCATATACAATATGCTCTGGACACTTTTTACTTTTTAGTTTGTGGTGCTTTAGTGATGTGGATGGCTGCAGGTTTCTCTATGCTGGAAGCCGGACTGGTCAGAACTAAGAACACTGCTGAAATCTTAACCAAGAATGTGGCTCTGTTTGCCATATCCTGTATTATGTATCTGGTTGTCGGTTATGACATCATGTACGGCGGCAGTATGTTTTTAACTGATTTAGTCGTTGGTGACGGCTATGTTGCTGAAAAATTGACTGAATTTGCCGGACGTGAAGAGGGTTTTACCGGTGGTGCTATTTATTCCGGTGCTGCTGACTTTTTCTTCCAGGTTGTTTTCGTTGCCACAGCCATGTCAATTGTATCAGGTGCTGTTGCTGAACGTATGAAACTTTGGGCATTCTTGCTGTTTGCTGTTGTTATGACTGGTGTAATATATCCTATGGAAGGTGCCTGGACATGGAATGGCGCTGATGTTTTCGGTTTATTCAATTTAGGTGAACTGGGTTTCTCTGACTTTGCCGGATCAGGTATTGTTCACATGGCCGGTGCTTCTGCTGCTTTATCTGGCGTTTTATTACTCGGCGCTCGTAAAGGTAAATATGGTAAAAATGGTGAAATTAAAGCGATTCCCGGTGCTAACCTTCCTTTAGCAACCTTGGGTACATTTATTTTATGGATGGGCTGGTTTGGTTTTAATGGTGGTTCAGTACTAAAACTCGGTGATATTGCCAATGCAAATGCGGTAGCCATGGTCTTTTTGAATACCAATGCAGCTGCTGCCGGCGGTTCAATTGCAGCTTTAGTCGTTGCTCGTATTATTTATGGAAAAGCTGATTTAACTATGCTTCTTAACGGTGCATTAGCAGGTCTGGTTGCAATTACAGCAGAACCTTCAACTCCAAGTCCATTGCAGGCTACTCTATTTGGTATGGTTGGTGGTGTTCTGGTTGTTTTCAGTATTCTGACTTTAGATAAAATGAGAATTGATGACCCTGTTGGTGCTATATCTGTTCACGGTGTGGTTGGTTTCCTTGGTCTGATGCTGGTACCTCTAACCAATGGAGATGTGAGTTTCTCAGGTCAGTTAATCGGTGCTGCAACAATATTTGGTTGGGTATTCTCAACCAGTTTAGTGGTCTGGTATGTCATCAAGCTAATCATGGGTATCCGTGTCAGCGAAGAAGAAGAATATCAGGGCGTTGACCTGTCAGAATGTGGTATGGAAGCTTATCCTGAATTTACGAATAAGTAATCACAAGTCTCAGCTTTTATTTGATAAAAGTTTTATAAACAAAAGCCCGGCATATTAATTATGTTGGGCTTTTTGTTTTATCAATACTTTGATAATCCTTAAGATATAACAAATGCTGTGTATTGAACTTTATTGATATAGTGTTCCATTATCCCCTTAGGTCCCTGAACCTCTATATCATCCCCTTCTCTCTTATTCAAGAGTGCTTTCGCCAGCGGTGAATCCATACTGATCAGCCCCTTTTTAACATCAAATTCATCAGGACCAACAATCCTATATTGTCTTTTTTCACCGTCTTCATCTTCCAACTCAACCCAGGCACCAAAATAAACCTTTTTATGATCATCCGGAATCCGTTCAACCACCACCATATCATCCAGGCGTTTTGAAAGAAAACGCACTCGTGAATCTATTTCCCTGAGTTGTTTTTTGCCATAAATATATTCTGCATTTTCACTTCTATCACCCTGTGCTGCTGCTTCGGAAACTGAGCGGGTCACAGCAGGACGTTTTTTCTTCCATAAAAAGTCCAGCTCTTCCTCCATTTTTTCCTTACCTTGCGGGGTAATATATTTTGAAGAAGGTTTACGTGGTAATCGATAACGTCCCATGTTCGTTCATTCCATTATTTAGATTAAAGACAGGGTTTAAAAATATAAAATAGTCACCATTATTAATAATATTAACAGAAACTCTTTATAAATAGTGTATTATAGGACTTTCCGTTCTTGGGTAAACTCCTGGATAGTCCTTATCTACATCATAAAAATTAAAATAAAAGAATTTAACTATGTTCACTTTTTCTCAAGCAAAAAATATTAACACAACAGCACTTTCATCTGTTTTAGCAGCAGTGTTATTTCTCTTTTTCATCACTAGCAGCTCTTATGCAAAAGTATACAATGTTGATGATTATATTCATGCTGTAGAGCCTGCCAAAGAGCATGCAAAGCTCAGTTTTATTATTGCGAAACAATTACAATACCAACACTATCGTCAAATGGTTCTGGACGATAAGCTCTCATCAAAAGTGTTCGACCGTTTTTTAAAATCCCTTGATCCAAACCGCACATTTTTTCTTGCCACTGATATAGAAGCTTTTGAAAATTTTCGTTATCAGATTGATAATAATTTTCACCGAGGTGAATTAAGCAATGCATTTAAAACATTTAATCTCTATCAGAAGCGCCATGCAGAGCGCCTGGTTTTTTCCATCAATTTATTAGAAAATCATTTTAATCAGTTTAATTTAAACAGTAATGAAACAGTTTCTATCGATCGCGAAGAGGCGGCATGGCCAAAAAATAAAAAGGCTCAGGATGCACTGACCAAAAGACAATTAATAAATCTCATTATCAGTTTTAAACTGGCTGGAAAAGAAGATAAAGAGATTCAGGAATTATTAGTCAAACGTTATAAAAATCGTCTTAACAGAATCAAACAAACCAATAATGAAGATGCCTTTAGAATCTACATGAATGCCCTGGCAGAGTCCTATGATCCCCACACACAATATTTTTCTCCGCGTATTTCTGAGAACTTTGATATTCAAATGAGCCTTTCTCTGGAAGGCATTGGTGCCATGCTGCAGTCTGAAGATGGCTATACCAAGGTGAAACGTCTGGTACCAGCGGGTCCAGCTGAAAAAGCAGGACAACTCAAGGCAGGCGACCGAATTGTTGGTGTTGGACAGGGTGACAAAGATAAAATTGTAGATGTGATTGGCTGGCGTCTTGATGATGTTGTACAGCTCATTCGCGGTAAAAAAGGCACGACTGTTCGTCTGGAATTAATTCCTCAGAAAAGCAAGGATGAGCACAAAACAAAAGTGATTAAAATCGTGCGTAATACTGTCAAATTAGAAGAACAGGCGGCAAAAAAAGAAGTGATTAGCATTAGCAGCAATGGAAAAAAGAAAAAAATTGGTGTCATTGATATCCCTGCATTTTATATTGATTTCAAAGCGGCACAAGCCGGCAATCCTGACTATAAAAGTACCACCCGGGACGTTAAAAAACTGATTGCTGAATTAAAGCAGGAAAATATTGAAGGTTTGATCATTGATCTGAGAAATAATGGCGGTGGTTCTCTGCAGGAAGTTAATACTCTGGTAGGATTGTTTATCAAATCCGGACCTACTGTACAAATTAAGGCTGCTGATGGTCGAATAGCACAGCTTAATGATGAGAGTAATGAAATCGCTTATAACGGCCCCTTAGCAGTATTGGTCAATCGTCTCAGTGCTTCAGCCTCAGAAATTTTCGCAGGAGCCATACAGGATTATAATAGAGGTCTTATTATTGGTAATCAGACTTTTGGAAAAGGCACTGTGCAGGCTTTGCAGAAACTTGATCAGGGTCAGATCAAACTCACCCACGCCAAATTTTATCGTGTCTCCGGTGACAGCACACAAAACCTTGGAGTTATACCTGATATCATATTCCCTGCCCTTTATGATAAAGATGATATCGGCGAAAGCTCATTGCCGGAAGCCTTACCATGGGATCAGGTTGAAAAAGCTGAATTTCAATTACAGACTTTACAAAAAAATATATTCCCAACTCTGGAGTCACAACACAAAAAACGAATTATCAGCAATCCTGA
Organism: gamma proteobacterium symbiont of Taylorina sp.; assembly: GCA_025655455.1. Taxonomy (GTDB): domain Bacteria; phylum Pseudomonadota; class Gammaproteobacteria; order GRL18; family GRL18; genus GRL18. Next base: position 50,003 of record JAHXIV010000017.1, read on the forward strand.
CTTTCGTTATATTCAGGAAACTGTCAGTCGAATTGATAAAAAGAAATCGAAAAAAATATTATCTTTAAATTATGAAAAACGTTTAAAAGAATATCAGGAATCTCGTCAGGAACAACTGGAAATTGAAAACCGACGCCGCATTGCCAAGGGTGAAAAGCCATTTAAAAACATCAAGGAGTTAGATGATGAAGATGATGTGCTGGGTTTAAATGATGATCATGATGATGAGGATGAAAAAGATAAAGAAGGTAGTGACAGCTACACTCTGCTAATGGAATCAGCTCATATTTTATTGGATTATATTCAGTTAAAACAAAACAATTTAGTGCATAAATAAATGTGATTAAAAACTAAGATCCAAATCAGCAGTATTTAAAACAGCCAGAAATTCATCTCCATATTTTTCTAGTTTGCTGGCTCCAATACCGCTGATCTCACTGAGTTCCTTATGATTTGTGGGGTGTGATACCACCATTTCCATTAGAGTAGCATCATGGAAAATAATATAGGCCGGTACACCATGTTGCAGTGCTAAATCTTTTCGTCTGGCGCGCAACGCATCCCATAACGCTTTATCTTCCGGTTGAGCAGAAAAGTCTCTTGCCCATTTACCCATTTTTTTACGTTTGGATATCTTTTTATCCTGACCAATATCCTTACGAAAAAAGACTGATGCTTCACCACGTAAAATTGGCCTGCTGTCTTCTGTCAGTTTTAAGGAACCAAAGCCGTCCACATCCACTTCAATCAGACCACGTGCCATTAACTGACGAAAAACAGAACGCCACTGGACTTCTGATAATTCTGTTCCTATGCCGAAAGTAGAAACCCGTGCATGGCCAAATTGTTCAATTCGTGAAGTCAGTTTGCCTAACAAGACATCAATTAAATAATTAACACCAAAACGCTGTTCGGTACGAAAGATACAGGATAAGGCTTTTTGTGCTTCTATCGTGCCATCCCAGCTCTCTACGGGTTCCAGACAATTATCACAATTACCACAGCTCTTTTCAGGCTGCTCGCCAAAATAGCTGAGTAAACTGGCACGACGACAGGCAATAATTTCACAAAATCCCAACATCGCTTCCAGTTTACGATGTTCTAATTGCTTGATTTTTTCTTCAGCCTCTGATTTTGACAGCATTTGCCGCAGCATAATGACATCCTGAAGACCATACACCATCCATGCATCAGCTGGCAAGCCGTCCCGACCTGCACGTCCGGTTTCCTGATAATAGGCCTCAATACTCTTTGGCAAATCCATATGAGCAACATAGCGTACATCAGGTTTATCAATTCCCATACCAAAGGCAATCGTTGCAACAATAACAATACCGTCTTCCATAAGAAACTGCTGCTGATGCCTTTGCCGCAGGACAGCATCCATACCTGCATGATAAGGCAAAGCTTTGATCCCCTGAGCTAACAACCAACTGGCTGTATCATCCACTTTTTTTCTACTGAGACAATAAACAATACCTGCCTCTTGAGGATGTTCACTACTGATAAACTGCAGCAGTTGCTGACGGGCATTTTTTTTCTGCTTAACCCGATAACGAATATTAGGCCGGTCAAAACTGCTGATAAATAATTGTGCTTCAGAGAGATTCAGGCGATAGGCAATTTCATTACGCGTGGTTTCATCTGCAGTGGCCGTCAGGGCAATACGCGGAACATCAGGGAATTGCTCATGCAGAATGGAAAGCTGAATATACTCCGGTCTGAAATCATGTCCCCACTGCGACACACAATGGGCTTCATCAATAGCAAACAGGGCTATGTCTGTTTGCTGCAATAAATTCAATGTGCGCGGCTGACATAAGCGTTCTGGAGCAATATAGAGTAAATCCAGCTCATCTCTTAATAATTGAGCTTCTATTTCCTGAACATTCTGAAAGGATAAAGTAGAATTTAAAAAAGCAACAGAAACGCCCTGCAGCCTTAATGCAGACACCTGATCCTGCATTAATGCAATCAAAGGGGAAACGACAATACCCGTACCGGGACGAATAATAGATGGAATTTGATAACAGAGTGATTTACCACCCCCGGTAGGCATCAGCACCAGAGCATCCTGCCCTGACACCACCTGATTAATTATCTGTTCCTGTTCACCACGAAAGACACTATAACCAAAGACATCTTTGAGAATATCAAGAGCGACAACACTTTTTGCAGACTGCATCCTTGACCTATACTTCAGGAATTATTAATCCGTGCCAACCCACACACCATATCACTCACTTGGTACTTTGTTGATACAGTGTTGTCCCAGAGCAAAAGAATTTTAATAAAGGCTTTTCTTTGATTTTGACTTTAATCTTTTGGACAACTCGGGTAAACACAGATGACATTAGGAGTGCTATGTAAACTAGTACATCTGAATGGGGTTTAGAAAAATATGGATGTTTTTCTTAAGCGTTATATGGAGACGTACTCGAGCGTCCCCATTCAGGTGTATTAGTTTACATAGTACGTATTTCTTACCCCTACTTTAACTGCTCATGTAATAAGCTTAATATACGATATGAAGTTTTTGAGGCATCAGGCTGTCCATTATCATCCAGGACTATAATGACTGTATCATCGCCACGAGCCATTAATTTAATCTGATATTTACTCTTATCGACTGCTTCCGGCTTATCTCCCCAGAATTTCAATCCAGAGAAAAATCCGCCGTCTTCTTCAGCCATCGGATCAACATATTGAACATAATAAACACCCTCTTCACGATTTCTGTCTTCCACCACAAAACTGATACGATCCAGAGAGGCCCCAGTACGACGCCATGTTCTGGGGAAAGTTTCCTTCACCACCAGGCGAGTATTGCCCTGTGCATTACGGGTAATTGTTGCACGATCGACTTTTCTGGTTGCGGAACGAGCCAGCATAGCTTTTGCTTTTTGCTCTTCAAGTCCCATATAAACCATCATGCGACCGAGCATTTCCGCCTCAAGTTCCGGATCTCTGGGGCGAGGTTTCCAGATGGTGCGTTCTGTTGTCTCATTTTCAATCACCTCTTCCATACCATAATGAGTCATATAGAGGTTTATTTTTCCTGCCTGCTCACTATCTTCAATACGGACACGATATTTATCACGCGTACCAGCTGAATAAAATGACTCCAGAACATAGCTTAGAGCAGAACGAATAATATCTTGCGGGATATCAGCACGATTTTCAGCCCATTCTGTTTCCAGAATACCGGTAGCCGGATTTTCACGTTTAATCAGTATGCCCGAGTTCAGCCAGAATTCACGCATTTTTTCCCAGGTTTGCAGCTTGGTTCCGCTGATAACCAGATGTCGGACATCATCACCTTCACGAATCAGTTGAATATTTTCCTGCTTGGGCAGAACCCTGTCCATAATGACAACATTGCCCTGACGTTCTTTTGCATAAGTGGTATAACTCGCACTGCCGCCCGTATCAATATCACGCACCACCATAAGTTCATCATAACTGGTTGCTGTTAAATCCGGTGGAATCTCCAGAGGCTCGACATCACGACTTTGTTTCTCATAATCGACCTTACGACCTGCAAAAGTGTCATCCATATTTGAAAAGGTATCACACGCAACCATGAATATTGTCATAGTCACCACGAAGACTAGTTTTGTAGTTTGCTGCATCATACACCTGCCTGTTTTATTGCATCACGAATGACATCATGATATTGATGATCCAAAGGCGTCAGAGGTAAACGAATCCCTTCAGGAATTAAATCCATATCATATAAGGCCCATTTAACGGGAATAGGATTGGATTCAACAAATAATTTACTATGCAGTGCCAACAAATGCTTATTGATGCTGCCTGCTGTTTCACGATCACCGTTTAAGGCTGCTGTACACATTTCATGCATTGCTTTTGGTGCAATATTGGCGGTAACAGAGATATCACCCCTGGCACCCAGTAATATTAGCTCCATTGCAGTGGCATCATCACCGGAATAAACATCCAGTTTGTCACCACATTCATCCATAATTTGTTTACCGCGCTGCAAATCCCCGGTAGCTTCCTTAATACCAATAATATTGGCAATAGAAGCTAAACGCGCCACAGTTTCAGGCAACATATCAACCGCCGTTCTACCCGGTACATTATAAAGAATTTGCGGGATAGCCACACTCTCAGCAACTTTCTTAAAGTGCTGATACAAACCTTCCTGGGTAGGCTTATTATAGTAGGGCGTCACTAGCAGACAGGCATCAGCACCGGCTTCCATTGCACATTGTGTCAACTCAATCGCTTCAGTTGTTGAATTTGCACCAGTGCCGGCAATTACCGGTATACGATTACCGGCAATATCAACCACTTGCTTAATAACCCGGCAATGTTCTTTTTCGTTCAGTGTTGCTGATTCACCTGTGGTACCCATTGCAACAATGGCATCAGTCCCGTTCTCTATATGAATTTCCACTAATTTTTTCAGAGACTCCTGATCAACACTACCATCTGCATGCATAGGTGTCACTAAAGCAACCATACTGCCACTAAACATTCGCCCTCTCCAGTCTAAAAATGATCTCACACAAAATAACTTACCATTATCCTTGATTCCTGCAAAGAAAACCACATTAGCATTGTATATCATAGAAAAAAGAGCTTTATTTATTCACTTAAGTGGTCAATAATTAATTTACAATATTATTACAGTAGTGGTACACGGTGCATTAGATTTAGATAATAGCCAAGATATGGCCGGGAAAAATTTTATGTTAGATAACAGCGCAAAACAATTAGTGATATCAGCCATAGGGACGGACAGACCCGGAATTATCAATGAAATATCACAACTAATAATCCATAATAAGGGTAATATTGATGATAGCCGCATGACCGTACTGGGTGGAGAATTTGCTATCATTTTGCTCATTTCTGCCAGTGCTGATGCACTGAATACAATAGAGGATGAACTTAATCAGCAGGCATCTTCTCTCAAATTAAATGTTATTACAAAACAAACCGGTGATAATGCTCCGATCCATCAGAATTCCATATCTACAAGCATGGCACCCTATGTTGTCGAAGTATTATCCATCGATAATCCGGGCATCGTATACAAACTGGCTGGCTTTTTCTCCAGTCAGCAGATCAATATTCAAAGCATGCAGACCAGTCGTTATCCAGCTCCTCATACGGGTACGCAAATGTTTGCCATTGAAATGATCATTACCATCCCGGAAAACATTATGATTAATGAATTAAGAGAAGATTTTCTGGATTTATGTGATGATATGAACCTGGATGCGTCAATTGAAGCATCCAGGCCTTAAAGAATAAACATCAGGGACAAACAATGAGTCAAATTAAACCAGGACAGACCGTGCCGGACTTTTCCGGTCAGGCCACCAGCAAAATTAATTTTAATCTATCCGATTACAGAGGAACTCCTGTCCTATTGTACTTTTACCCAAAAAACAATACTCCGGGATGTACTCAGGAGGGCAAAGATTTTCGGGATAATTATGCTGTATTTGAAGACAAATGCATTAAAATATTCGGTTTATCCCGCGATGGTATCAAAGCTCATGAAAACTTTAAAGCCAAATATGAATTCCCTTTTGATCTTATTTCCGACAAAGATGAAAACATCTGTAATTTATTTGACGTCATCAAAGAAAAAAAGCTCTATGGTAAAGTTCACATGGGAATTGAGCGCAGTACCTTCCTGATTGATGCTAATGGTAAACTCATCAACGAGTGGCGCAAAGTCAAAGTAAAAGATCATATTGCTCAGGTTTTAGAAGCTATCAAAGTTTTATAAATATCCTTATTTATTCTATAAACAATGGAAAATTTCGCCATGACAAAAACTGATAATAAAGAAAAAAGTCTGTTTGTTCTTGATACCAATGTCCTGATCCATGATCCTATGGCATTATTTAACTTTGCTGAACATGATATTTTCTTACCCATGGTGGTTCTGGAAGAATTAGATAACAACAAAAAAGGTCATTCAGAAGTGGCCAGAAACGCCCGCCAGGCCAGTCGTTTTCTGGAGGATCTCACCTCTTGTTCCAGTCCGGAAGAAATTAAAAACGGACTGGATTTAAATCAGCGTATCAGTATTGATCAAGAGAGTGAAGAAGGCTATCTTGCCAGCGGCAGGCTGTTTCTGCAAACCGAATACATTTCAGCAGAATTTCCAATTCATCTACCCGGTAGAAAGAATGACAATGATATTCTGGCTATTACAATGGCGTTACAGGCGGATACAAAACTACCGAATGTCTATTTAATCAGTAAAGATATCAATATGCGTATTAAAGCGGCAGCTATTGGTATTCGTGTTGAAGATTATAATAACGATCGGGTACTCGATGATGTAAATCTGCTTTATAGCGGCGTACAGAACCTGCCACCCGACTTCTGGGATCTGAATACCAAACAAGTCGACAGCTGGTCTGAAGAAGGTCATACTTATCATAAAATAACTGGAGAAGATGCAAAAAAATGGTATCCCAACCAATTTATCGACATTGGTGGAGACGGGCAATTTGAAGCCATCGTTAAAGAAGTCGATAAAGACAGTGCGATTGTCGAACAAGTGAGACAATTTTATTCTGAAAAACAGAGTGTCTGGGGTATTTCAGCAAGAAATAAAGAACAAAATTATGCGCTGAATTTACTAATGGATCCTGATGTGGATTTTGTTTCTCTGGTCGGTCAGGCAGGCACTGGTAAGACATTGCTTGCATTAGCTGCCGGATTATCACAAGTAATGGATGATCAGCTCTATCAGGAAATTATTATGACCCGTACTACTATTTCTGTGGGTGAGGATATTGGCTTTTTACCGGGTACCGAAGAGGAAAAAATGGCTCCTTGGATGGGGGCTTTAATGGATAATCTGGAAGTGCTCACTCACAATGAAGATGCCGGTGAATGGGGCAAGCAGGCCACCAATGATCTATTAGCCACACGCATTAAAATCCGTTCACTGAATTTTATGCGTGGACGTACATTTTTAAATCGTTATATTATTTTAGATGAAGCACAAAATCTGACTTCAAAACAAATGAGGACATTAATCACCCGGGCAGGCCCGGGCAGCAAAATCATCTGCCTGGGCAATCTGGCTCAGATTGATACCCCCTATCTCACAGAAACCACTTCCGGACTGACCTATGTTGTGGATCGTTTCCATAGCTGGGAACATAGTGGTCATGTCACATTAAAACGTGGGGAACGTTCCAGACTGGCTGATTTTGCTGCTGATATTTTATAAACTGCCGGGGAATTAATTATATGTCTAAAAGCAGTTGGCTTATACATCGAATTGTTCTTATCTTAACCCTGCTGTTATTGATCATATTCATTACTGCCTGCACTAAAACACCCGATGTTCGTGTGACTTTTTGTCAGGATCTCACCTGGATATTACTGGGTTCTCCTGACAAAATGCAGTGGCACGAACATCAGCCGATAATAAAAGGCTATGATGATCTTGAAATGGAAGTCCATTTCGCAACCATTGACAATGGAGCAACAAACAACGCTCAATCTTCCTGTTTTTATCGCTATGAGGAAAATGGCATCAGTGATATATCAAGCTTTCAAAATCCCATTGCCGCTTATTCAACCTATCCCAATAAAATGAGTTTTAAAGGTCAGATTGTTGATAAAAAGTTATTAAACCAGACTATCCAGAAACTCTCATCTTTGCAGGTTCAGGAAACTATAAAAAGAGTTCTCAATAAATAAAAATTCTACTTCTAGAAAAATAGTAGTGGACACTATATCATCGAGGGTTTATAAACTGCTTATTGACTAATCACTTCTATACGATTTCGCCCATTTTCTTTAGCAATATACAGTGCTTTATCCGTGCGATTAACCAACTCCTCTGCTGTATCATCTTCCAGCATAGTTGCTACACCAATACTGATGGTAATAGATAAGGACTTCCCGGCAAATATAATATTCTGTTCCTCAACAATTTGACGAGCTTTTTCTGCAATTTTGCTGGCCTTATGTAAATTACACTCAGGCAACAGAATAAGAAATTCTTCACCTCCCCAGCGAAATAGAATATCTGATTCACGAATACAATTTTTTATAGTTTGAGTTAGAGTTTTAAGTACCACATCACCTGTTGGATGACCATAGGTATCATTGACCTGCTTAAAATAATCAATATCCAATATCATTGCAGATAACTGGCTTTCACGACGTTTGGACTGGTTATATGCCTGTGAAAAAAGCACCTCAAACACTTGCCTGTTAGCGGCTCCCGTCAACTTGTCGGTGGTCGCCATCGCTTCTAATTTACGTTGATAACCACCAATAATCAAATTAGCAAAAAATACAATAATAACTGAAAAGACAAAACTAACGCCCAAATTAATCATCAGAGTATTTTGAATGCGTATTTCAGCTTCATCTTCCTGCTGTTCAACAACAAGATACCAGTTAAATTCAGGCACAAATCGACTATTCAGGTAATATTTTATGCCCCTGCTTTCATAGGAGACAGAACTGCTTGGAGAAGTGAGTATTTTAGTTGCATAACTTGATAAACCTTCCATCTGACGTATATTTTCCAGACCATCATAAGAGGTACCACGCAAAGTGAGATCTCCTTCTTTGTTAACAAAATACACCAGACGCCCATAGCGATTTTTATAGCGATCAATTAAGATTTTA
>JAHXIV010000017.1:58664-161996 GCA_025655455.1 gamma proteobacterium symbiont of Taylorina sp.
TTAACCGCTTCAACAGATAAACCCACTCCAATAGCACCAATGTATTTTCCAGCATAATCATACACACGATGATTAATAAAAATAGTTAGAGAGGTTTTATTGGCAGTGTCAATATCAACATTCACCTCATAATCCTGCTGCAACTTCTGCACACGAAAATACCATTTATCCTGTTGTTCAATCTGGTTAACTTTTTTTAAAACACCACTGGAATGATAATATTTACGAGTCTTCTCCGACACAAAGAAACTGGTTATTGTGCCATAGTGTACTTGAATCTCTTTTAAATAACGTACTATTGCCCCTTCATCCTGCTCTCCATCCAGAACCCAGTCCCGAACAAAGGTATCTCGTGCCATAATTGAAGAAATAAATATCGGTCTCAATAAATCCTGTTGTATTTCAGAATAGATATTATCACTGGTCAATGGCAAGGTGTTCTTTTCAACCTGACTGGTAATTGAATCATGTGCCACAAAGTAACTAATGTAACTGGTCGATAAAAAACCAACCAGCAGCATTGTTGACAATAAAAGGACAAAACGCAGTTTTCTATTCCACATAAAATTTTCTCTAATAAAAACGAACTATACTTAATCTAATACTATTATATACCATAGCAATCAGCAAATCGTTTCAATATTTTTTGTGCATGAGGTGTTTTCTTCCGATTAACAACCTCAATCAGATAATCTGCTTCATGAGGTGGGAAATAACCATGATGCTTATAGGTATTAATTCTCATTGTAAACCCTTCACCATCACCTTCCGGATGAAATTGTGTCGCATAGACGTTTTTTCCAATACGAAACATCTGTACCGGGCAGACAGCACTGGTCATTAATAAAACAGCTCCATCAGGAGTCGTATCACACGCTTCTTTATGTCCCAGTAATACAGATATTTGATCTGGAAAACCAGACAACAACTTGTCATTCTTCCCTTCTTCAGTGAGATTCAAAGTAACACAGCTCACCGACTCTGCATATTTTGTAGAAATAGAGACACCCAGATAAGATCCTAATAAAGCATTTCCGGAGCATGCCCCCAGAAAAGGGAAATCATTTTTTACAATAGTATCAAATAGCTGAGTAAAATCCTGCTCAATTTTTTTCTGTATAGACGACTTATCTTCATCTGGAGTACTGATATCAAATGGGCTGCCACCAATTATTACAGCGCAATAATTATCTAACGACAGATGTTGCGGAATGCCCCGCTTCTCAATACGCAGACGATGAACCATTTTTTCCTCAAGCCCGCTATATTTCAGGATGGCTGCAAATTCATTATTTGAGGTATTATCCTCCGGACGCAATTGCAAAATAAGAAAAGGCTTTGGCATTTTAAGATATATTTTCAACGGCTGGTAAGGTCATTTTCTCCATCAGATAACATAAACAATCCTGACGAATAATTTCCTCTTTTGTTGTCAACATGGATGGCATAACCTGAATCTGCGTTCTGATTTCACCATTATCATAACTAAAATAACGTTGTGAAACATTTTTACCCTGTTCATCGACTGCCTGTAGATAAATGGGCTTATGCGGATCGATCAGAGCCAGGCACTCACCAGATCTCATCACTGTAAAATTCAACCTGTCCACATTACAATCAAAACTAATATCAGCAGACTGATTTGAGTCAAAACTAATGCTGAATTGCTCAGGTACCTTCACAATCGCCATCGTGTGGTACAAGTCAAAATCGGCTTTTTTAAGAGCCTGTTGACTAAATTCCCCCATCACCATGATCTTTTCTATGTAGCTTTTTACATGTTCTACACCATGAGGCTGATCCGGTTGTCCACACTCAATGGTTACCGCCGGGCAAAGTGATGAAAAAGCCATTGATTGAACACTATCGGGCTGAGTAAAATAAACCACTGTGCGGCTAAATAAATGTGCCAGTTGAAAGAAATCATGTTGTTTTTGATTAATACAGGCATAATGTGGATTTTTACCGGTATTATTATGAATATCAATACTGGCAAATATCTGCTTCTGTTCCATTTCCAGTAGAATTTTATTCATCATTCTCCCCTCTTCAGAAGGATGATTACGCCATACTCGATTATAGTCTGGTTGACCATCAAGCACTCGCTTACATTTTTCTGCCGCAGACACATTAGCAATAAATATCGACAGTGAACGTGCTAATGGTTTATTTTTCTGTGCAACAAGGTAAGATTTTAATGCTTCCCAGCCGGTTGTTTCATTACCATGTAATAAGACAGAAATAAATAAAGGATTTGGCTGAACACCCGTTAAATGAATCAAGGTTGGTCCTTGCAGATGCTGACATAATTCATGTGCTTTTTTCTGCAGTAGTTTTTCAGGTAAAGAAGATAATATCGTTAACATTTTTATTCCTCAGACTTCCCACTCATGTACTGCCCGCCCGCTTTGCTGCATTTGTAAATAAGCTCTGGTTAATGCCTGCATATCTTTACCATAATTCTCAACGTAACGACGCTGCCATACAGCGCCATTTTGTCCACTGCTAATACGCTGTTCAATAATACCAAGATAATAAGCAATATCCTGTCTGGCAATACCCAATTGATTTAAGCCATCTTTGGCCATAGGCAGCAGGTAATCCATCAGCAAAGCCTTCATGGGCAGATGTCTACCCGACAACCAGCTGGTTTTGCCATGTAAACCCTGTTTGGCTGCCCGATAAAAATTTTCTTTAGCCTGCACAAAAGGCAATTGCAGCTCTGCAATTTCATATTGGTTGGCCAGAGCAGTGACTGCACCAATAAAAAAGGCGGCATTGGCAACGCTGTCAATGATTGTTGGACCTGACGGCATGACTCGATGTTCTAACCTTACATGATAGTCCCTACCTCGTTCAGGATCTTCACGATAGGCAATCAAAGGACGATTCCAACGCCATATGGTACCATTATGCAGGCTCAGATGAGCCAGATCCTCCACTGCAGTATTAAAGATCTCCGGCAGTAATACTGGAAAATGCTCATTATTTTCCTGAAAACACTCCAGTAAGGATTGTTTTGCATAACCGGAACCAAAACTGACTCGTTTGACAGGACCAAACATTGCGCCGTCAAACCCACCAACAGAAACTGCCTGTTCAAATACTGGAATACGGGTTTCACACCATAAATCTTTAGCAAACAAAAAAGGGGAGTTAGCTGTTAGTGCCACAATGGGTGCTGATAAAAGAATGGCGGCATTATAGTAACGTACTGATTGTGAAAATGGCATTTGTAAATGTAGCTGGAAGGAAGTCGCTGCCGATTCCAGCATGACATCCTGATGCACACTTTTTAATGTTTCACTGCCTTGAATATCCAACTCAATTGCCCGCCCTTTACGACTTCTGAGTACTTGTTCATTAAGAGCTTTGTAACGCGTTAAATGGGACATATTCGCCAGTTGCAAATGCTGCTCCTGCAAGCTGGGCAGGGAACCCACCATAATCTGGCAACAGCCCAGTTCATTGGCTACCGTTTCACACTCAGACCAGAGCCGGGTCAATTCCTGTTCCATATTATGCAGCACTGATCCACTTAAAACAAAAACTGAACTATTCAGCTCAATATTAAATTGTGCCAGCTCTGTGGTGACCTGGGGAAAAATAGATGAGTGTTTGAGACGTTGCAGAAATTCATTATTAATACAGGCCGGCTCAGCATTTTGATCAATAAAACAGGTTTCCAGCTCAAAACCAATACTTGGATGTGTATCACATTTGTGATAATGATTTTGCTGACTGATTTTTTGAGTTTCCTGCTCAAACCAGTGACTTAACCATTGCAGCTCAGCATCCATTTTGTCACGAAAACATGAAAAATCATTTTTTTTAAAATGGCGATGTGTAATTTCCTGACCCATAATAATTGATATATCCAATAAATTATTGATATGTTTCATGTCTGAGTATAGCATAAGAGAATTAAGTTTCTTCACATTATTGCATGCTGTTAGTCAGCCTTAGCAAGCAAAAGAGACATTCATGAATGACGCTGTCAATTCGTACTTCGGAGTGTCGTGTAATGTTTCAGTGAAGGGAAAATAGAGTCTTTAGGCATACAACTAATGATACGTACTATAAAAATACCTTATAATATGATTTTATTGGATTGTCTGATATGTTTATGATGCTCATTGTTAAATTTATTCAGGTAATGCTAATACCAAAAATAAAGATATTCCTGTCATTACAATAACTACTAATACAATGTAGAGAGATGAAACTGAAATGACTAAAATTATCAATCGTCAATTTATAATCCTTCTCACACTTATACTTCTTGTGGGAATTGCATCTATTGTAGTGGTGGCTCATATAACCGATAAGAACATGCGTTTGCAACTTCTTAAGCAGGCCAGAATAACAGCAAGTACTATTAATATTGAGCGAATTAATTCCTTATCCGCTTCAAAAAAAGATATAAATCAGCCTGATTATGAGCGTATTAAATCACAACTTGCACAGGTACGAAAAACCAATAAACAGTTTCAGTTTATCTATCTGATGGGACAACACCTGGATAAACGTATTTTTTTCTTTGTTGACTCCCAGCCAGTAGACTCTAAAGACTATGCTCCTCCTGGATTAATTTATGAAGAGGTTTCAGACTCTTACCTGCATATTTTTGATACAAAAAAAGAAGCTGTTGTAGGACCTATAACCGATCGATGGGGAACATTAGTTACAGCACTTATCCCTATTAAAAATCCTGTAACTGGAGACTTCATTGCTATTCTTGGTATGGATATCACTGCAAACAACTGGAATAAAAAAATTCTCTTCTACGGTACGATACCATTTGTATTAATGTTACTGATTATAATTTCAACTCTATTAATAGCATTAAAAAGACAAGTGGCTCAGGCACACTTTGAGAGTGAAGAAAAACATAGATTATTTTTTGAAAATTCTCCCATAGGGATTATTCATTATGATAATAATGGCACAATTACGGATGTTAATGATGCAATAATATCTATCTTAGGCTCTTCTCGTAATAAGCTGATTGGATTTAATCTGGATGAAATACAAAATAAGGTTTTGGCAAATGAAGTTTCTAAATCCCTTGATGGCATAACAGGGCATTATGAAGGGGAATACAAGTCAATTACAGGAAACAAAACATCAATCATAAAGGTTGATTTAGTGCCTATCCTTCATAATGGCAAAGTCAGTGCTTGTATTGGAATTGCTGAAGATATTACTAAACGTAAAAAAACTGAACAAAAATTAGCAGAGACTAATTATAATCTTCAGCAGTATCTTGATGTAATAGATGATATTAATATTGGACTTTTTGTTGTTGATGAGAATTTTTATATTCGTTATATGAATAATTCAATGATAGAGTGGTTTGGCGACCACACAGGTAAAATCTGTTACTCTTCTGTAGCAAAACTTGAACAACCTTGTTCATATTGCAAGCTCAGAGAAGTCATTATTGAAAATAAAAAGGTAATTTATGAGCCAGAAACACCAGATGGGAAATTTTTTGAAATAGTTGCAACTTCTATTAAAAACTCAGATGGAGCAACATGTAAGATGGAGGTGATTAGAAATGTAACAGATAAAAAAAATGCCCAAAAATATCTGCTTGAACAAAAAGAAAAATTAGAGCATCAAGCCCATCATGATGCACTGACTGAGCTTCCAAATCGTCTTTTATTTAATGACAGGCTAGTTCAGAGTATTGAAAAATCCAAACGTAATAATAGCAAAATGGCTTTACTCTTTATTGATCTTGATCACTTTAAAGAAATTAATGATTCAATGGGGCATAATATAGGGGATGAGGTTCTTAAAATTATTACACAACGTCTTAATAAAATCATACGAAAAGAAGATACCCTTGCCCGCTTGGGTGGTGATGAGTTTACGGTTATCGTAGAAGATTTAAAACAAGGGCAAGATGCATCATTATTAGCACAAAAAATTATTGAATTTCTTGCAGAACCCATTAAAATTGAAAATAACTCTCTCTATGTTTCCAGTAGTATAGGAATTAGCCTTTACCCAAGTGATGGGGATTGCTCTCAAAACCTTTTAAAATATGCTGATTCCGCTATGTATAAGGCAAAAGATGAGGGCAGAAATAACTTTCAGTTTTACAGTGCTGAAATGACAGAACTTGCTATTGAACGGGTTGTTATGGAATCCAGCTTTAGATCTGCACTAATAAATCAAGAGTTTATTGTCTATTATCAGCCACAGATAAATGCTGAAGAAAGCAAACTGATCGGGTTGGAAGCTCTGGTCAGATGGCAGCATTCTACAATGGGGCTTGTATCTCCTGCCAAGTTTATTCCTTTGGCTGAATCCACGGGACTCATCATTGAACTTGATCAATTTGTCATGAAAACTGCCATGAAGCAGGTTGTAAAATGGCATGCTCAAGGCTTAAATCCCGGGAAATTAGCCCTCAATCTTGCTATAAAACAGCTTCAGCAGAAAGACTTTATTAATATTCTTAAAAATATGATAACAGAGACTCAATGTAAGCCAGAGTGGCTTGAACTTGAGGTTACAGAAGGTCAGATTATGACAAATCCAGAAGCTGCTGTAAAAATCCTGAACTTGATTAGTGACATAGGTATAGACTTAGCAGTTGATGATTTTGGAACAGGCTACTCTTCTCTTTCCTACCTTAAAAAGTTGCCCATCAATAAGTTGAAAATTGATCAATCATTTGTACGAGAACTACCAGATGATGAAGAGGATGTTGCCATTGCAAAAGCAGTTATTACTTTAGCAAAAAATTTGAATCTTAGAATTATTGCAGAAGGTGTTGAAACAACGGAGCAAAAAGAGTTTTTGGTACAAAATGGATGCACGAATATTCAGGGATATCTTTATAGTAGACCGATACCAGCTAATGAGATGGAAGAGTATCTGAAGAAAATATAGAGTAAATTTTTATGATGAAATGAAATTAATTTATGGCTCATAATAAGGGTTGGCAAAACCTGATTGTTCCATGATTTTAATTTCCAGAGCTTCCATAATTTCAGCCTCTGAATCTTCAATATGATCATAGCCTTTGAGGTGCAAAACACCATGAATGACCATATGAGCCCAATGGCTGAATAATGTTTTTTGTTGTTGTTCTGCTTCTTCAGCAACAATATCATGGCAAATAACAATATCGCCTAATAAAGGTAATTGAACTTGCGACGGAGCTTCAAAAGGGAAGGAAAGTACATTGGTTGTTTTATCCTGATGACGATAAGTTTTATTTAAATTACGGATTTCATCCTTACCTACAATGCGGATAGTCAGCTCCTGTTCATCTTGACCAGGCTGTTTATTATGAGCTGTATCGGCCATTAATGCTGCTTTCACCCAGGATTCAATCCTATCCTTATCAGGAATGGAAACTGAGTCAATCATCTGTTGTACATCAACAACAAAGGACGGACTTTGACCATTTCTCATTATCAGGATTTTTTATATTTGTTTTGACGCACTGTTTTTTTCTTATTTTTTTCTTTTTTTCCGTCATCCACCTCATAGGCATCAACAATACGCTGTACCAGTTCATGGCGTACAACATCTTTAGAATTAAAGTGGGTAAAACTGATCCCTTTCACTTTAGACAGAACTTCCGCAGCATGTTTCAGACCTGACTTTCTACCACCGGGCAGGTCAATCTGAGTCACATCACCCGTTACAATTGCTGTTGAACCAAAGCCAATACGCGTTAAAAACATTTTCATTTGTTCACAGGTAGTATTTTGCGCTTCATCCAGGATAATAAAAGACTCATTGAGACTTCTTCCACGCATAAAGGCTAACGGTGCGACTTCCAGAATATTCCGTTCAATTAATTTGCTGACTTTCTCAAAACCCAGCATTTCATATAAAGCATCATAAAGAGGACGTAGATAGGGATCAATTTTTTGTGAAATATCACCCGGCAAAAACCCCAGGTTCTCACCGGCTTCCACCGCCGGACGAGTTAATATAATACGTCTGACCTGATCTCTTTCCAGAGCCTGTACCGCACAGGCCACAGCCAGAAATGTTTTGCCGGTTCCGGCAGGTCCAATGCCAAAATTAATATCATGCTGTAAGACGCGTTTTAAATAAGCCTGCTGATTGCTGCCGCGCGGTTTGATTAAACTACGCCCTGCCAGCAATGAAACCTCATCCTGCTGTAGATTATGTGTTCTGTCGGCATCTTCTTTTAACTGTGCCTCAATACCGGACTCCTGTAAAAACAGGTGTATTTTTTGCGGATCCAGCACGGTGTCAGCACTTTCTTCATACAAAGCCAGTAAAACAGCCACTGCAGCTTCTCTATCCTCAGGTTTTCCAGTCACCTTAAATTTATTACTGCGATTGGCAATTTGCACCGCCAGACGTCTTTCAATCAAACGTAGATGTTCATCTAACTGCCCGCAAAGATTCACCAGGCGGATATTATCCAATGGTTCTAAAGTCAGTTGTTGTGATACTGATTGTACTGCAGAAGTCATACTAATTCACCACGCAGAGAGTTACGATAGGCGGCAGTAATTTTAAGCGGTATGATCTTTCCGATTAAGTCCCTCTCTTGTGGATTAAAATTCACTACACGATTATTTTCAGTTCGACCGGCCACTTCATGCGCTTCTTTTTTCGATATGCCATGAACAAGAATTTTCTGTATACTGCCCACCATTTGCTGTGAATATTCAGCTGCAAATTCATTAATACGCGCCTGCAATTGACTTAAACGCTGTTTTTTTACTGCCATAGGCACATCATCCGGGAGTGATGATGCCGGTGTTCCAGGTCTGGGACTATAAATAAAGCTAAAACTCTGGTCAAAACGGATATCCTCAATTAATTGCATTGTCGCCGCAAAATCAGTTTCTGTTTCACCCGGAAATCCGACAATAAAATCAGATGAAATCGCAATATCCGGCCGTGCTGCACGGATCTGTTTTATTTTACTTTTATATTCTAGAACCGAGTGATTTCGCTTCATCATGCTGAGAATACGATCAGATCCACTCTGCACCGGCAGATGTAAAAAACTCACCAGCTCAGGTACTTCACGATAGACATCCACCAGACTTTGTGAAAATTCATTGGGATGAGAGGTAGTATAACGAATACGTTCAATTCCTTTAATTTGTGATACATAATGAATTAACAGAGCCAGATCTGCAATATCAGCGTCATGCGTTGCACCGCGATAGGCATTCACATTTTGTCCCAGCAAATTGACTTCAACCACACCCTGCTCTGACAATGCCGCCACTTCAGCGACCACGTCATCCAATGGACGGGAAATCTCTTCACCACGAGTATAGGGCACCACACAGAAGGTACAATATTTACTGCAGCCTTCCATCACCGAGACGAAGGCGCTGGGTCCGTCTGCACGTGGTTCCGGTAAATTATCAAATTTCTCAATTTCCGGAAAGGATACATCAATCACCGGCTGATGAATTTTTGATACTTTATCCAGCATTTGCGGCAAACGATGCAAGGTTTGAGGACCAAAAACCAAATCAACATAAGGCGCACGCTGACGAATCAATTCCCCTTCCTGACTCGCCACACAACCACCGACACCAATGACGATATCAGGATTCATTTCTTTAAGCTCGCGAAAACGTCCTAATAATGAAAATACCTTTTCCTGCGCTTTTTCCCTGATAGAACAGGTATTGATCAGCAGAATATCAGCATCCTGTGGTTCCTGAACCAGAACAACACCATGTGACTCATTAAGAATATCCGCCATCTTAGCAGAATCATAATCGTTCATTTGACAACCAAAAGTTTGAATATACAACTTGCCGGACATCAACCCGTATCCTTATTATTCGCTAAAGAGTTTTCGGACAATAAACTTGCCCGCTGTCGTTTTGCAAACATATTTACCTGCAAAACGACAGCGGGCAGGTTTATGTTTGATAAGAGCGGAAAAGTAACATGTTTATGCTTCATTTTCCATCTTTATCTTTACCTAAAACCTCTAATCACTCTATAATTGTACTCATTCTATATGGCAAAGATGATAAACGACAGCTATACTTAATTTATTCTTATAACAGATACATTTAATTTTAATCAGGACAAAAAAATGGGCCTTCTCGATAACCTAAAAGAACAAGCTGATCAGGATATAAGTAAGCAATTAGACACAGAACTCAGTAAAGAAAATACCGAATATGTATTTGATGTTCTGATTGCGCCTAAGATGAAACAGATATATTTCTATTTCAAAGAATTTACACAACATTTAAACGTCATCAAACAAACTATTAAAATCCCTGCCTATTCCAAGCAATTTCCAAATATGGGTGAATTATCCCAGGTCGAGTATAAAATTAGCTCTGATGGTTCCGGCGGTGTCGTTGACCATGATAAAATCCAGACCATTCAGCTGCGTTACAGATATAAAGGACTTGCTGTAAAGGAGTATGTCCATCACACCGACAGTAAATTAGAAGCCGATCAAATAACAGACTTTCTGACCAGCCGAAAAATAAGCTATGCCAGTGCCAATAACCTGGCCAGCAAAAACAATGGGGCATTAACCTTTTACATCACCAAAGATATTCCTGTTGTATTTAAGTTTACCGGTAATCCTGAAACTTCTAAAATCCTTCTGAATATAAAAAATCATGAAAATTTTGAAGAACGAATACTCACCATTAATCCTGTAGATATTGATGAAGCCTATTTAGATAAACTTGCCCGCTATATATTAAGAAAAGATAGTGATTTTTTAAATATTGATATCGATGATCAGGTCAGGATCCAGATCCGGCAAAGAATGGAAACTGAGAAAAAGGCCAAACAAGCAGAGAAAGAAGCTGAAGAAAAAGCAAAAACAGAAAACGAAACTGAAGAGAAATCCGGAAAATCATTTTTTTCAAAATTGTTTAAGTAAAAGCAGAAAGAGCAGAGTTCAGCTCTTTCTGAATTCTACTCTTTCTGCCCTAGAAGTCGTATCCGCGTTCATCATGAGAAACCAGATCCAGTCCTTCTGTTTCTTCATCACTTTCAACACGTAAGCCAACAATCTTATCTACAATTTTCAAAATAATATAAGTCATTATCGCTGTGTAGGTAAACGTAGCAGCAATACCAATCAGTTGAACCTGAACCTGACTGATCATATTCATTCCTTCGGCATAACCCTGACCTGAGAAAACCCCCAACCCTGCTGAAGCAAAAATACCCGCCAAAAAAGTACCTAAAATTCCACCCACACCGTGCACTGGAAAGACATCCAGAGAATCATCCAGTTGAAACTTCACCTTAATCAACTGGGTTGCTGTATAACAAACAACACCAGCAGAAAGACCAATAATCAGGGCACCTGCAGGTCCCACAAAACCAGAAGCTGGTGTTATCGTGCCCAGTCCGGCAACCATTCCTGTTACAATACCTAATACAGAAGGCTTACCATGTCTCAGCCATTCAATGGCCGCCCACATCGCTGCACCGGCCGCTGCTGAAATATGTGTGACTAACATTGCCATAGCTGCATTACCATCAGCAGCCAGAGCACTGCCGCCATTAAAGCCAAACCAGCCTACCCATAACATGCCTGCACCAATAACAGTCATAGTTAAATTATGCGGCGGCAACATATGCACACCAAACTCTTTACGCTTACCAATCACAAGGGCAGAAACAATAGCTGCAACGCCCGCAGTAATATGTACCACTGTGCCACCGGCAAAGTCCAACAACCCCATTTCAAATAACCAGCCGCCTTCTGCCCAGACCCAGTGAGTGACCGGGACATAGACCACAAAGAGCCAGATAGCACTAAATATCATCATGGCAGAAAATCGAGCCCGTTCAGCAAAAGCACCAACAATCAACGCCGGGGTAATGATGGCGAAGGTCATTTGAAACAATGCGAATAAACCTTCCGGAATCGTACCGGAAACCGAGCTTTCCATCACCCCGGCAAAAAGCACCTTATCAAAACCTCCGATAAAGGCGTTCATAGAACCACCGTCACTGAATGCCAAAGAGTAACCAGCGACTAGCCAAAGGATAGACATAATACTAGTAATAGCAAAACACTGCATTAAGATGGATAAGACATTTTTTGTACGCACCAGACCACCATAAAAAAGAGCCAGTCCCGGCAAAGTCATAAATAAGACCAAGGCGGTTGAAATCATGACCCATGCAGTATCTGCACCGTTTATGGTGTCAGCTGCCATTGAATCTCCAGCAAAGAAGAAGAGTAAAAAAATCAGGCTGATAGCTGATAATTTATGATTTTTTGTCATGGAAGAACCCTTTTTGTTAATAAGATGCTATTTTAAGTTGAACTGCATCAAGCAATTTTTGCACCATAAAGGTACATTTTTCAGTGAATCAAAGAGTTAGGGGGAAATGAATCATAATTCTGAATTAAACAGTTTTAAATAAAGCACTTTTATGGTTCATTACAGAGGAACTTGCACAAAATCAGTGCATTCTCTTGAGTAACAAAAAATTGACACAAATGATTTAAAGCCAATTTTATGTTACCAAGACGATGGTCGGCAAATTTCAAGTTTGGCTGAGGGCTATAAAAACTATTGTTTTATCTTTTGCCAGATGTGTTCCAGTTGATCCAGGGAGGTATTTTCCATTTCATTTCTATCGTATTGATAGTGTTGCTCCAGTTTTTTAAAGCGTTGTATAAATTTGTGATTACTTCTTCTCAGAGCTTTTTCCGGATCAATTTTCAATTTTCGAGCCAGATTAACACAACTGAACAGAACATCACCCAGCTCATCTTCAATTTTTTGTTTGGAATGTTCTATTGTTTTAGCTTCATAAGATTTGATCTCTGGCAAAAGCTCATCCAGTTCTTCCTGTATTTTGGGCAATACAGCTTCTGCACTATCCCAGTCAAAACCAATATGAGTTGCTTTTTTCTGGATTTTTACGGCTCTGGTCATTGCAGGTAAAGCTTGACTGATCCCATCCATCAGGCTAAGCGGATCTGATTTGGCAGAAAGTTGTACAGGTTTTTCCGTTTCTTTTTGTTGTTCCCATGCTTTCAGGAAAACAGCTTCATTTTCATACTGGTGATCAGAAAAAACATGAGGGTGGCGTGCAACCATTTTATCAGCGATAGCAGAGGCAATATCATCAAACTCGAATAAGCCTTCCTCTTTTGCCAATTGTGCATAAAAAACCACCTGAAACAAAAGATCGCCCAGTTCTTTTTTAACTTCATCCATATCGCCCAGTTCTATTGCCTCAGCAACTTCATAAGCTTCTTCCAGTGTATAACTAACCAGAGATTGATAATTCTGCTGTAAATCCCAGGGACATCCCTTTTCCGGATCCCTCAGGGAAGACATGATATCCAGTAGGCGTTGTAAATTTTTCATTGATTGTAAGTTACTGAGAAGATGGAGATAAAACAGCATTTATCACTTTATCTTCCAGGCTAATCCTATCTGCCAGCAATTCACCTACATCACTTAAGCATGATTCCAGCTTATCACAAACCATTTGTGACGCATCACTATTATATTGATCATGAAAATCAAGAATTTTCTGAGTATTATCCAATAAGGAAGGATAAATACTATCAGCAATATCTAAAACACTTTGACGTCGTTCTGACTGTTTGCCATCCTGCTCATCCAGATAACCATACAGGTTAAAATGAGCCTTGGCCGTATAATCCACCAGTACTTCACAAAAATCCTCTAACACTTCCTGTAATGTTTCATTCATTTCAAATGGCTTATACGTCATAAGCTGTTTATATTGTGAGAGGCATTCAGTGCGAGACGTGATTAAAGATTTAGCCATACGATGAGACTGCACCCGACGTTCTTTGGTGATGGTATCAATCATTGTATTTTGTCCTGTTTAATAAACATTTATGTCTATATTACCCTTAAATAAAAAAAAAATCGAAAAAATTTAATATTAACAGGGCATATAATTTCAAAATTAGCTGATAAGAGTCCTCAGCAAATAAAACTTTGTCGCTGTCGCTTTGCGAACATAATTCATTATAAATAAGTCAGGGGTAACTCTATTATTCGCTCATGGCTGTTTATGTTTGATAAGAGTTTGGATTATTACTTGTTTTTATACTATAGTTACAACTATACTTTAGTAATTCTTAAACATTTATTTTTTAGAATTACTTATCCCAGTGGCTAGACAGGAGTTTGTCCGAGAATAGAAGCTGAACAAAATATTAAAGCTTTTAGACGAACTGTCGTTATAATGTGTAGCCCTTAGCTAAACTGACGTTGCTGCTGGCATTTGTTTTCAAGGCACTGCATAAGCTGATGAATTGATAAAGAAATTTTTGTTAGTAATAAAGAAGAGAAAAGAATATGGCCAATTTTATTCAATCTGTAGATGAGCGTACTAACCTTGCTGGAACCAATAGACTTGAAGTGCTTTTGTTCAGTCTTGGCAAGGATGACTCAACAGACAGGCAGGAAGTATATGGGATTAATGTATTTAAAGTCCGTGAAGTGATGCAGGTACCTGCTATTACCCACGCACCGGATATGCCGCCTTCTGTGGAAGGAATGACCAGTCTTAGGGGCACAATGGTACCGGTTGTCAATCTACCAAAATTTTGCGGTCTGAATATCTCAGAAGAACCACAAATTCTTATTGTGACGGAATACAATAAACATATGCAGGGGTTTTTAGTGCAATCCGTTGAAAATATTCTGCGTCTGCAATGGAATGATATCAAGGTACCGCCACAGATGATGTCTGATCGTCTGGGAGGATTAGTCACTGCAGTAACAGAATTGCAGGACGGACGTATCGCCATGATTATGGATGTAGAAAAAGTCCTGGCAGAGACCGCACATTTTGCTCAGGATGAATCCTTTTTTGATGAAGTCACTAATAGCCTGGAAGATCAGGGTTTCACTGTTATGTTTGCTGATGACTCTACCGTTGCCCGTAATCAAATCGAACGCACTCTGGATCACATGGGAGTAGCACATATCAGTGCAATTAATGGTGCAGAGGCCTGGAATAAGCTTAAGGATATAGCAAGTCGTGCAGAAACAACAGGCCTGCCTGTGTCCGATTACATCCAGTTGATACTGACTGATGTTGAAATGCCTGAAATGGATGGTTATGTACTAACCAAACATATTAAAAATGATCCCCGTTTTAAAGATATTCCAGTTGTTATGCATTCTTCACTCTCTGCTGAGGCCAATAAATCCCTTGGAAAAGGCGTGGGAGCTGATGACTACGTTGCTAAATTTGAACCTGTCGAATTATCGAATAAACTGGTCGAAATGCTGGCTCATAAAAAACCTGCTTTAGAAGATAAATCATAGACCGGGGCTGGAGCCAAATAATATTTGACTCCAACCTCAAACAATGACAATGACCCGTATAAAACTACTTTTTATTCTTTTTTTATTTTTTATACCACTTATCCACGCAGCTCAGAATGAAAGCAGCAGCTCCCGGTTATATAACTCATCCATACTCATGGAAAAACAACGAATTAGTGTTGGCATCTTAAGTTATAATCCTCTGGAAACTCTTGAAGGTTCACGTTGGAAATTAAGCTTTAAACGTTTAAACAGCCATCCTGATTATATTTTTATTCCTCAGTTTTTAGATATTGAAGCACTGCAAAAAAAATTAAATAAAGACGAGCTGGATTTTGTCATCATTGATGCGTTCAGCTATCTTAAACTGGAAGAAGAGTATGGAATACAACACATGCTCACCCGCAATGAACTTTACTCAAAAAAGCCATTTTCCTTAGAAGGTTTATCGCTCTACACAAAAAGCAACAATTATAATATTGTTCGATTTTTAGATCTAAAGGATAAAAAGATTGCCGTATTAGCCGGTAACATTCCTATTTCAAAAACATTTTTAAAGCAATTCTTATTTAAACACGGACTAATCATTGATTTTAATATTAATATTGAAATAATCAATGAAGTTAACCAGTTATTAAACTTGCTGGATTCCACTAAAGTAGATGCTATTATTGCTAAATCAGGCGTTATAGAAAAAAAATTCAAAAAACAGTACGTACTGAACAAGATGCCTCTCCCCAGGCTGATTAATCCTCGTCAAAGCTGGCAGGCACCATTTTTACACAGTTCAGAATTAATACCCGAATGGCCTATTGCAAAAGCCTGGTTTATTGAAAATAGTCTTGCAAATCAAGTGGCCTCACTATTACTGAGCAGCCCAAAATTAATGGATGGACAGTTAATCAATGTTAATCACGGTGAATATAACATCAATGAGTCAGCTGATGATTTTTTAGAACAATATCAATGGAGTATTGCTCAGGATTATAATATTTTATATACATTATTTTCTCTGACAAAGAATAATCAGGCTTTATCTCAAAATGATCACGCACACCTTTCCTCTCAATTTCAAACTATCGTCGTTTATATTATTATTTTCTTTTTATTGGTTATTTTAAGCTTATTTTTACGATCATCACGTGATTTAAACAATCGATTAACACTATCCAAGCAATCATTGGAGAGAGAAATTAATGAACGGCAGTTGGCTCAGGAACAAGCCCTGAGTCATCATGATGAACTGGCACATGTCACCAGACTCAGTACCATGGGAGAAATGGCTTCAGGTCTGGCTCATGAACTTAATCAGCCATTATCTGCTATACATACCTATGTACAGGGATGTATACGCCGCATTGATACAGGTCAGGATAATCTGGAAGAGATCGTTAATGCTCTGAAGTTAACCACTCAACAAGCTGATCGTGCTGCAGGAATTATTCGCCGTTTACGCAGTTTTGTACGCAAAGAACAAACCCATAAAACCTATAGTGACATTAATAATATTATTCATGAGGTGCTCAGTTTTCTTGACAGCCAGTTAAAAAATAACAATATTAAAATTAGACTTCAGCTACAGGACAAGTTAGCTCCGGTTCTGGTCGATATTATTCAGATTGAACAAGTATTGGTCAATCTATTAAAAAATGCATCCGAATCTCTCATCAATGTTAATGGGCCAGGTATTACTATTTCAACAAAACTGGTGAGAGATGATGCAATTGAGTTATGTATTATTGACAATGGGCATGGAATTAGTAAAGATAAGCTCAAAAGGATTTTTAATCCCTTTTTTACCACAAAAAATAGTGGTTTGGGGATGGGATTATCCATTAGCAAGTCAATTATAGAAGCTCATGATGGTAAGCTATATGCAACGAATAATACCATTCAGGGCGCACGATTCTGTTTGACTCTGCCATTGATTAGCCAAAATAATGTCTTAGAAGGACGTTCAGGAAACAATAATGAATGAGAATAGTATAGTATTTGTCGTCGATGATGATGAAGCAGTCAGACAATCTACAGCCTGGTTAATTGAATCTATCGGTCTTAAGGTCATCACTTTCAATTGTGCTGATGATTTTCTGGAAAATTATAATAATGAGCAGGGTTGCATAATCATGGATGTCAGAATGCCCGGCATTAGTGGTCTCGAAGCGCAGGAGGAAATGGTTAAAAGAGAAATAGATTTGCCTTTAATATTTATTACCGGTCATGGCGATGTCCCTATGGCTGTACGCGCATTAAAACGAGGGGCATTTGATTTTATTGAAAAACCGTTTAATGATCAATTGCTACTGGATGCTATACAAAGAGGAATTAAGCATAATTCTGACAGTATTGAGTCTATGGCCAAAAATGAAAGTATTTATAAGCGCATTGATTCTCTGACTCCCCGTGAACGCCAGGTCATGTCACGAGTAACAGAAGGTAAGCCCAACAAGGTGATTGCTCATGAACTCAGTGTCAGTATTAAAACTGTTGAAGTCCACCGTGCGCGCATGATGGAGAAGATGGAAGCAAGTTCTGTAGCAGAATTAGTTAAAATGACTATTGATGCTGAGAAGAGTTAGAGCCGTATCAGACAAATTAATAGTCATTTCAGGCCTCATTTTTTCTTCTGTACAACCCGCAGACGAGTACCATGTTCAAGAGACAGAAGAATTTCCTGAGCCGTAATATTATTTGGAAAATAAGCCCCTGAAATTTTAGCACCATTAATCGATGCACCTTCCAATAGAGCCCCTCTGAAATCAATCCCCTTTAAATCAGTTTGTCTGAAATAAGCATTTCTAAAATCTATACCCGCTGCATTGAGACCTTTTAAATCAATCGAGCGGAAATCACAGAACTGGAGGTCATAGAATTCCCCCCCCTGTTTTTTGCTATTAAATTCCTCAATATTTCCGTCCCTGAGTAGTTGATACATTGGATCATCTGATATCACTGGTTTCTTGTTCATTGGTTATTCCTAATATAAATAAACGTTAGTTTGATATCCGATCAATACTGACCAGTTTATTATCTTTATCAAAAACAATTCTAAAACTGCCATTGACTCCAAAACGATCAACATATTTCTGTAATGCACTGGCGGGAAATTGAATGCGTCTCCCGTCAGTAGTGACTACCTGTACTGAATCAACTGCCCCCTGATAATAACGTAGATATTCCTGAGCATCAATAGCAATGCGAAAACGAATTTCATTCATACGGATCCCTACTGGTATCATCTATGTCTGAATCAATGCCTGCCATTTTTTTTCCAGACGTTTAGCAGAAACAGGCTGGATCGTTTTAAGTTCCTGTGCAAACAAAGAAATTCTAAATTCTTCCAGCAGCCAACGATATTCCACTAACTCCGGTTGTATAAGATTTAATAGTTTAACATGACTATTACTACAATTATCTATTTGACTATATTTTTTATATCTTTCCCATAAGGGAATAAGTTGTGCCTGATTCAAGCCATCACGCCGATAATCATGCTGTGCCTTTTCCAGACGATTCGTCATTCCTTTAAAATATCGAGGCAGTCGTTTTAACCAAATCAACGGGGTCTGTGCAAGAAACCCCTTATAAATTAATTCATCCTGCTGCTGTTTTATATCTGCGACAGTATTCACCAGGCTAAAAGGGATATTCATTTTAAGCCTCTTAGTCAACTGGTGATTGGCTTGCAGAGCATTCAGTGCTGCCTGAGCCATTTCCAGCTTATGTTTTTCCAAAGAAGACTTAACTGTCAGACGCATTTCCTCAAAACATTGTTTATCTCGAATTTCAGCAAGACAAGTGATTATACTTTCCTTCTTTTTAAGTAAAGATTCCTGCAAAATTGTTTGTATGGTATTGATCAAAATACCATCAACCATATCCAGCTTCAAATCACTGCATGAGCCATAGGCAGTAAAAAGCAAGCAGGCTTGTTCAAAATCAGCTAATTGCTTTTGTAAATACTTCAATTCCTGAGATAAAGATATTTTTAATAATCTCTCCACCCCCCGAATATGATTTTCTCTGGCAGCAGTCTGTTGATCAAATAATTTAATCGCAACAGAATCTTTATGGCTATCAGACTTATCCTGTAATGCAGGATAAAGCATAATAGTCATACCATGACGTTTTATTTCCACCTGTTCCGGCAATGTTTCAAAATCCCATGATTTAATATCCTGGCGCTCAATAGAATCATCAATCTCATCATCTAATAGCTGCAATGCCTGCTCAGCCCAGTACTTCCTGAGCTTTGACAAATTTCTGCTGCTGTCCAATTCATGTCCCTCATTGTCAATGATCTTAAAGTTCATTTTTAAATGATCCGGGACATTTTCATTAGCCTCTTTGTTATATCCACTATCTGTTAAACTGGGACGTGCACCTGATAATTCCCGTTCCAGCTCATTGCCCATTGAAAAAGACAGCTGCGACTTAAGAAATCCAAGTAATTGTTCGCCCAAATCACCCTCACGATATTTCACCTGTTCTAAAAAAGCCGTGACAGTGTTGGGAACAGGGACAAATTGTTTGCGTATTGTTTTGGGTAAGGCACGTAAAATCCCGGTTATTTTTTCTCGTATTAATCCCGGAACCAGCCATTCAAAAACAGTTTCATCCAGCTGATTGATTACAGCCAGGGGGAAAACCACCGTAACACCATCCAGAGCATGACCCGGTAAAAAATGATATTCCAGTGGTAATTGCAGTGCGCCGCTGCTGATAGTTGGTGGATATAATTCATCAGAAACATGATCAATATCTTTTTTTAATAAATCTGATTGCTGCAAAAACAAATATTCAGCATCCTGCCTTTCAATTTCTTTTCTCCATGGCTCAAAAGCAGCCCTTGAATAGATATTTTTATGCGACTTGAGTTGTTTTTCAAGCCTTTGCTGATAAAATTCAAAAATAGCTAAGTCATCCACCAGCAAGTCCTGACGACGGGACTTATGCTCCAGATGTTCCAGTTCCTGAATTAAGGCCAGATTATATTTAATAAAACGTGGAATTTTACGATTTTGATCCTGATATTCACCGCTCACCAGAGCATCACGAACAAAAACTTCCTGAGCCGCAACAGGATCAATAGGTCCGTAATTGACTTTCTTTTTAGCATTAATCACCAGTCCATATAAACTCACTTTACTCCAGGCAGAAACCTGTCCTGATTTTGCTTCCCAGAAAGGTTCATAGTAATGGTATTTGAGCAGATGTTTTGCATTATATTCCAGCCATCCCGGCTCAATTCTCGCCACAGTACGGGCATAGACTCCTGATGTTTCAATAATTTCTGCCGCCATAATCCATTTAGGTTTGCGTCTGTATAATTTTGAACCTGGAAAAATACTAAAATGAAGATTTCTGGCACCAAGATAGTTATTTTTATCTTCTTTAAAACCAATATTCCCCAAAAATCCTGTTAATAATGATTGGTGAATAGCGGCATAATCTAATTGTTCTTCATCTTCCCGTCCTTTATATTGCAATGAATCAAAGCGAAAACCTA
The DNA here is from genome assembly GCA_025655455.1 of gamma proteobacterium symbiont of Taylorina sp. GTDB lineage: Bacteria > Pseudomonadota > Gammaproteobacteria > GRL18 > GRL18 > GRL18. The sequence continues at coordinate 79,473 of JAHXIV010000017.1, forward strand.
ATTCTTTTGTTTGTGTAAAAAGCTGTTGATAAAGCTCACGCCACTCACGCATACGCATAAATGAAATAAACTGAGCTTTGCAATATTGACGTAATTTGTTTTGTGAAAGATGTTTACGCTGTGTCTCATAACTGAACCATAAATTCAGATAAGTAATAAAATCAGAACTATTGCTAGTATATTGTGCATGTTTTTCATCTGCAGCCTGCTGCTTGTCAGCCGGCCTTTCTCTGGGTTCCTGACAACTCAAAGCCGCTGCAATCACCAGAATCTCAGATAATACATTATTTTGTTCTCCTGCAAGGATAATACGAGCCAGTTTGGGATCAACTGACAACCTTGCAATAGAGCGTCCGATAACTGTTAACTGACGCTGTCCATTAATCGCCTCCAGTTGTTCCAATAACAAATAACCATCATTAATTTGTTTATCAGAAGGTTTTTCCAGAAAGGGAAATTGTTTGATGTCACCCAGTTTAAGAGACAGCATTTGTAAAATAACCTGAGCCAGATTGGTTCTTAATAATTCAGGCTCAGTAAACCCCGGACGTTGATTATGATCATCCTCACTATAGAGCCGGATTGCAATGCCGTCACTCAAACGACCACAACGTCCGCTGCGTTGTCTGGCAGAGGCTTGTGAGATTTTTTCAATCGGTAAACGCTGGATTTTATGTTTCACACTATAGCGACTCATGCGAGCGACACCGCTATCAATCACATAACGTATACCCGGTACCGTTAATGAAGTTTCAGCCACATTGGTGGCAAGAACAATGCGTTGACAACTATGCGCTGAAAAAACCCTGTTTTGTTCACTGGCAGATAAACGGGCATAAAGCGGAATAATCTCAGTATTGGACTTTAAGCCGTACTGACTATGGTGATGCTTACGCAAGGCTTCCGCTGTTTCACGAATTTCTCTCTCACCAGAGAGAAAAACCAGAATATCACTCTGCTCTGCAGTGCCTGTAAAGGATTCCATAGCCAATTCATCAACTGCTGCTAAAATACCATCCACCATTGTCCTGTCTTCTTCTAATGGATGATAACGAACTTCAACCGGATAGTTGCGTCCGGAAACTTCAATAACAGGCGCTACTTTTCCTGATATGGAAAAAAATTGAGAAAAACGTTCCGTATCAATAGTTGCTGAAGTAATAATGACTTTTAAATCCGGACGTTTCGGTAATAGTTTCTTGATATAGCCCAATAAAAAATCAATATTCAGACTACGCTCATGGGCTTCATCAATAATAATCGTATCATAACGATTTAATAATCGATCCGTTTGAGTTTCTGCTAACAAAATCCCGTCCGTCATTAACTTAATATAAGTTTCCTCACGAGACTTGTCATTAAAACGCACCTTATAGCCGACCTCTTCACCCAAAGGTGTTCCCAGTTCCTGTGCAATGCGTTCCGCTACGCTTCTTGCCGCCAATCGACGCGGCTGTGTATGAGCAATCTGTCCCATCACTCCGCGACCGATAGTCAGGGCAATTTTAGGTATTTGAGTGGTTTTTCCAGAACCTGTTTCACCAGCAATAACAATCACCTGATGACTTTGCATCAAAGTCTGGATTTCTAATAATTTTTTTGAAACGGGCAATTGTTGTGGAAACTCTGGTCTGGGCAGCCCTTTTTTTCGTTGCTGTACTTTTACAAGAGATAGTTCTACTCTACTTTGACAGGAAGAGAAAGTTCGACTGATTTGCTTTTCAATAGACTCCATCGATAAGTTTTTTTTATGATTCGTGTCAGACAATTTTTTGAATAAGTTGAAAGACCGGATTAATTCTTTTTTTATAGGGTATTGGTCAAATAAATAACAGTGTTTAATCTGCTGAAACAGCTGATCATACTTCTTTTTATCACTTTGATTATGTAAAGAATTCAACATTTTTTATTGTCTGAACTGATGCTAATAATTAAAAGAATAATTATACCTTAATCTACAAAAATAATTTTTCCTTATTCCTGTGATTTTTGTCTATTTCTGCTAAAATTAAATAAAATCCAAAATCGGAGTAATTTAATGGCTGCTGTGCCAAAACTAGATGTCAATATTGCCAGGAAATTCTACCCCTTTGACTCCCAAAGTATAAAAAAAGTTCAGGAAATTATTGAAAAATCAGCTGTTCAGAAACTGCCTGCTGACAGAATCCTTTTTAAGCAGGGCGATAAAGACAAATGGACAATCTATTTACTCTCCGGTAAAGTTGAGCTGACACAGCCTGACGGAATAGTTGAGATAATTGAAGCTAACACCGAAGCCGCCATTCAGCCAATTTCAAATCAGGTTCCACGTACTGCCACAGTAAAATCTCACACTGAAATCAGCGTCCTTATTATTGATCGAAGCCTGTTACAGCTGTTACTTAATCATAATGATGGCGGTGTAGTGGTTGGTGATCTTGATGATGATGAAGATGAAGACTGGATGTCTCGTTTTCTACAATCCAATGCATTTTTACAATTGCCTGCAGCGAATATTCAGTCACTCATGATGAGCTTGCAGGAACAGCCGCTTGAAATGGGTGAGACTATTATCCAGGAAAACTCACCTAATGATGATAAATTCTATATTATCCAGGAAGGCAGCTGTATTGTTACAAAAACCAATCAGTCAACTGGAAAAGAAATCACTCTGGCTCAATTAGACTACGGTACTGGATTTGGTGAAGAAGCTCTGATTACAGGCGGTGTCCGTGGTGCCAGTGTCTCTATGAAAACTGACGGCATCATTATGACTCTGGAGAAAAAAGATTTTCTTGATTTATTAGTTGCCCCTCTGATTCATCGTATCAGCAATGATGAGGTCGATGGGCTTATTTCAAGTGGTGATTATCAACTGATTGATGTCAGAAATGAAAATGAATTTAGTCAGGGGCATCTGGAAAAAGCAGAAAAAAATATTCCTATTAGTTTAATCCGCTCTCAATTAGAGGCACTGGACGAAGAGAAGCATTATATTATTTATTCTAATCAGGAAAATCGCAGCAGTGCTGCTGCATTCTTATTTATCCAGCAGGGCTTTGAATGTTCAATTATTGCTGAAGGGATTGAGAAAATTGATAATCTGCTTGCTTCAGAGCCAGCAGCTATTCCAGAGCCTCCCGTCACCTTAGATGATAATGTAGTTGTAGAAGCTGCAGCAGAAGAAAGTTCAGATCCAGGCAAACACACACAGCAGAATAAACAACTCACATTAGAACAACGTTGTAAAAAAACTGAAGCACTGGCGGCAACATTTAAAGCCAAGGCACAGGAAGCCATAAAATTTGCTAAAGTTAAAGCAAAACAACTTGAGCTGATCAAACAAAAACTACATGATGAAACCCTGCGTGCAGACAACGCAGAAGCTGAATTAGAACAAGCCCGCAAAGAAATTGAACAACTGAAACTAACATAATCAGCCAAAGCAATGAGTAAAGCAAGCTTTGCCCGATATCTGCATCAGATTAAAAATTCCAAACCTGTTAACTGGGGACTTTTTTCAGCTTTGGCTGAGTCTTATTCCATTAACAATGAACAATTAAGCAAAATATTTTTCTGGAAAAAAATTAATAATAAGCGGTATAAAGTGACTATTATTAATCAATCATTATTTGAGCTGTTAATTTCCAGATTTCCTTTACTCAATATCACCAGTCGAAAAATAGCCAGTATTGCCGGCAATAGTCATAACCACAAAGTCAGTGGTTCATTATTATCCCTGTTAGCCTATCAACAGGTATTTCCACAACTGGTATTATTTGCAGCTGACGGCAGCTATCAAACACCACATCCACTGCACAAGAATCTACTGGTCATTGAGAATCTAGAAAACTTTCTAAGCCTGATAAAAAATCCCGCAGCACTTACACAATGGCTGGATGAAGATTGGCCTTGTGACATTGTTTATGCTCAGGGCAAGGCCATTGGAAACAAATTACACCAACAATTTTTTTTACAATACGATAAAATACGTTGCTTACTGGATATTGATTCAGGCGGCTTTGAAATTTTCAAAAATATTCATCAATTAGTAGAGCAAAAGGTATGCAGCTTTGTGCTCAGTCCATATTATTTAGAAAAATATATTCAATATGGCTATCCTATTAATCAGCAGCAGCGGTTGGATTTAGATATTCAGCATTATCCACCTCCCTTGAAAGAAGTCGTCGCAATCGTCAGAAAATATAAGCAATTTGCAGAGCAGGAAATTCTTCTATGAGCATCAAATCAGCAATAAAAGCTGAAAGCAATTTTCAGGACAGCCTTGAACTGGATAAAGATCATTATCAGATCAATAAATTGATCTGTGTAAACAGTATGAAAAATATCTGTTATCTGGAACTGGATGTCACTAAAAACACCGTTTTATATGGTGATAACAACCTGGGAAAAACCAGTATTCTCAGCACTCTGAAATTACATTTATTGCCAGAAATCAACTTTCGCGACAGCAAAAATAAATTTGCCTTAATGGGTTCTTCCGGCAAGGCTTATAGTAATCAGGAATCCCGTGATTATTACTTTCCCTCAATTAATTCCTATTTAATACTGGAAGGTGAAAATCCATTTGGCTCTTATGTGTATATTTTGTTCCGTGCCAGCGAAGAACAATTTGGCTATTCACGCCTTGTTTTACCCGTCAATTATGCTGAGATTGAATCCATTTTCTGGAATAAGAATTCCCCGGCCAATCATCAGCTGGGTGAACCGGCTCAGCCCAGTTTAAAGTTGATCAAATCACTGGTCAAAAAATACAATGGCCGTTTACTACGTTCCACGCAGGACATTCGAGACACCATTTATACCTTTAACCAGCTCAATGAGGAAAAAGGTCGTTTCTGTATTATCCCGATGAAAGAAGGCGGTATAGGACGTGAAGTTGAAGCATTCCGTCGTTTACTACAGTTCACCTTTGAAATTAGTCAGGGTAGTCCTGCCTCTTTAACCAATGCACTGGCAACCATTATAGAAGGTCAGAAAAAAAGCAAAAAAGATGAATTGAATCAAAATTTACAGGCCATTATTGATGAGTATAACGAGCTAAATATTGAACAGGAAAAGATCACCCGCTTAAAAAATACCCGTGCTTATTATGAACGTATCAGGCTGTCATACAGCAATGCACAACAAGGTTTGCAGCAGGCAGGAGAATGCTACTGGCAGCTTAAAAGCGGATTATTAAGCGAGTTGGAAAAATTGCAGCAACAGGAAATAAAACTCATTCCTGAATATGAAATTTTAAACAACGATTTATTACCGGATCAGGATAAAATACAGCGTCAACTGAAACAACAGAAAAGTGACTATAAAAGCCAGTATGATGGTATCAACGGCCACTTAAAACATGAACAAAAACAGGTTGAGCGCATCCGCTATCTGTTAGAAGAAGAATATACCGGCATAGACAATAGCGATGACATTGAAGAAATGTTATATGAATACATAGAAACTCTCAATGAAAGCATAAAAAGTCTTCATGATAAGGAAACCTTTGCCGCAAGTCTACAAAGTAAAATCAAGCATAAAAGTCACTTAAATACAGAAATAAAACAACTTGAACAACAACTGATGAACAAGGAAGATTCACTGCTCTATCAGGTTTCTCCCCATTCAGCAACGGTATTGAGCAATATTAATAATAATTTTGATCAATTGAACATTGCCCATAGCGGTGCTTTAAGCACTGCAGAACTGGCTTTAATTAATGACTTTAGTGACCTTTTTATTACAGATACTGAGCAGCATATGCTTTTTAAACAGCAAAAATTTATCCATCACATTACCCCTTTTGATCCACAACAGCAGCATAATAAATGGCTGCAGAAAAAAATACATAAAGAAGAAGAATACCAGAAGCTCACTCGACTCATTGATGAAGAAAGCAGGGAACTAAATCAATTAACCAGCGAAAATCTGCTGCAGAAAAAAATTGCAGCTGAGCAGGAACTTGTCAAAGCAAAAAGTGATCTCTCTTTAATCATTAATAAAGATAAAATTAATCAGGATTTTCAGACACATCATCAGTCCTTACAGGAAAAAAGTGATCAACTGATAGAAATTCAGCGTGAACTGGACACATCCAATGAACAGCTGGAAATTTATAAAGGACAAAAATACCAGTTAAAACAACAATTAGATGAATTGAAAAATAACAAAGTGGTTGTTATCCGCTTGACCAGACAAATAAAAAAATACCTTGAATATGAATCTCAATTTGCAGAATTTGATGCGGGTGCAATCAATACAAAGAAGGATGACATCAATGATGAAACCATGGCTGAACTGGATCAGCAAATAGACTTGTTTCAATATGCCTTAAATCAAACCGAGCAAACTATTCATGATCTGGTATTAAAAGAAAAGCTGGATTTTTTAGATAATGAAGCTGTTTATCGTTTGGGCAAACCGTTGCAAAGCATTAGCCCTTTAATAGAACAATTATCTGCTGAATATGAAAACATTGAATCATACGAAAAGATGCTGCAGGCTCAGGTACGCAAGCACAATAAAATTGTAGGGACTAAAGTCTCTGAACTGGAACAAAATAATCAGTTAATTAATGATTTCAGACGCAAACTGGATAATGCTTTTAGCGGCATCAGCATCAGTGATTTAAAAGAGATACATGTTAAATTAAAACTGGATCCCCGTTTTGAGGAATTATTAAATGACATTCAATCAGAGAATGTTGATTTTTATCACGACAGCTTAATTTCAGCTGATTTTTATGACAAGCTGAATACCTTTTGCGGACAATTTTTTACTTCAAAAAATGGTAAAACTGAAAGCCTGACTCTGGAAGGTTTAATTAAAGAAGTTCTGTATGAGTATCGTGTTCAGGATCAGGACAAACGTACCACGTCTTCACAATCTAACGGTACTAACGCTATTATTAATAGTACTTTTTTAACCATTTTATTAAATGAACTGATTCAGCCCAATATTATATTGTCCTTACCCATAGTATTTGATGAAATTGCCAATCTGGATTTTCACAATATGCTCAGTGTTGTCAATGTCGCTGCAGAGAATCATTTTTCATTATTTTCAGCAACACCAACAGAAAATCTGCAGCTGAATAATGCTCTGGGGCATTTTATCCATCTGGATTTATTTAAAGCAACCGAGCAATCCTATGATGAAAAACGCTCTATTGTCTATTATGGCGGTGCTGAGTCACTTGAGATTATGAATCCCCTCAATCCCCCTTTAGAACAAAAAATAGACACTCTCAGGCAAAATGAGGAAGTTATTTAATGTTCGCCTCTACTGACATCAGTCTGATTAGCCTGATAGAAAACAAACAGGTGATCTATGCGGTGGTTGATTATATGGATAATCATGCGACTGAATTGGTCAATGAAGCAGTTTATATCCAGGCCGTGCGGAAATTAATTCAAACTAAAACCAGAAAGACTGAACAACAGCGTTTGGCTAAAACATTTGATCTGGAAAATTTAATCAGTGCAGGTCTGGTCATTGAGGTAGACAAAGCGACAAGAAATATTTTATTTCATTCTGCAGTAATTGAAATTTTTCGCTTGTTTGACAGTAAACGTCTGCGTGAATTAACCAATGCTGATTTAGAAGATCTTTCTGCCCGTCTGGACAATGCAAGAGAAGGCTTGTTAAAACATATCAGCGGAGATACAGAAGATTTAGATGAACAAATTGAAGTGGTTTTTTTATTACTCAGTGAAATCTCATCCAGGCTGCAAACCAATACCCGTTCACTACAGTCTAAAGCACAGAATCTGGCAGAGACAATCGATGTCGGCGGCGATTTAACCCTGTTAGAAGATGTCGCACAAAAACACCGGACACTGGCTGAAATCCATAAAATTTATCATCGTAATATTTTACCCATGCTGGAGTTTTTAAATGAATATGAACAAATAAAGGGTCTGTCACCACTAAAGAAAATCACTGCTATTCATAATATACTGGAAGATTTTTCTTATACCGATGAAGCCTACCGGGTACAGCAATATAAGATATCCATTACCACACATTATAAGACGATTGAATCTATCAGCCAGTTATTAGAACGTTATTCTCGCCAGGAAAAACGTTATCGACAACAATACAATTGTATTGAAAGTGCCTATCAATTACTCATGGATAGTGCTGAACAACTCTCTGATGGTAAATTAAATACACAGTATTTTAATGAGGATGATCCCTGCTTTAATCATGCTGATGCCTTATATGGTTTAAAACATTATCGAGCAGCACAAAAAAGCCTGATCAACTGGGCTGATATTAATCATCGCGCTTATCTGGACGAATATCTACTCAATGCAGAACAGAGAAAATTAGATGAAAATAGCGTTGCACAGGTACAAAGTTTATTACATAAAGAGAAACAATTAGAAAAATGGCAGGGGCAGCAACACAAAAATGAACTGGAAAAATTTATTGATCAGATCATAATAACAGCACCGGTGGATGATATTTATAGTGAAATTTTTTCCCTGCTGCAGGAATCAATAGAACAGGCTGACTTATCTGACGTATTATTTATTGCAAAACAATTACAAATTAATAAACAATGGAACTTAAAGGTTCACTTTGAACAGGAGCAATCAATCCTGGTTCACACTAAAACTTCGCAAAAGTTATCTTACTGGCGCAGGGAGCTGCAGGCATGATCCAATCTGAAAAAAGTCGTCATATTTATGCTGATTTAATTAATGGTCGTATTATCAATAAATTTAATTTAGAACATGATAACCAGCTCATACCCAATGCTGATTATAGCGAATTGTTTTCCAATTTAGAAAGTTATACTGAACTGTATCGCAATATCGGATTTGAGCTGGTATTTCGAGGTTCTTTTTTCTTTATTCGTGACCTGCATCTGGGCGATACTTATAAAGAAATGGCCATAAAAATTCAGGTCAGCTTATTGATACTGGCTCGAAAAATCACCGCAGCGGGCTTTGGCTTTGACTTACTGGAAAATGAGAATGCCGGGATCTCTGCAGCACAACTGGAAGAAATCACACAGGAAGATGAGGTCAAACAATTAATTCTTGCTGCAAAGCTGGGCAAAAAAACATTGCATGAAGTCGTGAAGGATGTATTATTAGAAAAACGTATTATGGAAAAAAATGCTCAGCAGCGCTATATACTAAGTGATGCAGGAAAATATTTTTTCAAGCAATTATTTGATCAGGAAAAAGCAAGTAGTGAATTATGAACTCAGCAAGCATCCACTGCATAATAGTCTGGATAATTTTTTTAAGCGTTATCTGAATATGATAGAGAGACAAAGCGCTGCCTTGCCCATCACTGAATATCATGCTGACTGGCCTTCCCCCTGCCACTGTGGTGAACCCTTCATGACAGAAGAAATGAATTATTGTATTCATTGGAAACCCATAAAAAGAGAGGAGCAAAGAGGAGTAAGCAACGATTTGTCCAGGCTTGAAAAAGCGCTGGAAATACAATTATATCCTGATATTAAAGTTTTTTTTAGTGATTACTGGTGTGAACAAATGGAGGTGACTTTCCTTGCTGAAAATGAGCTGGGTGGAAATTTAACCCTGATGTTTGTCTGTAATGAAGATGATATGGAACGTCTCATAAAAAATCAGCTGGGGCATGCTCTTAATAAAATCAGGAACAAACAAAGTCTGACTTTTTTTATTGCCTGCACTGATTCAGATTATATCATCAGCATAGAAAACAATTCCGGTCATGTGGTTCTCGAACGACCCGGTTATCCTATTGAAAAAGTGTTATCCAATAGCCTGAAAGAATTTATTGATAAATTAGACTACGGCAGCTTGGCATGATCTTTAAAAACCTTATCGATAAACTATCAGCCAAAGCGGATGTCGTTCAGGATCAATGCCATTCAATAGCTGTCAGCGATGTTGGAAGAAAACGTAAACTCAATGAAGATTGCGTCCTGATAGATGAACATACAGGTCTTTCTATTGTTGCTGATGGAATGGGGGGGCACAGAGCAGGAGAAGTGGCCAGCAATCTGGCTATTAAAACAATTGCAGCTTATATTAAGACTCATAGTAATAATGCCCCCCTCACACCTGCTGCTATTGAAAAAATACTGCACGATGCAATTGAAGAAGCTAATTATCAAATCAATCAGAAAAATACGGCTCAGGATATTCCTGAAGGTCAGGGAATGGGAACAACCATTACCGGTTTTGTAAAAGTCCACCCCGGCGACAAAACTGAACAGCAGATTGTTGCTTTTAACGTAGGGGATAGTCGTTGTTATAGTTTTTATCAGAGAGAGTTAAAACAATTAAGTACTGATCACAGCCATTACCAGTTATGGAAAGAAACAGGCAAAGTTGGTGAGGAACCCAGAAAAAATATTATATACAAAGCCATTGGTCCATGGAAAAAAGTAGTTGCAGATCTGTACACTCACCACATCAGGAAAAGTGAACTGCTCCTATTGTGTTCTGATGGACTGAGTGACATGCTGTCAGATAATATTATTTGTGCTATTCTTGATAAAAATAATAATAATCTTAAACAGACAGCCAATAGTCTTATTTCTGCGGCTAATGATGCCGGAGGTAAAGATAACATTACCGTCTTATTATATAGCCTTTAGCCAAACTTGAATTTGGCCACCATCATGTGTGGTAACATAAATTCCTACGTAATGATGGTGGAAAAATTTAAGTTACTTAGAAATGCCCACAGCCAAAAAAATTGGCACGAATTATTTTTAGTAACATTAAAATGGCTTAAAATTAATTGTGCCAATTTTTTGTTACTCAAGAGAATATAATAATTTACATTTCATAGGAAAATTCAGTGGAAAATATTGACACACCAAAAAAAGCCCCTAAGTCCATTATTATTATTTTTGGTGCCGGAGGTGACTTAACCAAACGAAAATTAATTCCCGCTCTTTATCACTTAATGCAGCAGGGTTTATTATCCAAACATACCAATGTTGTCGGGGTTGATCGATTAGACAGTGATAATGAGACTTATAGAAATCATCTCAGTGAAGAAATTGACTGTTTTATTGATAAGGAATTTTTTTCCCGGGATTTGTGGGATCAACTTATCTCCAAAGCACATTTTATGCAGGGAGATTTCAGAGATCCTGAAACTTATAAAAATTTAAAAAACTTTCTGACGGACATTGATAATAAGACCGATACGCCTGATAATTATCTATTTTACTGTGCAACGCCGCCCAGTTTTTTTGGTGAAATAGCCGCTCAACTCTGTGCAGCAGGACTGTCAACAGAATCAGATGATTACTGGCGACGCCTGATTGTTGAAAAACCCTTTGGCCGTGATCTTGAAACAGCACGAGAATTAAACAAAGCATTACATCAAAGCTTTCAGGAGCACCAGATTTATCGCATTGATCACTATCTGGGCAAAGAGACAGTACAGAATATTATGGCTTACCGTTTCGGCAATGGAACTATTGAACCTATCTGGAATCACCGTTATATCGATCATATCCAGATTACTGTAGCCGAATCTCTGGGCGTAGAAGGCCGAGCCAATTATTACGAAACGGCCGGTGCTATGCGGGACATGATTGCCAATCACCTGCTGGCCTTAATGTCTGTTATTGCCATGGAACCCCCAAATTCATTTAATGATGCCGATGCCATTCGCGATGAACAAACCAAGGTATTAAAAGCCATTGAAAAATTTACTCCGGAACAGGTATTAAGCTGTGCTGTACGTGGACAATATGGTGGTGCTAATCTGGATAATGGTGAAAGTATATTGGGGTATCGGGAAGAAGAACGGGTGGCACCGGAATCAGGCACCGAAACATTTGTGGCTCTAAAGCTGATGATTGATTCATGGCGCTGGTCCGGTGTGCCCTTTTTTATTCGCACAGGAAAACGCATGCCGGGTCGATATACTGAAGTCGTCATTCAATATAAATATGCCCCCAGCATGATGTTTCATAAGTCAATGGATAAAATTAATCATCTTGAACCCAATCGTCTTATTATCCGTATCCAACCCGATGAGGGAATTTCCATGCAGTTTAATGCCAAAAAACCAGGTACTATACAAGAACTTTCAACCGTTGACATGGATTTCAGCTATAGTGAACATTTTGGCAATGCACCCAGCACCGGTTACGAAACATTAATTTACGATTGCCTCTGTGGTGATGCCACCTTATTCAAACGAGCAGATAATATCGAAGCCAGCTGGGCTATCGTACAACCTATTTTAGATGTCTGGCAGGCACTGCCTGCCCGAACATTCCCCAATTACAAAGCAAACAGCTGGGGTCCTGACGAAGCAGATACACTATTAAAGCGTGACGGGCAGGAAGATAGACAATGGCATCAGATTAAGTAAAAAATGCAGCCGCTCGAATAAGAGCTCTGAGCGGTTTTATCCAGAATACAGATTACAAACTTTCTCTACCCGGACCAAGGAGAGGGCATAAAAAATACTTATCCCCTGAGTCCATTTCTCCATCCATATTTAAATCAATCCACCAGCGTCCTCCTAAATGCCCCACATTACCAGGTCCGAACTCTGTTTCCAGCCCATTCATTCCCGGAATTAATTCCTGAAATTCACCCCGCTGAGGTAAATCAGTTAATGCAATTGAGTCATAATACAGACCCTGTGACGTCACATAGATTACTGGTGATCCCGGACTGCCACGTCCAGATTTATTTTGTGATGCATAAGCGGAACCGACTATTGCAATAGCAGAACTGATTAATACAGCAACACTCAATGTTTTTATGATATTCATGGTTAATCTCTCCGATTGTTTTTTTAAAAAGGAAATTCATTATTACTCTGAATAGTCACGTGAGTATCACAAAATAATCACATTTTTATAAAAAGTGTATTTTTGGATTCACCACAAAAATACATACCTTTCATCTGACAGAAAAACAACCAAAAGAGACAAAAGAAGGGGTGGTGCGGGGGCAGAAGCAGGGATTTGCACCCTACCTCGTTTTTCCTGGATAAAGCAAATTGTTAGAATTTACTATTTTTATTGAGTATATTTTTAAAACCAACCACTTGGTTCTGCTTGGGTTATGGTAATAACATGTTTTATGTATGAAATTTTTTGTTTACTTGTGTTACTACTAATCTTGAAACGCTTTTCACCTTTTGGTGGGACAGTTATATCCCATAATTCCTCACTTATAAGATCTATAGGATCTCCATTGGCATCAAAAAACTCAACATCAAGAATAATATTAGTTAAAGGCTTATCCGATTTATTTGCAATTGTTCCTAAAATTGTGACTTCAATTCCACAATCAGAGTTTTGAACTTTAAAACTCGATTTATCAACTTCCAATATACCATCAAGGTTGTAGATAATATCATCTTCGAAATGATCACTATCAAACCATGAAAATAAAGCTATTATAAATACAATAGTTAAAACCCATTGCCCTAAACTAGAATGAAAAAACCTAGATCCTGGATTTTGATATGATTGGCACTTAGGACATTTTTTTGCATTAACATGAATATGTTCTAGGCAAATAGCACATATTTTATCTTCCAAAAATCACTCCTGATAAATTAACTTTCTTTATATTGTAAGAATTTTTATTGTATTTAGTTTTAACAAAAGTAGTTGACTAGTTTTCGTTTAATTATGCCTCACTTTATAATTTTACTCAATAATATTAAAATTCTTCAGAATAGGACTTACAATTCCTTTCTGGATAACACATAACCGAGGGCAATAAAAAGTTTATAGATAAATCTCATGCAGAAAATAACGATTAACTTCTTTATGAAGAAAATTTGGTAGCCTTAAACTTACCGTGCTCATAGCAATCCTCTTTCTTTTAAGTATTCATATGGAGTTACTGCTTTTATTCCGAATTTTGAAATACCGCTAAAATCCTTTTTATTAAAAATTATATAGGAGGTTGGTTACTGAGTATATAATCAACCTCTGCATCAAGACATTGCTGAATTTCACTATTGCTTTCAGGCAGGTAGCCAATTACATAAGCGCCCTGTTGATGAAAAAGTTTTACAATTCTCTTATTCAGTAAAGGAAGCCCAAATATTTTAGGTGTAAGTGAATAGATTTTCTTCGTTTTAATATTACCTAATGCCGCCAGTCCCAAAAGAGATGCAATTCCCGCCCGATAGCACTCTTCTATACGCGGAAAACAAACCGCTTCAGGAAAAATACTTAAAAAAAGAGCTTGTTGTTCTTTACTCCAGAACAGGAAAATGATTTTACTCAGAAGATTTTTATTGTTAATCAAATGAGTTGTGAGGATACTCATTGTCTGCTTTGCGGTGTCTGGTTTTATATCAAAAACCCAGTTCTGTTGTTTAAATTCCAGCATAAACTCATCAAGAAATAATAATTTTTCTCCCTTGTTCAACTGAATATTCTCTAATTCTGAACGACTCATTTGCAAAATATTGCCTGTCGAAGAAGAAAGCCGACCCAGTTCAAGTTCATGGCAAAGTACAATATGATTATCATTTGTGCTATGAAGATCAGTTTCCAGCCAGGAAAAACCGGCTTTGCAGGCTGATTTAAAAGCAGCCAGGGTATTTTCATCATAGTATTGTGAAAGTCCCCGGTGGCTTATCCAGATAGCTGACGACTTAACAGAAGTCATGTCAGATAAGGTTTTAGTAACAACATCATTTTGTTCATTGCACCTGCATTCTGTTCTATCAACTGTTTTGCCTGTGCAGCTATTCTGTCTGACTCTGATTTATCTGATAATAAATAATCCAATACCTGTTCTAATGAATCTTTATCCTTCACCTGCAGGGCAGCCTTATAATGTAAAAACAGTTCACCAACGGCATTAAAATTAAACATATGGGGACCATATACTATGGGCAAACCCATGGCGGCTGGTTCCAGTATATTGTGTCCCCCTGTAGGCACCAGTGTGCCTCCCATAAACACCAGATCCGCACAGGCAAAATAACACATCATTTCCCCCATACTATCACCCAGCAATATCTCAGTTGATTTATCGGTATTCAGGGGCTTATCATCCATTACTGAGCGTTTTATGACAAAATTATTGTCTGCCTTTAATAATCGATAAACAGACTGAAAACGTTCCGGATGTCGCGGCACAATAATCATCACCAGCTGTCGATGGTGTTGTTTTAGTTTTTGATAAACACTGAGCAGAATTTCATCTTCACCCTTGTGGGTACTGGCGGCTATTAATACCGTATTGTCCTGCCAGTGCAATTGCTGTCGCAGAGTATTTCCTGCTTTTATATCATCCGCATTAACATTGATATCAAACTTGATACTGCCTGTTATTGATACAGCAGTTTTTTTTGCACCCAGACATTGTAAGCGCTCACTATCAAGGATATCTTGAGCAGCAATCCCTGTAAACTGCTGCAATGCCGTTTTTATTAAAGTTGATATTTTACTATATCCTTTTGCCGAACGGGCGGATAGTCGGGCATTTAACAACCACATCGGAATACTCATTTGTTGTGCTGCATTGAGTAAATTAGGCCATATTTCTGTTTCCATAATCAGTCCTAAACGGGGACGAACAGCCGTTAAAAAACGCTGCATCGCACCGGGCAGATCATAGGGCAGATAGACATGAAATATCTTTCCCTGTTTAATTTCACGAAAAAATGTCTTTGTAATTTGTGCAGAACCGGTGGTAGTGGTACAGGTAATGACCAGAGGGTAGTGTGGATAATCCTGCATCATTTGCCTAATCAGTGGCAATGCCGCTATAAATTCACCCACTGAAACCGTATGAAACCAGATAGATTGTCCTTTTTTTTTCTCTAATTTAAGTTCTGTTTGAAATTCTGTTTTTAAAAAGTCCGGTTTTGAAAAGAAGGCCAGACGTTCAGCCAGACGTAATGATTGTCGCTGTTCCTTGTAGGCATTAGTTTTTTGATGTTTGATCAGCAGACGTAAAAAGAGTGCAGGAACTAAACAATAATATAGGAGTGTATAAAAAAAACGTGACATAGACTTGAGATATTATATCAAAGGGGTCAGAGTAAAATGATTTTTGCTTTTTATTTTAAAAAAAATCATTTTACTCTGACCCCTTTGATGCTTCCACCAGATGCTCAACAATCTGAGCATTCTGTATAAGATGTGCAGGGTTAATCGTACCGGCAATTAAGCAATTCACCGCCTGATGAGAAAAAACATAGTTTAACGCACCTTCAATGCCATCACCTCCTGCTTTACTATCAGCATGACCACTTTGCAGACCTTTTTTTATAATCACCCCTTTATTAAGTTCAAGAGCCCGATCCAGTACCGGGTCATCCGTATGATCACTACTATTTCGGGTAGCCATAATTACATCTGTATTCTCTACAGTCCAAAGCCCCCCGGCCGTTGTTTTGGTTGACAGGCCAATAGCTCGGATCAGGCCTGCCTGTTTAAGTTTTTGCAAGCTTTCAAGCACTTCTTCCTGCTCTATCACTTGCTGATCATTCCCATCTGAATGCACCAATACAACATCCAGATAATCTGTATTTAATTTTTTCAGGCTGTTCTCAATAGTTTTTCTGGTGGTTTGAGCACTAAAATCAAAATGAGATTGTCCATTATCAAAGGCTTCACCTACCTTGGAAACAATGACCCACTCCTGTCGATGGCTCAGCAACTGTCCAAGTCTTTCCTCACTACTACCATAAGCAGGAGCAGTGTCCAGTAAATTAATACCCAGCTCACGACTCAGGGAAAGTAATTCCAGCACCGCCGGATCATCCGGTATTTTAAATGACCAGGGATATTTAACCTGTTGATCACGACCAAATTTTACTGTACCTAATCCCAAAGGACTGATTTGAATACCTGTTTGGCCTAATTCTCTTGTCTGCATCATAACCAATGTTGTACTTTTTTCCAGGGAAGCTTTGCTGTGTGGGCAGGAGTAAGCAAAGAAATCAAAGGGGTCAGAGTCGATTGTTTTTTTTCAAAAATCAATCGACTCTGACCCCTTTGAGCACTCTCCAGCTGCTCAATAATTTTATCCACCATAACAGGCGTCATTGCCAGCTTAACCGGCCAGGCAGTAATGACATTATCCTTTCTGAACACAGCAGGCTCCACCGGTCGACTACCATCAGACATTTTGGGTTCAGCCCGTTCAATAGCCAATGCCGACCATTGACATTGTGAAAAATTCATCCATGGCATCAATTCCTGCAATGCCTGTTTTGCTGCACTAATTTGTTCATCTAATGTTCGACCCACCCCTTTTTCAGCAATTTCACCACCAAGATACCAGACCACCTCATCTTCTCCCGCTTGAGATGAGGAAACAGGTAAAGTATAAGCTGTAATGGTCATTTTTGGTAAAGCACTCGCACCTAAGCAATGGGCATAGATTCTGGGTAAAATGGAAGCTCTGGCTTTTAACATCGGCATAAACAGTGGACGACGCTGCATTTCAGGCTGTTTTAATTGTAAGCTATCTAATAATTGTTCATTACCGGAACCTGCCGTCAATATAAGCCTTTGTGCGCTTATAGCAATATTCTGTCTGCTATCTTTAAGCTCATACGATTCATCTGCAGCACTGATTTGATCGATATTCAGCTGAAATATAAGCGTTTCATACTGCTTCCTGATAGACTCAATCACACTTTGAATATCAAGTACGGGTTCATCCAGTTGATATAGTACACCATTAAAATCATCTGCATCAAAAGGGGCTGCAAACTCATGACTTGACAGTGATTTCATGCGACTGCTCATCACCCTGGAGGCAAAAAAACCCGTTAGTCTTGCGGCTAGATTTTTATTGGACCAGAGGTACTGATGGTCAGAGAGCTTTTTTGCCTGACTCAGATCAATTTCACCCTGCCCTTCTAAACAGGCTTTCCAACGCTGCGGCATTTTTTGAATTGACTGTGAAGAATGGGTCAACTTACCGGTTAAGGCGTATTTAGTACCACCATGAATAATGCCCTGCGAAGCACCTGTTTGCTGACAAGCCAGTTCATCAGCTTCTAATAAAATGACCTGATAACCCAATTGTCTCAATCGTGCTAATGTCCACAGGCCTGCAATACCACCACCAATAATCGCAATATCAACCTGATTATCAGCAATCATCAGTTTTACTTTCTACACTGGTATTGGCTACACTATTACTTTCAACGTTCTTACTTTCAACAGAGGTATCAGCAGAGCGAATGGATCGAATCAACCCCGTAGTAGAACAATTATCAACATATTCCATCACCAGTACCTCTCCTCCCTGATCCCGAACACATTGACCACCGGGAATATCATCGGGGTTATTATCACCGCCTTTTACCAGAGCAGAGGGGGAGACATCACAAATCAGACGTGTCGGTGTATCGTCAAAAAAGGGCACTACCCAGTCCACACAACTCAGACCAGCCAGAACCTGCATACGACGACTCATGGTATTGACAGGCCGCTCAGATCCCTTAATGCGTTTCACGGAAGCATCATCATTCACCGCAACAACCAATCGATCGCCTAAACTTTTAGCCTGTTCCAGATAGGTCACATGCCCTGCATGGAGAATATCAAAACAGCCATTGGTCATAATGACTTTTTCACCATGATTTTTGGCATCTTTGACCAGTGTCACCAAACGTTCTTCAGCAACAATCCCCTGTTCAACATCACTGAGCTGGCGCATGGCAGCACGTAGCTCATGCACAGTCACAGTTGCTGTACCCACTTTTCCAACCACAACACTGGCAGCCAGATTGGCCAGTTTCACTGCATCCACCAACTCCATGTCCGCTGCAATTGCAGCACTTAAAACAGCAATAACGGTATCACCAGCTCCTGTCACATCAAAAACTTCTCTGGCACGAGTAGGAAGATGCACAGCCTTCTTCCCTGCCTGCAGCAAGGTCATGCCCTTTTCACTACGCGTAATTAATAAAGCTTCAAGATCCAGTGAGCGGCGTAATTTTTCAGCCTTCTCAACCAGAATTTCATCCGTATCACAAATCCCGACGATAGCTTCCAGTTCAGATAAATTGGGTGTTAACAAGGTAGCACCCTGGTAGATAGAAAAATCATTGCCTTTAGGATCAATAATAATTTTCTTAGACTGTGCCTTTGCCAGACGAATTAATTCAGGCAAATTGTCTAATGTACCCTTCTGATAGTCTGAAAATAACACCACATCATGTTGTGCTAATTGTGTCTGAAAAGTATCTTTTAAATGTTCACCAACATCCGGATGGTCATTATTGATATGATCTCTATTTAATGAGAAGCCATCTTCAAAGTCCAGACGAATTAATTGCTGATGACGGCTTAAAACTCGTAATTTGGTAATAGTTGTACAACCTGCCAGCTCAACAAATTGGCAATTAACCCCCTGATGAGTCAAACGATTTTTTAATGTTCCGGCATTTTCATCCTGGCCGGTCAGACCAACCAGAGATGGACTTCCATTGAGTGCAGCAATATTAATAGCAACATTGCCAGCCCCCCCTGCCCGCTCTTCTGATTCTTCAATTTTAACCACAGGAACAGGTGCCTCAGGTGAAATCCGTGAGGTCGAACCGTGCCAGTATCGATCCAGCATCAGATCGCCAACCACTAATATTTTTGCCTGTGAAAAATCCGGAATTGTAATTTGCATTTAATATTTCTTTATAATTTCATTTATAGGATTCATAAGGATCCATAAGGATCCATAAGCAGCTCATCTGCTCAAATACCCACCAGGTATGATAACATATCAGCTACTTTAATAAATGCCAAATCCTCTATGACAAACTCACGAATAAACAGTACAATACGCTGTTCTATATTGACAGTTTCAGGCTCTGGTAGTAATGACAGCACAGCAACCCTTTCTATGGTACAACTATCTTGCACCAAAATACTGGCCATCCTGGCTTGGTCTTGGTGCTATGCGCATTGCAGTAATACTACCCTATCGTATACAGCTTATGTTTGGATTTTCCATCGGTCATCTATTTTATCTGTTGGGAAAATATCGGCGTAAAGTGGTACAAACAAATATTCAACTATGTTTCCCTGAATTATCTGCACAGCAACAGGAACAATTGGTCAAAAAACATTTTCATTCCGTAGGCATGGGACTGATTGAAATTGCCATGAACTGGTGGGGGCAAGCCGATCAACTGAAAAAGCTGGTCACCATAAAAAATTACCACTATATTGAAGAAGCTTTAAAACGAGGTCAGGGCATTATTGTTTTAGGAGCTCATTATACTACAGTTGAACTCAGTGCCCGTTTTATTACCCTGGACAATAAATTTGCAGCCAGTTATCAGAGCATGCGAAACCCAATCTTTGATCATTACACCATGCAGGCACGTTACCGGAATTTTGATCAAGTATTCGCACGTGATGAAATTCGTCAGACTTTTCGTTATATCAAACAAGCTAATGTTGTCTGGATTGCTGCTGATCAGGATACCGGTATTGATAATAGTGAGTTTGTACCTTTTTTTGGCCAACTGGCAGCCACCCAGACCGTGGCTTCACGTATGGCAAAAATTACTAAAGCGGCAATTATTCCTTATTATTCCAGACGTCTGAAAGGGACTCAGGGATATGTGATGGAGTTTTTTCCTCCTCTGGAAAACTTTCCGGGAAATTCTTTAAAAGAAGATGCTGTTCGCACCAATCAAATACTGGAGGAATTCATCAGGCAGGCACCTGAACAATATCTATGGACACATCGCCGTTTTAAAACACGACCCGAAGGTGAGGCAAAGCTGTATTCTAAAAAACCCCGTAGAGTTAATAGAAACAAGAGCACACAAAAGTGAAAGATGAATATTTCAATACAGCTGAAACCAGGCAGTTGTTAGAACACAGTCAGCTCTCTCAGTTTGAACAAATCTGGGCGCTGGACACTGACTGGTTTGAGCCGCCAAACTACAGACGAAATGGCTGGAGTGGTGTAATTAAATATCCTTTAACTGACAGCAATGGAAAAACCACATGGGTTTTCATTAAGCGTCAGGAAAATCATAACTTCAAAACACTCTGGCATCCATTTAAAGGAATACCCACTTTTCGACGTGAATATAACAATATAAGGCATTTAACAAACAAGCAAGTACCAACATTGACTACCTTATACTATGGCGAGCGTTCCAGAGATGGCAAAGATCAGGCCATTTTAATCACACAATCACTGGAGGGCTACCAGAGTTTTGAAGAATTTTTTGCTGATAATACAAAAGAGATTCCACAACGCTCTGAGATCATGAAACTAGCCGGCCAGATCATACGCAAAATGCATGATGCCCATTTTCGCCATAATTGTCTGTATGCAAAACATTTATTTGTCAGCTGCAATGCCGATAATACTGACACTATTGAGATTCGACTGATCGATCTTGAAAAATTAAAATGGCTGCCGTTATTAAAACAAATAAGAAGAAATGATCTATCACGGCTAATCCGAAGAGGCGAGCCACTGATCTATAATGATCTGAAGAAAATACTCTACAGCTATTATCGATCTGGACAAGATCTACATAACAGCACTTTAGCATCAGAACTCAACACTTTGCTGGAACATCAGGAAAGGTATCAGACTCCTTAATGAAGAGTAAAACTATCATAGCCATATTACATCTGCTATCCTGGCTCCCCCTGCCTCTAGTACATGGCCTGGCCTTTATTATCGGTCTGCTGCTTTACTGGTTCCCCAATAGTTTAAGAAAAGTAGCAGCAAAAAACCTGCAACTCTGCTTCCCTGAGTTATCAGATAATGAACGCAAGACATTATTACGTCAAAGCTTAATAGAAAACTGCAAGACTATGCTGGAGATGGGCACTCTCTGGCTCTGGTCAGAACAGCGTATTCAACTTTTAAACAAGGGAGTTGCAGGATTAGAAATTTGGCAAGCGGCAACTCAAAAAGGTCATGGTATTATTTTTGCCACTCCCCATCTGGGTGCATGGGAATATGCCGGATTATTTGATCAAACTCCTCTCACTATTTTATATCGTCCACCTAAATTAACTGATTTTGGTGCCTTTATGCTTAAGGCGAGAACACGCACCGGCAATACCATGGTGCCGACCACAGCATCTGGTGTTAAAACCTTATATAAAAATTTAAAAAAAGGCGGCTGGGCAGCCATTTTACCTGATCAGGATCCGGATTCCGGTGGTATCTTTGCCCCTTTTTTTGGCATCCAGAGTAATACCATGAATCTAATCAATAAGCTGGCACAACGTACCGGTGCTGAAGTAATTTTTGTCTATGCTGAGCGCCTTTCCTGGGGACGTGGGTATGTGATGAATTTTCATGCCTGCGACCAAAAAGAAATAACCGATCCCAATCCAGTTAAAGCTGCCGCAGCATTAAACAAAGGAGTTGAAGCATGTGTCCGCAATCTACCGGCTCAATACCAGTGGACTTATAAACGTTTTAAAAAACGTCCCGAAGGTGAAACCAAAATCTATATTTGATCGTTCGGTAATGTCAAAAAGCAATGTTTCAATGATTTTTGTTAAAACCAAGCATCCTTAGAAAGGCTGTGATCACCCTGGAACAGTCAATTAATAACTTCTAATATATTATAATAAGTTGCAAATCAATCTAAAAACATACAAATTTCTAATCATTTAAGATTCGTGAGTTATACAAGATAATTCAGATCTATTAAACAATTATCTTATTTTTTCTTTTTTGGGATTTTAAGTCCTTAACTTTACTTGTGATATAATAATTTTTTTACAAAAAAACTCAGCTCATGTATAGAATGCTTTTTTTATGCCTCTTATTAATAAATAATGCTGTCTTCTGCTCACAGGAAAGAAAGTCAGAAGAAAATGCAAGGGTAATTTCTTTTCCTGAAAACAACATTAAGCTAACACCACAGGAACAAATATTTATTAAAGAACATCCGCAGATTGTATTAGCCAGCGGCAGTTCATTTGAACCTTTTACTGTTTTGAATCCAAATGGCAGCATTAGTGGCTTTGATGTTGATGTAATGTCTTTAGTGACAAAAAAATCTGGTTTAAATGTAGTTTTTTCTCTGGGGAAGTGGAGTGAAATTCAGGAAAAAGCACTAAAAAGAGAATATGATGGTCTTAGTTCTACCGTTATTACAGAATCACGTAAACAGCATTATAATTTTTCTGTCCCATATCTAAAATTGTTTTTTTTTGCCTTTGTTAAAAAAGGTAATCCTCAACATATATATAAATTGAAGGATCTTGATGGTAAACGCATCGCACTTCAGAGAGGAAATCTTGCTTTTGAAAAACTAGCACACAATTTAGGGAAAAATTTTAAGTATGTTTATTATGACACCATTCATGATTTGATACTGGCCGTAGTCTCGGGAGAAGCAGATTTTACCATTCTTGATGAATCAGCCCACTATATTGCACAAACACTGGGTCTATCAAATTCAGTGGAAGAAGCCTTTGCGATTGATAAAAAACCTTCTGAGCTATTTTTTGCATTACGTAACGATTATCCTGAACTTTTGAGTATTATTAACAAATCATTACAGTCAATATCCAAAATAGAGCTATTGGAAATCAGAAGAAAATGGTTTGGAAGAAATGGAAGATCTCAATTAAACCTGCAAAATATGCGACCTCCTAATTTAATTTTGTCTCAAACAGAAAAAAACTTTATTGCCTCTCACCCTGTAATGACTGTCGCTAATGAAATGGATTGGCCTCCTTTTGACTTTAATGAATTTGGTAAGCCTAAGGGACTTGCAATTGATCACATTAAGCTACTAGCTGAAAAAGCTGGATTTAAGATTAAATTTATTAACCATTTAACATGGGATGAGTTGTTAGGGCGTTTTAAGAAAAAACAGATAGATATTATTCCTGGACTTTATCGTAATAAACAGCGTGAATCATTTACTCTTTATACTCCAGCTTATTTCAGGGGCAAACTTGGAATTTATTCCAATAATAATTTATCCATTCATAGCCTGAGTGATCTCGAAGGGAAGCATGTTGGTATCCAAAAATCACACGGTGCGATTCCTATAATAAAGGAAAAAGCTCCTAATATTCATTTGTTAGAAGACTCCAGCCCTGAAAATCTGGTTAAGATGCTAGCCACAGATAAATTAGATGCAATTATTGGCAACCCATTACTTTTTTCTTATTTTGCCAAAGAAAACCAAATCTCCAGTTTAAAACTATCTCACTATATAGAGATGACTAAAGATGAGCAATTCAATATTTCGTTGCATATTGGTGTACGAAAAGACTACCCGATTTTGCACCAGATTCTGACTAAAGCGATGACATCTGTCAGTGATAAAGAAATGATGGTTATAGAAAATAAGTGGCATAATACAAAAAACACACCAGAAACAGCAATTTTTCTAACCCCTGAAGAACAGGCTTTTATTGCAAAGCACTCGTTGATAAAAGTTTCTAATGAAATGGACTGGCCTCCTTTTGATTTTACTATAGGCAAAGAACCTCAGGGCTATAGTATAGAGATGCTAAAGCTACTGGCCAAACGTATTGGTATTCGTCTGGAGTTTATAAATGGTTATACCTGGAATGAACTATGGGAGAAGTTTAAACGTAAAGAACTGGATCTTGTTCATCCCGTGTTAGTTACTGATGAGCGTAAGAAATATGGCCTTTATACCAGCCGTATGTATAGTGGAAGACAGATATTTGTTACTCGCAAAGAAGCTCCAAAAATTGATAATTTTAACCAATTGCAAGATAAAGTTTTTGCTACACCTAAAGGATGGGCTTTAACAACATATATACAAAAACAATACCCACAGCAGCAGTTATTGTTGACCGATTCAATCAGTGAGGCTCTTGATGCTGTTAGTAACAGTCTGGCCTATGCTACAGCTGATAATAATGCTGTCATCGGTTACCAGCTCAATAAAAATATACGCAACGATCTTAAAATTAATGGCTGGTTTCGCCAATTTGATCAGGAACATAAATATAATCTACATTATTTAATTCGAAAAGATTGGCCGTTATTGCTTCATATTTTTGAAAAAGCAAAAAATTCACTGACGTCAAGTGAACTTTCAGCTATGCAAAACCAATGGTTTGGAGAGACAAAAATATTTCAATCTATTGGTACAAATCAGGTATCACTTACAGGGCAGGAAAGAGATTATCTGAATGGCAAAAAAAATATTTCATTCTGTGTTGATCCTAACTGGATGCCTTATGAGTACCTTGATGATGATGGTAATCATCAAGGAATGGCTGCTGATTTTTTACAACTCATAGCCAAGCGTCTTAAAACTTCAGTCTCTTTATACCCTACCCAAAATTGGAGTAATAGTCTAAAAGCCCTGCAACAAGGGTATTGTGATATTATAACATTAGCTAATTCTACACCATCCAGACATTCCTATATGAACTTTAGTACACCATATCTAAGTTTTCCCTATGTCATAGCAACAACCCAGGATAAATTTTTTATTGATGACTTTGAACAACATCTGGATAAATCTTATGCTGTCGTGAAGGATTATGCGGTTACTGAAGAATTAAGAAAGAATTATCCAAAACTGCATTTAATCGAGGTAGACAGTGTTTTTTCAGGTTTAAAAATGCTTAGCGAAGGAAAAGTCTTTGGCTATATTGGGGCAACGGCCGTAATAAACCATAGTTTGCAAAAATATGCTATTTTAGATGTTAAGCTGGCAGGAAAGCTTCCCTGGGGCTATGAATTAAGTGTAGCCAGCCGCAGTGATGAGCCTATACTAGGAAGTGTTATACAAAAAGCAGTAAACTCTTTAGAGAAGAATGAAATAAAACGTATTAAAGATAAATGGATAGCAGTTAATACTGAACGGGTAACAGATTTTACTCTGCTATGGCAAGTCCTGTTAGTCATCAGTATCATTTTATCGATAGTTATTTATTGGAATCGTAAATTAAATCATGCCAAATTAAAACTGGAATTTGCACAAAAACAATTGAGAAGTAAAAATAGACAGTTAGAGGAAATTTCAGTTACTGATCATTTAACAAGGCTTTATAACCGCATAAAGCTCGATGAGGTACTACAGTATGAAATTAAGAGAGCCAATCGTTTATCATCTCCATTTGCTATTATTATTTTAGATATTGATTTTTTTAAACAGGTAAATGATACTTATGGTCATAATATTGGCGATCAGATCCTGGTTGAACTTTCTCAAACTCTTACTAATAATCTACGTGAAATTGACATACTGGGTCGATGGGGAGGGGAGGAGTTTTTGATTATTTGTCCCAATACAGCTCAAGAAGGAGCTATGACACTGGCTGAAAATTTACGTAAAAGCATTGAATTTCATGAATTTCCAGAAGTTAAACATAAGACTGCAAGCTTTGGTGTTGCAGTCTTTCAAAAGAAAGATACTGCTGAAATTATTATTGAGCGTGCTGATATAGCACTTTATAAGGCAAAAACAAGTGGACGAAATATGGTCGTTTTAGGATAAATTATGCGGTCTTTTTTTCAATTAAGTTGTTAATCATCACATCGCTATTTTATTTATTCAAAATATCCACGCAGAGAGTATTTTTTATGCAAGTAATATTGCTCATTTATCTGCTTCAGCTAAATTACAAACAGCTTTCTTTACTCAGAACAACTGTTGGTTTGGCAGTACTCAGGAAATCATATGTACAGCTTATTTTGCCTAATATGTAAACGTCCGATAGTACGAATTATATCCATCTGAAATGACCGAAAATGGCTATATCAAGGAAATTAAAATTTTCAACAACTAGCGCAATGGAAAATTAGATAAAATTTTTAATTTACCAATAATTGTATGAATTGAGTTTCAAATGATAATTTTATTGAGTTCAAGTGCTGTTGTTGTTTCTTATTTCTTTGATTTGGCTCTCGCTCTTTCGCCCCTGGAGAGGGAATGACGTAGGAATGGTTTGGAGTGTGTATTACTACATCATTCCAAATGCCCCTCAATTCCGAGCACTTTTCTTCTTCAACTCACACCAGAGTAAATCTACAGGTTGATCCTTGTCCGGTACATAGCCAGTTTCACTGTCCAGCAAAATTTCACGTACCCATGAAATATTAAAATCATTACAGGCTTCATCAAGCAGAGCCATTTTATCATCCATAACGGCGAGTGGCAGCATTTTTTCTTCTGCACGCATAATTCTCGGATGTTCTGTTGCAGACACATTATCACCGATTAAAAGTTCTTCATAGAGTTTTTCACCAGGACGCAATCCTGTATATTCTATGCTGATATCACCGTCCGGATTTGACTCATCCTGTACTTCATAGCCGGAAAGATGGATCATTTTTTTTGCCAAATCAACAATTTTAATCGCTTCACCCATATCCAGCACAAACACATCACCGCCCTGTGCCAGAGAACCGGCCTGCAGCACCAGCTGGCTGGCTTCAGGAATTGTCATAAAATAGCGAATAATATTGGGGTCAGTGACAGTCACGGGACCACCATGCTTTATCTGTCTGGTAAACAGAGGGACAACCGAGCCTGAGGATCCCAGGACATTACCGAAACGAACCATACAGAAACGAGTTCCTTTTCCGGCATATTTTTTTGCCATTCCCTGTAAAACCATTTCCGCAAAACGCTTGGTCGTTCCCATTACATTTGTTGGACGTACAGCCTTGTCAGTTGAAATCAAAACAAAGGTTTCTACATCACTCTCATAAGCAGCCTCAGCGGCACGGCAAGTACCGAAAATATTATTACGAATGCCTTCAACAATATTTTCTTCCACAATGGGCACATGTTTATAAGCGGCAGCATGATAAACCGTATCCACACCATAAGCTGTAAAAATACTTTGTAAAAGCTTTTTATCCTGTACCGAACCCAGTAAAGCCGTTAGGTGAATAGTTTCTGATCCCTGCTCAACAGATAATAATTTCTTAAGTTCCTGCTCCATGGAATAAAGTGCATATTCTGATAATTCAAATAAAATTAAATGTTGTGGTTGATATTTTATTATCTGTCTGCACAATTCTGAACCAATAGAACCACCAGCACCACTGACCAGCACGACTTTGTTTTTTATACAGTGTTCAAATAACCGGGCATCCGGTACCACGGAATCACGTCCCAGGAGATCTTCAATATCTATTTCACGCAGTTCTTCAATTTTAGCTTTACCACTAACAATATCTGCCAGCACCGGAATGGTTTTTACATGCACAGGAAGAGGTTCCAACAACGCAATAATTTTCTTTTTCTGCTGCGCTGACACTGAAGGCATGGCCATTAAGACTTGCGTAATCCCTTTTTTGGCAATCAGATTTTCAAGATGGCGCGGGCGATAAACTTGCACACCGTTGATGATACGCCCTTTTACTTTTCTATTATCATCAATAAAAACAGCCGCTTCATATTCACCACTCTGACGTAATGCCACTAACAACTGTCGGCCAGCATCACCGGCACCATAGATGGCCACGACTTCACATTCTTTTTTTAGAATAGCCTGATAATAATTCCAGACAATAAAACGCGAACCACCCACAAAAAACAACGCCAGTCCCCAATAGATAAAGGGAATGGAACGGGGAATTCCTTCTGCTCGTGTGAGAAACACCAAAGATCCTACGATTAAAGCCGAAATAGAAATTCCCTTAATCACAGCAATAATGGCTTCCGTACCCATAAAACGTATCACTGAGCGATATAAGCCCAAACGCATGAAGACCAGCATGGTAAAAAGAGTGCCGAAGATATAAACCAGCAGATCACGAATATCAGTGTTGTAAGGCTGATCACCCCAGCGTAAAACAATCGCCAGCCATAATGCCAGAGGCAACCATACCATATCACCTGCTGCCATAAGAAATTGCTTAAATCCACGTGAGATTTCTTTATCAGACATGACAACCTGCACGGTTTTTCCACGCAAATAGAATCAGTGGGATATAAGCAAGAAGAAGACATGGTATGAGAATGGAATGAACAACATGTCCTAACCATGCCAATGGTAATAACCAGAATAGATTGATCATTAGAACTCCAAGAGTCACTATTTTATGACCGTATTGACGTGATAAAATTTGATAGGCATGACTTCTATGTGCCTCATAGACTTTTTCACCTCTGAATAAACGCACCAATAGAGTATAAGTCGCATCCGTTATAAACACAGCCAGTAAAATAAGCCAGATAGAAAATTCCAGACTGCCATTATTGGCCGTAATCAGTGAAAAAGCAGCGATTAATAGTCCCAGAAAAGCACTGCCTACATCTCCCATAAAAATTTTTGCAGGAGGCCAGTTCCATATTATAAATCCGGACAGGGCTAGAAACAATGCTATCATTAACTCTGTATTGACAGAATTATTGTCTGAATATATTAATAGTATGACACTGAATATTACTGTCATTGCTTCCACTGTCGCAATACCATCAATACCATCCATAAAATTATAGAGATTGAGCAGCCAGACCAGATAAAGCAGAGTCATGCTCCATAAAAAGCTCACAATCATCCAGTTGTCATTGTCACCCCAGGGAATAATGCCAAGCCAGTAACAGATCCAGGCTGCTGCACTAAAATGGATAAGCAGGCGATATCGAGCAGGCACATGATTATGATCATCAATAAAACCGATGATTGCAATACTGGAAAGACCCAGCAAACCATAGAAGATAGTAATTTCTATAGAATCCGTCAAAAAAAAGCTGATAAGGGCAAAGTAGAAAGACAAAACAATCGCCAGCCCTCCTCCTCTTGGTGTTGGAATGGAGTGAGAACTGCGTTCGTTCGGTGTATCAATAATATTATTTTTCAGGGCAAATTGCCGGACATAATAAGTCAGGCTAAAGGACAAAACAAAAGCCAGAAAGTAAATAATTTCATCCATAATTCAGGGAGTATACTTATATACTTTTAAACCGCTAATGGGTTCAAAATGTTTGATATTAGCAGTACAGAGGTTTTCGTCATGTTTAATTGCCGTAGCTGCCATTAATGCATCACCCATTTCAACACAATGACTCAAGGAAAATTGCCTGACATATCTCCTTGCATTATTAGAAATATGGCTATCAATCTCATATATTTTGAAATGAAGTGCTGTTAATAATTGTTCAAATTTTTTTAATTCTGCCTTATTTCGGCAAAATGGAACATATTCCATATAAGTCACAGCAGAAATTGATCGTTTAGTTGTTTCTAATAATAGTTGTCTGGCACTTTCTACACCTCTGTCAGCATAGATAAAAATATTAGTATCAAATATCATTCAATGTTCTTCTTCTTCCCTTTCTAATCTCACGCAACTCACTTTCAACAACATCAGAAGAAGCACTAAAATTTGGTCCTTTGTGCATGCCAAAAAACTGATTCATAGCTTCGACCTGATGAAGTTTATCTTCACCGGAAGAAACAGGCATAACGATACCTAAAGGTTGACCATGATAAGAAAGATTGACGGTTTCTCCCCGTTTTAAAGCATCTATCAGAGCCTTATGCTGAGTTTGTAATTGTGTTGCCGTAATATTCATATAAAAACCTATTTAAAAATACATATTTTTAGTTTATAAACCTATCAGGCTTTAGTCAACTATATTCACTGTTTTTTTAATACCTTCTTCAACTGACACATCTGGCTCCCACCCTAATAGCTGTTGGTTTTTTGAAATATCAACCTGTAAGGTACCAAATAGCCTTTCATATTCTGACCGACGACCCGCAAGAGCAGTGAGAAACTTCAGAAAACCTCCTGGCAAATAATATAAACGACTCTTTTTACCCAGAGCCTGAGCAATTTTCTCAAATAATTCAGAAGTTGATAAATCATGAGCATCACTGACCAGGAAAACTTCTCCAACCGCTTTAGGATGGCTCAGACACACTTGAATCAGTGAACACAAGTTTTGAATATTGACCAGACTTCGGGCGTTTTGAATGCCTGCCAGAGGGAGAGGAATTGATTTATCAACCAGCTTGATAAGACGACTAAAATTCCCCTTCACCTCAGGACCATAGACCAGAGGGGGACGTATAATCACTACATCAAGCCCTGTTTTCTGGCCCAGCGCTAATAACTGCTGCTCTGCTTCAAACTTGGAAACAGCATAAGGTTCACGGGGATTGGGCTGATCATCTGCATAAAAAGGAGTTTTTGAGGTTCTTTCACCATTGACCTTAATCGTACTCAGATAAATAAAACGCTTCACCCCTGCTTCAACAGCCTGTTTTGCAAGTCTCATTGACCCCAGAGTATTGACTTCACGGAAAACAGTCAGAGGATCGGCATGAGTCTCCTGCATCACATGTACTCTGGCCGCCAGATGAATCACTATATCAACGTCAGTCAAGGCAAATTGCCATTGAGTACTCGCATTGATATCACCAATAGAGAAAGCATTTTCCTCTGTAGATATTACCTTATTTCCCGAGTTACGATAAGTGTAAACAATATTGTGCTTATTTTTATGCAATTCATCCGCAAGAAATTGACCGATAAAACCGCTGCTCCCTGTAATTAGTATCTTTGACAAGTAATTTCTACCCTAGTTCAACTCATTAATTTTCTTATAAAAACTCATTGTTTCCGCATAACACTTATCCCATGAAAAGTTCTTTGCATGATCAACACCTCTGCTGATGATTTTATTTCTCTGTAAATCATCATCAAGTAATGAGAAAGAATCCAAAAGAGTATGACTATCCAGATATTCAACTAATAACCCTGCATTACCTGCAACTTCAGGGATAGAAGACTTCGCCATGGCAATAACGGGACATCCCGCTGCCATAGCTTCAATAATAGGAATACCAAAGCCCTCATATTCTGAAGGATAGATAAAACAAAATGCTTGATTATAGAGTTCATTAAGCTGAACGACATCCACAAAACCAATAAAAATAAATCGTCCGTTTATTTTTTGTATTAAGTGTATTTTTTCTTCTCTTGTTAATGGTGCACCAACAATAACCAGACTAATACTACCACAGTTCACCAAAGCATCAACTAAAGCAGAAAAGTTTTTGTACCCGGCTCTGGCACCTACAAACAACACGAATTTTAATGATTTTAAATCATTAATTTGATCGCTATATTGGTATGTTTCAGCTAGTACATGAAAAGCATCTGATTTACCATTGTGAATCACTTTAACCGGCACCTTAATCTGCGGGAAAAACCGGAATAAATCCTGACGTGTATTTTCTGAAATACAAATAATACCAGCGGCATTTTTTATCGCATAATTTTTTTGTCTTAGATGGATCCATTTTGCCAGTCCATGACGATAGTATTCATAGGTAAAATCATGAATTGTAACAATATTTATAGCATTTTTGGCGATTCTATAATAGCTTGAATGGAATAGTGATGTGCAAGCAGGTTTACGTCCGAAAGGGAGATAGCGTGCAATTCTAACCGGGATTTTTGTTTCTTTCTGCATCGGGTTTTGCAGCCTGGCCGCAATCTTTTTCAATGAGTGACCAAGGACATGATTTTCTCCGCTTTCAAATTGAAAAACCTCTAAATCAAATCGTTCATCCCTGACCAGACGCTTCAGCAGTTCATGCCAGTAAACAGAGATTCCGCCCATTTTTTGTAATGAGAAAATAATATTATCCAGTATCACTTTCATAGGACTTTTATTTTATATAAACGTTGAAAAAAATTAATAGAAGTTATCTGGTACCAGATTTGTAATCGAAAATTTCTGCCAAAGAGTGCAGGATAGCATAAGTTAACAGTAATTTGTGAAATCAGGGTTGCCCAGGCAGCTCCTGTCACACCAAACCTGGGGATCAGAAAAATATTTAAAATAATATTAGTGATCATGCCGGCAAACTGAAAATAAAATGCTGTCTTTTGTAAATTCTCTGCTAAAATCCAGCGATTCAAAACAACCCCCCAGAACATAAAGATACAAATCCAGATATGTATCTTTAAAACATCTGTTGCAAGAGTAAAAGCCTGTCCATAAAGAAAAATAATAATGTAGTCAGATAATACAACAACAGGAAAAATAATCAGCATAGCAAAAACAAACATTAGAGAGTAAAGGTTCTTAATACGGCTTTTATACAATTTGGCGGAAATCTTCTTGGCATTAAGAATGGCTGGAAACAATGCCGTCGCAATAATCAGAGGGAGAAAGTAGGTTGCTTCAGTTAAACGTGAAGCTGCAGCGTAAACGCCCACAGCAGGTAGACCGATAAAATACTGTAACATAACCTGATCAATTTTCATGTAAAATGAAACCATCAGCATTGATAAAATGAGCGGCCAGGCATTTTTTAGTAAAGAAAAGCCCAGAGACTTATCCCATTCCCAGGAAAAAAAAGGATGATGACCATACTTGCGATAAATCAATAGCAGACCTGCTGCTAATATGACAGCATCCAGTAAATAAACCCAGGCAAAGTAAATCAAATCAGCCTCAATATAAAGTAGATAGATTCTGCTTAGAACTACGACTGTTGTTTGAAACAATTTAACCCAGACAATATACTTATTTTCTGATTTCGCCTGAAAAAACATATCAACATTATTTGTGGCCTGAAAAAATGCCATCAGTGCCATAATATAAATAATATTCTTGTCAGTATCAATCCATGGAAGCTGAGCCAGAGCGCTGATAATAATAAAGGAAAGCAAAGCACCTGTCAGCCTCAAAAAAAAAGTACAGCCTAATATTTTATTAAAATTATCAGGTTCTTCAACCAGTTCTTTAACTACAAGACTATTCAAGCCCAGAGTGCTGAAACCGGTAAATAAACCAATCAGACTCAACGCAAAACTAATTTCTCCAAAAGATTCCGGCCCCAGATAACGAGCCACCAGGACGCCAATAATGAGTGCCAGTCCTAAACGAAAAAAACGTTCCAGCGCCAGCCATGACATATTGGAAAAATATTTTTTAAACCCATTAGACCACATATTAAATATTTACTCACAAAGGACATATTTTACCTAAACAACTCAGTTGAACTGTAACGTGAATGTCTAAGGTGCTGCAGCTTGGGCATTCAAATTAGATTTAACTGAATTATTTATGTTTAAGAGAATATATAATTTTATACCCTATAAAAGAAACTATGATAAAATTTTACCTCATAGTGAAAAATAAAACAGGATAAGTGTCAATGGGAGAAAAAATTAAAACATTATCTCATGGAAAAATACTGAATATTGATTTTGAAGTAGAACTTAATCACCCGCCATCAAAAGGTCAGGATAAGCAGATTCACATCCAGTCTGAACAATTTCGATTTGAAATAGATAGAAAAGACTATATTAAATATGCATTATCTGTTCTTGTTGCTGAAAAAAATCTGAAGCAGCTGAAGGGGATTGAATGAGTGACAAGACAGCTGAATTAGAATTAATTTTTAATTTACTACAACAGAATGATATCAGCTATCTGGTTTTGAGAGGATTTGATGAAATTCCCGAAAAAGTGAGCTATACAAATGATCTGGATTTATTATGTGCAATAGAAGATAAAGATAAATTAGCCCGGCTTTTTAAACAATCAGGATATCGCATTTATCAGGATTCTCTATTTCATCATACCTACCTTTATGCTGCGCTCCCGCATCAGCATTTCAGGTGTAAGAAAAAAGATTTGCACATTGATATAGTTTATAATCTTGCCTACAAAAGCCCTAACAAGGGTGAATGGGTATCCATTCATGAAAATCTGCAACAATCAATATGGCAGAATAAAAGACAAGTGGACAAATTCTGGCTATTTCAACCCTCCTATCATGATGAATTAATACATCTGATCTGTCATTGTATTTTTGATAAACGGGAGTTCAAAGCAAAATACATTCAGCGCATTGGATATTTATTTGCTAAAGTGAATCAAATACAGCTGAAAAATGATTTAGAATTGATTTTTTTTAAATACACACATTCTTTAACAGAGCAGATAAAAGAAAAAAATTACAAACACATCATTCACAATTATTTAGCCTTTAAAGAGTATTAAAATGAGCAATCCGGCAGTGATAACACTGGATGATGAAAGCAGCCGAATCGGTAGATTCAAACGATTTGTTCTGGAAGATAACATCGGTGAATCAATTCATTTACATATTGATAATATGAGAGTTGATTTTACAATCAATGAGTTCCTGGAATTTTCTGATATCATCCGTTCATCACTACTGGAACTTGATATTCTCAAAGGTTTTTCTTTAAATCATTTTGATGAATCCTTCTTAAAAGACTGTGCTCCCTTATTATCCTCTCTTGACAAAATAGAAATTGAAGAAATTGAACTCTCATCGCTACGATGTGTTATCCGAACAGAGTTGAAATATGGCCTGAATCAGGTGAGCCTGGCTACCATTGCTGATTCACCTGCTTATCAATATCTGGAAGGCAATAAACAGGAACTACTAAAGTATCATCAGTTTAACTATTTAAGTCTGGACAATGAACAAAGACTTCTGCAATTATTATCTTCCATCAAAGAAAAAAAATATCCCTATAATAATCAATATATTGTTTTATTTAATGGGCAGAATATTATAAGAGATGGTCAGCATCGAGCAGCCATCCTGGCTCATTTATATGGACTGAATTATAAAATAAACATTGTAAGATTTTACTTTCATGGAAGGAAACATCAGATCAATATCTATAAAAGTAATTTAAAAAATATCACACTCTGGTCTGCTACAAAAATTTTCCGTGTTGTTAAACCTCAGCTAAAGAGAATCATTGCAAAGATACGATAAGTTTATCTGAAGAAGTATTGCTTAAATCTCATTTTTAATTTACCAAATATAAACATCAGAGCAGAAAATGAAACATTATTGTCTTTAGCTGCTTGAATAATTTCTTTATTTTGCAACACAACATTAGCAATTGACTGGTTTGAAACTCCTCCCATACGCATTTTTACCCATAAATTTGGCACATAAAGACTATTAATTTGATATTTTTCTAAAAAACGCAGCATCAGTTCAATATCATTACCCAGCTCATAGTCTAATGAAAACAGACCAAATTGTTCATAAACTGATTTTTTTACATAAAACGTCGGATGCGGCGGTGACCAGCCTTTGGAAAAAGCTCCGGCTTTAAAACCAGAAGATCGCCAGTAACGCTTCACATCCTTCAAATTAAATTGGTCTACATATACCAGATCAGCATAACAGGCATCGATATTATTTGAGGAAAAAGTTTGTGCAACATTCTTCAGTACTTCCGGACTGGCCAGCACATCATCTGCATTGATAAATCCGATAATATCACCACTTGCTCTGGAAATTCCCTTATTCATTGCATCATAAATACCTTCATCTCTTTCTGACACAAAGTGACTGACCACATCAGGATATTTTTTGATAATATTAAGCGTATTATCAGTTGAAGCACCATCAATAATAATATATTCCAGATTGGTATAGCTTTGCGACTGGACAGATAAAATGGTATCTTCAATGGTTTCCTGACGATTAAAAGAGACGGTAATTAGTGATATTTTTAATGAATCCTTTTTTTCATTAACTTCTGGCTCTATCGGACTGATATATTGCTTTGAATGCAGTTTTTTAACATAGTGATAAGAACCAGAAAGAAAAAAACGTCCCATACTGCGTAAATGCCAGCGAAAATATTTGAGATTTCTATGACTTTCACGCTGACCGCTATGAATAATTGAAACTTTTGGATTAATCAGCACAACCCGTTGACTAAGCCAGATTCTGGAACACAGTTCAACATCTTCATAATATAAAAAATAATTGGTATTAAAACCGTTCATCAAGTCAAAGACTTCACTACGAAAGCCCAGAAACATGCCTGCCATCCAGTCAGAAATGAAGCTGGTATGATGATTTAAATACTGGTTTGTTTCACGAACACCAAAAAACTTTTTTACAATTCTCCAGGGTGTCGGCAACTCTCTGCAGCTATCTTCCAGTTCACCGTTAAAATTCTTAACCAGAGGTGCTATCACTCCAATTTTATTATTTAATTCAAGCTCTTCTGACAGAACAGTAAAAACATCCTCCTGAATGCGCACATCAGGATTAATAACAAAAAAATAATGCCTGTTTTTTAAATCAATTGGATCATGAAAAGCCTGATTATGATTTTCTCCAAAGCCCTTAGGTAATTGATTATTAATCACTTTAACAGGGAAAGAAAAATCAGAGAAATCAATTGATTCATTTTCAGGTACATTTAAGGTCAGAGTCACCTGAAAGCGCTGCTGACATGCCAGTGTACTCAAATCATGAAGTAGATGCCTAACCAGATCCAGTTGATTATGACTGACAATTGAAATATGTATATCAGGTTTGGCAAACAATTTATTTGAATTCATTAGTATTTAGTCATTGCTTAAAAAAAATTTTTATTTAGAATTGACCAGATATAATAATTAGAGACTACTTTAGAGTGTTGAACTCCCTGACGTTGTTTCCAGACTTCCGGAAACCCCGATAATGCATCTCTTTTAGCCCTTAAAATAACTTTTCCTTTGCCTTGAAAAAAGAAGTAAATAATAGTAACAACATTGAGTAACAAATGAAAAGGCAAAGTCAGCAATAATAAAGATAAAGGCATATTTTTAAAATAGGTCCAGACTAAATTTCGATGTCCATAATACACTGAAAAGTCACTATGCCTGCCTGTAATTGCTGAACCCATATGATATACCAGTGCATTTTCAACATAGAAGCAAGCATATCCATGCAGCTGCATACGAAATCCCAGGTCAATATCTTCTAAATAACAGAAGAAGGACTCATCAAAGCCTCCCAGTTCTTTAAAACTCGATGCCCGATACATCGCAGCTCCACCACAGGAGCTAAAGACCGGACCACTTAGTTGATTCACATCAGAAATCCTGCACTGATAGTGACGACGTGCTGGTCGACCAGAAATATGATAGTCATCACCCGTGCCATCATAAAATTCTCTGCATTGATCATCAATCATTTTAGCGGCAAATGAATGATATTGAGGATTTTTTTCAGCAGTTTCAATAAGTACCTGTAAAAATTTTTTATCAGCAAAAGCATCTGGATTCAATAGAACCAGATAATCACTATCATGAATATTCCCGACAGCTAAATTATTGGCTTTTGCAAAACCCAGATTAGAGCCTGCTCTGATAATTTCCAGTCCTGGCAATTCCGGCAGGTCATCCAGAGAACTATCCTGACTGTTATTGTCCACTACAATCACCCGATCCGCTAAACGGGTTTGTTGATCCAGTGTGTCTAAGGTACGTTTTAATAAAGAACCACTATTATAATTAACAATAATGACGCTGATATGCGGTCTCATAATAATTTCCCGCTTTTTCCGATAAAACCATGGTATATACCCAGTAACATCATTTTTAAATTTTCAATTCTTGGTGCTGTAAAAATCAGACAATACGCAAGCTTAAATAGAATATGAGGAGTAAAGTGATAAGAAATCCAGCACCATGATACATAGTCTCTTCGGTATAATAAAAAAGAATTTCTAAACTGGTAATAATAACGCAGCGCAGAATGTATATTAACACGCTTGTTAATTATAGAAATTTTGTGGTTGTCTTCTCCAATCAAATGACACATGTTTGCATTGCAAACGGCATATGACTGATATCCCATACTTTTAGCCCTAAGTCCCCATTCCACATCGACCAGATCAATGAACAAACGCTCGTCCATTAAACCCACCTGATTTAAAGTGCTTAAAGAAATCAATGAACCTGAAGAAATAACATGATCACAGGCAATCAACTGTTTTTTCTGTGTACAATTCTGTCGTTTTACCGGACAATTTTCACTATTGATATAAGTCGTTATATTGTCTTCTCTATCAGAATAATTGGATCCTAGAGCCGCAGGTCTACGGCTTTGTTCTAATAATAGTTTCTCAGCAAAGAGTAATTGTTCTACCATTGTGGAATCAGGCACACTATCCTGATCCATTAACAGCACATGACTGAATAGTGCTTTTTGCGCAAAACCAATGCCATAATTATAGGCAGCTGCAACGCCCTGATTAGATAAAAACCGCTGTGTCACAATTTGACTTAATTGCTGCTCATTGAAATTCTGATTCAGAAGCTCAAAAGGATCCTGAAGAGATGCATTATCAATTAATAAAATTTGTTTCACCTGAGCTAACAAAGAATTGATCTGCTTTATCAAAACAGAAAGTTCAGGATTATAAGAAACAATAATAGCGATGCATGATTGCAAAAAAATCAGCCTTTTATGATAAAATGAGAGCCGTCAGCAAATAAAACTTGCCCCTATCGCCTTGCTAACATTTTTTATAACAAAGTAAGACAGTGATAAATTTTATGTCAGATAGAAGACTTGAATTGTATCATAAAGACAACCCTCACCCTAACCCTCTCCCTGAGGGGGAGGGAATTTATGGATGAGTAAATAGCTTGAAAATATTACATATTGGAAAATATTATCCCCCTTTCTCCGGTGGTATCGAAAATTTCATGGGAGAGTTGCTGCCCTTGCTTACCTCTGATGAGCATACTGTTTGCGCATTGGTGCATGATCATTCATCAGGCCGGTTAGCAACAGAAGAAAACATTAATCAGGTTAAAATCATCCGGGTACCCTGTTATGGACGATTATTATATGCCCCAATCAGTCCGGCATTTCCTGTCTATTTACAACGTATTCTAAAACAGTTCAAACCGGATATTATTCATATACATATGCCCAATACCTCTGCATTCTGGCTGTTACTCTCATCTCCGGCTAAGAAAATTCCCTGGGTTATTCACTGGCATTCTGATGTGATTGGTGCATCTCCCAATAAAATGGTTGCTCTTGCCTATTATTTATATCAGCCGTTTGAGTTTCAATTATTAAAAAAATGTCAGCTAATTATTACCACATCTCCTCATTACCAGCAAAGCAGTACCGTTTTAAAAGCATGGATTAAAAAAACCCGGGTTATTCCTCTAGGACTGACAAAGCAGCAAGCAACCTTATCTGACAAAAATAAAGACTATGCTGAGCAGTTCTGGGGAGAAAGTAAACATCGTTTACTTTCCATTGGTCGATTAACCTATTATAAAGGCCATAAATACCTGATTGAGGCCATGCAATACATGCCGGAAAGCCAGCTTATTATTATTGGACAAGGTGAAGAACGTGACTCACTTCAAAAACTAATCGAGAATCTAAAACTCACTCATCACATCTTTCTTACTGGAAAACTGAGCAATTCACACTTACATGCTTTACTGAAAAGCTGTGATATTTTTTGTCTTCCTTCTATTGAACGAACGGAAGCCTTCGGGCTTGTCCTTCTTGAAGCCATGTATTACGCTAAACCGACTGCCGTCAGTAATATACCCGGCTCAGGTATGACCTGGGTTTGTCAGGACAACAAAACAGGTATTCATACTGAAGCTGCCAATAGTAAAAAGCTTGGCCATCAATTACAAAAGCTATGCAATGATCCACAGTGTTATATAAAGTTGGGAGAAAATGGAAAAAAGCGCCTGGAAAATCTTTTTGACTTAAAAAACATTGCTGACAAAACCATTAATTTATATAAAGAAATGCTGTCAATAGCCGGTTAAGCAGATTTAGAGAACATATCGTGTTTGTGTAGCTAATTGAAACTCCAGACTTTCTAATGAAAGATTTTCATTATACATCGGATCATGTTGCAAAAGGGACTGCCAGTTTTTTTTCATATAAGTAATTTCATTATTAAATCGTGCCTGTTTTTCCGGTGAATTTTCATAACCTCGTGATAGAGATTCATAATGATATAATTTGGCATGTGGAGTCCATAAGTTAATTAATCCACTCTGCTGTAGTTTTAAGCATAAATCAATGTCATTAAAAGCAACCGCCAGTTCTGCTTCATTAAAACCACCAACCGATAAAAAATCTATTTTTTTAACTGCTAAACAGGCAGCAGTTACAGCACTATAACTTTGCACTACCTGTAATCTACCTAAAGGTAGTTTTAAATTATTTTTTAAGCCTGAAAAGATATGGCCGGCAACACCCCGATAACCAAGAATAACCCCTGCATGCTGGATTAAATCATCAGGGAAAAGCAGTTTAGCTCCCACTGCCCCCACTTTTGGTAAAAGAGCCAGTTGCACCATTTCAGATAGCCACTCAGAATTGATCACTTCGATATCATTATTAAGGAATAATAAAATATCTCCTCGTGCATATTCAGCTGCAGTATTATTAATTGCCGAATAATTAAAAGGTTTGTCATAAGGTATTAGGCGAATATTATTCTGATGGGATAATGATTCTAAATAA
The DNA here is from genome assembly GCA_025655455.1 of gamma proteobacterium symbiont of Taylorina sp. GTDB lineage: Bacteria > Pseudomonadota > Gammaproteobacteria > GRL18 > GRL18 > GRL18. The sequence goes on from JAHXIV010000017.1 coordinate 120,658, forward strand.
TCTAAAGTTTTTGTCTCATCCGACTGATTGTCAACCACGATAATTTCATAATGAGAATAAGAACTTCGCTCTATAATACTGGCTATACATTGTTTAAGGATCTGGTAGCCATTTTTTGTGGGAATAATAATACTGACCAGTGGTTTTTCTTTAAGCTTATACTGAAATCTATAAAAGCCTTCATCCTGAAATAAACATTGAACAACAGGAGAGCCTGATTTTTCAAGATGTTGTGATAATATTTGCTGCATTTTATCAGTATTAGGACTCTTCATAATTTCGCCTGAGCAATAATTTTCTTCATCACGATATGATAGTACCACTGGAATATGCACTATGTTTTCAGACTTTAGAAACCGTGAAGCTCTCAAAGCCAGTTCCCAGTACGCAAATAAATCAACCGGCTGCTGTAAACCTCCCAATTGAATAAAGAAATTTGCTTCATAAGCCGTCAAGCCGCCAAAATAATTTTGACTCCTGAGTAAAAAAGGGTCCCAGTCCGGCTTAAATACTGGGTTAAAATGTTTTCCATTGCTGTCAATAGAATCTTCATCAGCATAGGCAACTTTAAATGAAGAGTTTTTAGAATAAGTGGCGGCTAGAATAGATAAAGCCATTGGATTTAAAAGCACACCGGCAGCCGGAAAGACAATAATCTGTTCCTTAGATGAACAATGCTTAACTGAATATGAAATCAATTGATTACATTGCTGACTCGTGGAAACAGTATCTGTTTCAAAAAATTTAAAACGGGGATCATTTTTAAACAATGGTAAGAGTAATTCATTATTGGCAGAAATAACGATTGATTGCCAATGTGGATAAGACTGCACCTGCAGTGATTTTTTCAATTTTTCTATAAAAACAGGATCATAGTCGGCTAATATTATCATTAATAAAAACTCAGGGTTTAACTGAGCAGGATAAAAATCATATTCTTCAAGCTGAGAGGATAGTAATTGCTCACTAAGCCTGATATATCCTCCATAATTTGATGTATCATTCAATAAGGGCTTGTCTAATAGATTAACACCATTTGACAGACGTTCAACAAGAATATAACGAATATGATACAGAGCCTTATGCTTTGCCCAGATCTGTCTGGATATAAGCTGATTAACAAGCACTGGCATTTGTGTATATAGAAAAAACAGTATCACTGTATATTTTGAAACCTGATAGCACTTAAATGACTGTAAATTAAAATTTCCCTTTTGCTTCATAGGAACAAAGCGAATTTTTTCACAGCCATCAGGTATACGCAGCAAACAATCAATTTTGCCATCAATATCAATCGCCAAGGTTATTTTGTCCAGCTCTGAAAAGCCTGTTCCACAATCAAAGTAAAGATCTGGACTAATTGGAAAATCACACTGCAGGGATAAGCAAAATCTTGCCCAACGACTTAATCCTCCTTTTTTAAATGAAACATCAAAAAAAGGATGACTTCCACTGGAATAATAATGTTGCTTAGTTATTTTTATTTGTTCATTTGCCTGTAAATTAACTTCCAGCTTTGTAAAGAAGAGCTTAAAGAAAAAGTGAGTTATTTTCATTCTTAAAGAAGAATAAATTTTATTCATTAGCTTTTACATTACCTGTCATTGTATTTTACCCATTCTACACAAGTATTATTCCAGGTTAATAAACCTTGTTAACTATTGTATACTATAATTTTCTATTATGTGCAGAAAGAGATTTTATCTTGCTTGATATCAGCATTGTTTTACACAACTCAGAACAATATCTTGAAAGACTTATCGCCAGCCTTAAACAGCAGACATTCCCGCTATCTGAGATTAGTTTACTGATTTATGATAATAATAGTTCTGATAACACCTTATTAATTCTGGATGAATTAATCAGACCACTGCAAAAAAAATTCCAGCAATATATTCTTATTAAAGGTAACACCCGGATTGCCTGCAGCAAGGCTCAGAATTTAATCATTGCCCATGGTAAGAATGATTTTATTTTCCTGTTAAAACCGCAGGTGGAGTTATCAGAAACAGGACTAGACACATTATATAATATAGCAAAGAGAGATAAGTCTGATGTTTCCGCCTGGGAACCACGCCTGTCACCTTATGAACATCCTAAGACTTATGATCCCATTACGCTGGAGACCTCCTGGTTCACTAACACTGCCGTCATGATTCGAAGGGCATCCTTTGAACAGGTCAAAGGTTTTAAGTCATTTTTTTGCCCCTACGGTGAAGACGTTGACTTATCATGGCGTTTACGAGACATTGGAAGTCGTTTACGCTATATTCCTCAGTCCATTATCACCTATAATCCTGATTTTTCCTCCACTCTGAAATTAATTGATAGTATCCGCATCAATCTGTTTCTTCACACTCGTTTCGGCAGTTTAAAGTCAATATATAATGGACTCAGGCAACATACTTTATTACTCAATACCAAGACCAATAAACAACCCATTCAATTGCAGTTTATTATTATTCTAAAAAATTTGATAAAATTTTTCTTGCGTTTACAACACCGTCATAAAACTTCAAAAAAAAATAATAAGCCTGTTTTTTCTAATTGGGATTATGATACTTCCCGCATAGGCAATACACATGATATCAGTCCTTGTTTATCACTAAAAAACGATAAACCAGTCTCAATTTTAATTCGCACAATGGGCAAACAGAAATTATTGGCACAGGCATTAAGCTGTATTGAAAATCAAACCTACCAATTAATTGAAGTAGTAATTATTGAAGATGGTCAGCAGACATTAGATAATTTCCTGATCCCCTACCAGAAAAAACTGAATATTAACTATCAGGCTCTTGGCCACAATAAAGGACGCTGTCATGCGGGTAATCAGGCTATGGAAAATGCCACCGGTGACTACTATCTTTTTCTTGATGAAGATGACTTACTGTATGCCGATCATATTGAGCAGTTATTGATCGCCATAGAAAAAAATCACACTAAACTGGCTTATAGTTTCGCCTTTGAATTACCTTCAGTCTACGCAGAGGATAATAATAGCATTCTCCATGAAGGACATCTTTTTTCACATTTTAAACAAGGTTTTTCTTTTCCAGCATTACTCCAGGCAAACTACCTGCCCATTAACAGTGTCCTGTTTCATCATTCTTTATATCATGAGTGTGGTGGTTTTAATCCTGAGATTGATCTCAACGAAGACTGGAATCTTTGGGTTCGATTCAGTATAAACTATCGACCTTTTGTTAATATTGCAAAAACCACTGCAATTTATCGAGTTCCTCTGAAACAGAAAGTAAATAGAAAAAGACATCAACAACTATTAGAACAACAACAGAGGGTCAGAGAGTTACAGTCAGGTTTAATGATTGAAATAAACGTAGAGGAATTACTGAAACTGATAAAATGAAGAGCTTATTTTTTAGGTGCCAGACGATCACCAAAAGGTGTCTTTATCAAGCGTTGTCCTTCAGGTACATCTTTAGGATCAATTCGAACAATACCTGCTTTATTCTTAGCCGATTTAGGCACAGTTCTCGAGGCAGCAACATATTTTCTCACTAATCTCATTTCAATCAGCTTTTGATCCGACAAACAATAAAGCCCTTTTTTCTCATCATCAATACAATATTTATTTTTAGCATCCTTTACAAACAAAGAACGATTTTCTATTTTTTCAATAATTAAATCATCATAGCCAGGCAGTGCTGTTTGCTTTTGTGCATCAAATGAAACCATAACCTGCTTATTTTTTTTATCTTTAAAATACAATCGGGTACTGCCAGTACGTGAAATTCCAACAAACATTAGATCAAGTGTCTTTTGTCTTGCTTTTGGCTTTGGTTTGACTGGTTTCTTTTTTCCCACTTTGTCTGTTTTACCCCGATTACTATCAAATAAGTCGACCGCCGCATAAGACTGACTGCTAAAACAGCAGAGAATAAATAATATTATTTGAAAATAAATATTTTTTTGTAACGACTCACTCCTCCCCTTTTTTAAAAGAGGGATAGAGGGGGGGTTAGGTTTAATAAGTGATATCATTTTTTGCACTCACCAGAACTACTTCTGAAACACTCCCTATTTTAGAAAAATCATCAATAAAATTATTCATATTTATATCTTCTTTTAAAGAAATGTCATAGGTCATATAGAGATTTTTGCCATCACCTGAAGGTTCCATATGCAGCAAGGCATTATTATCAGAGTGATCATTGATGAAAGTGACGTAGATATCATCAGAGTCTGCAGTTTTATCAAAATAAAAGCGTAAAATAAAATCACTGGAACGCTGCACACCATAGTTAAACTTAAACAAGACCCAGGCCACTCCTGATAAGAAGGCAGTTGCATAGACTGCAATAAAATAGTTACCTGTACCAGCAGCCATTCCAACAGCCAAAGCCATAAAGACATAAGCCGTATCCTTAGTGTCCTTTACTACCGTTCTAAAACGTATAATGCTCAAGGCACCAACCAGAGCAAAAGCACGTGCCAATGAATTTCCAATCACCATCATCACAATACCGATAATGATAGTAATAAAAATAACCGTCAACACAAAAGATTGGGAATAAGATAAACCCTGATGTGTTTTCTTGTAGGTATAAGAGATAACAAGACCTAAAATAAGTGCCAGAAAACTATTAAGAATAACTTCAAAAGGCGTATAATTAAAAACCCCACTCATTGCTTCAACTAGTTGATTTTCCACTTTTTTTCCTTAGTCATCTAAATCTTCAATTAAAGGTGTGCTTTCCATTCCGGTACAATATTTTGAAATAGAGATACGGTTCAACTGGTATTTTATCATAATTCGATGAAACCATGGAGGAACATGTTTTCTAAACTTGACCTCCATAATCGTATAGCCATCTATTAAGCGTCTTTTATAACGCTTATCCTCTGGAAATAATTGCTCTGTCTGAGTTCCAAAAAGTTCTCCATCAAAAGTAATACGAAATTCGTAGTCATATTTACTCTGATATGCACGACGCTGATAATCAATCAGCATAACAGGCTTAATATTTTTTTTATATTTGTCATAAATAAACTGTTGGGTAACAGCTTTAGCCGGTATTTTTTCCAGCTGTTTAGTCAATAAGAAAGTATCCTTAACCAATGTTGAATTATGGCTTATTGGTGTTCTGTGTTTATACACAAAATTATTATAGCGTCCTTTCAGCTCCAGCATAATAGGAATATTTTCATTATATTGTGTTGCATAGGTACGAATTCTAAATTTTTGCCTATGCATTAATCCATCCGTTTTTTCATAATAGAATGAATATACCGGATCATCAAAATACAAACTTCTGACTAAATATTTTTTATTTTCAAACTGTTCTACAAAGGGATCAAGCTGCATAAAATGGACAAGTTCACTTTCAACCTGTTGTTTTTTATCATTATCTAAAATATATTTAAATTCATAGCGTAAAAAATGTTCCTGGACTTTATTATTAAGAGTATTACTCATGATAACCTTTCATTTGTTTTTGAATAAGTTGCATTTTGTTACTAAACAGCTCTTCATCAAAGTGATACATAATCTTCTCACGATTACTAATGATAATTTTTTTCTTGCGAATACTTTTCTCATCCAGCATATCAATGTTATCAATTATGCTATTGTTAATCACAATTTTAGATTTTTTTCCAACAGTCGCATTATTATTATTATTTTCAAATAGACTATTCTCCACAAAAATACTGCCGCCTTCACTATAACGCCAGTTTTTATGATAGGCATCTACAGCCTTTTTATTATCGCTAAAAGTTGCATTATAGATATAGGCTTTTGAGGTATCCTTACTTTGCATACCAATTTCATTACCTTTAATAACATTATTAGCGGCTAATAGATTGCTCCCCTCACCAATAGAGATACCCTTATCTGCTGAATTGATAAAGCGGGTATTACTGACAATTGCATTACTGGCCATCAAATCAATAGCATCATTGCCGCTATCAATAAATTCACAATGATCAACTACCAGATTGGAAATATCAACATCCAGTGCATCAGCCAGAGAACGAACAAATCTGGTGTTTTTAAAATTCACATCACTATAAACAGCATGCACCATATCATCCGTTATATGACTGTCATAAAATGCACAGTCTTCAAACAATAGTGCTTTTACATTATGAACAGATAACATAGCCGTATACTCATATAAATCACCCTTATCTCCACTACCATCTTTGAATATACAATGCCTGAAGATAGAACCATTGGCTCTCTCATCTTTGAGCACAAAGGCACCCCATGGTTTTGAGGCGTCTTTGGCCTCAAAAATAATCGGATTTTCTTTTGTTCCTTTTGCTGTGACCCGCCCCAACACCTTTACTGTTGCATTTTCATCCATAATAATCCTGGTTCCCGGATCGATAATAATATCATTATTAATAATATTAAAACCTGAAAATCTTTTTATATTGGACCAGATCTCCACTGCAGAATTTGCTTGTTGATTAGTGATGTCATAGACGGCATTCAATCCATTATCACCAATACTATCTACTTTGTTGAGCAAAAGAGTTTGCTGCTGAAGATTTAAAAAAATCAGAGAAACATCAACAATATCATTCATACTAATACCATCAAGTTCCAGTTCATAACTGACTTTTTCAAATTCTAATTGTTTGGAGAGTTTAGCTGCTGCCAGTAATTTCTGGTTAATAATCAGATGATTATTCTCTACATGATAATTTTGTAATTTTTCCCTGACTTTTTCCCCGTTAAGTTTATAGGATAAATATACAGTTTGAAGTTTATCTAAATTTCTACTGTCAATGATAATTTTCTCAACCATCTTATGACCATCAATAGACAAACGTATTTTATTTTCAGCTATCAAATAGGCATAATTTTTGCTATCTATCGCACCAACAAAATAATTTTCTAATAGTTTAAACCGTTTTTTAATTCTATTTTCAAACTGATTAAGCTGCTTCAGTGCATCAGAGGATGCCATAAGCTTGCGGTTATCCATTCTAAAAGTATAACCAGCCTCCAATATCTTTCCTCTTGCCAGGGCAACTTCCTGGCTGATTATTTTAAGAAATTCATTTTTATGGCTAAAAAATTCATACATTATCTCGTATTTTTTATATAAAAATTGATAATTCATATATAAACGTTTTAATAATCCGGAAGAAATAATATTAACAGCCGAACGTTTCTCCCAATCAGGCCACCAGCCCACAGGATCCCAGACAATGGGATACATGCGTTCAAAATACTGGTCATAATAGAATATCCAGTTATGAGCATCGTCATAATGATGTGTATTGATTAAATCTATAAATGAAGAAAAACGTGCAAAGCTATCGATATCAAATAAGGAATTATCATCATTTATCAGTAATGCCTGCAAAGGTTTTTTTGAGTCCTTTGGATAGTGATTATTATACGCTGCTTTTTCCCAGATACTGGGTGTATGAATTAAACTCACAGAGGCACCTACTACTTTTTTTGAGCCCATATTATCCCCTTTATAGATATCATTAGGCATTCTTCTGTTTTTTCTTAAAAAACTCTCATCTATTTGTTCAGCCATCAATTTAATACCATTGAATTGATTGTTGATGGCCAGTGTGATCATAGCGCTGTCAGGTGCCAATAAATTTAATTCTTTTGCCAGTTTATAGGACAAGTGGTTATTCAGTATTTCAACACCTTTGGGAATAATAAAGTTAAATTTATGAACCCCCCTTGTTAATTTTTTTTTGGAACTTTTAAAGCGCCATGATTTTTGCGGATAGAGCCAATGATAAAAATTATCCCCTCTTAACTTTATTTTGCCTTTAAACACTTCACCATTAATAGACAAAAAGGCTTTTTTTTCCTTAAAACCACTTTTTGGTAAATTGGACATTAATTTATTGAGGTATTTTTTTTCAGAATATAAATTAATATCTGCTGGCTGGCTTTTTAATAACTTAGACACTACCGTATTTACAGCTGATTTATGTTCTATAAGCCCTATCCTGTATAAACGCTGCCCCCTATGTATCCAGTTTTTTGTTTCATCAAATTGAAAATAAAGAGACAGAGTATTGTTTAACCAATAGATATAATAGCTGCTGACAGGTAAAGTAATGAACATGCCGAGAATAAAAATCTTTTTAATCTTTGTCATATTTCATCTCACTAAAGATTATTTCTACTGATATGTTTTTAATATCTGCAGCTTTCATTACCTCTAACACAACATAAGGTTCAGAACCGGTAATGATTAATTGTCCAGAATCCCTTTTTATATCATGCAAAAGAGAAATATTGTCTTTACTTACAAGATCCTCATTGTTGAGAGTTATTTTAATATCCTGTACGCGCAAGTTTAATAAACCGGGGAAGGAAAATCTAATTTGTTTAACTGATTTTTTATCCAAATCATTACTGGCAACATATCGATTAGCCATTTTTTTTAGTTTAGGATGATATGATTCATTTTTATCAAAATCAATACCACCTTTGCCGAAAACTAATTGCCAGCCTGGATGTTGTATGATCTTTTTTATTGGTGAATGTGCCTGTACCTTTAACGAAAAATGAATATCTAATTTCGCTGAAATATTTTTGATTTTATCGCTTAAAGCAAATTTAAAATAAGGATCAGCACCATCAAGAAAATAAACATCTTTATCGTATTTTCTGATGCTGTGCATATTCAATACATCCAGAGATTGACTCAAGTTGAAGCCATTAACTAAAACCTTGAGTTCAGTCACCTGTGAACCGTCCGGTATTTTATCAATATCCAGTCTTAGAGCCTTAAATTTTTTAAATTTTCTTGAAAAGCTGATTTCATATGACTGATTATTTTCATGAGCTTTAATATTTTTATATCGAAGCGATTGTTTTTGTGAAAAAGCAGCATTATTATCATTGTAAAAAACTTGAAATGAGGTGTATTGTTGAAATAACTTTTGATTATACCCAACCTCCTGTATGGCACGATTATAATATTTTTCATCCATTAAAAATTGGACAAAAGCATTTCTAACATCATGAATATCTTTATGTTTATTATACAATTCTGAAAAATATTTCAGCGCTTTATCTTTATCAGTTAATGACAGGACTTTTGCATAGATAAACTTTCCGGTAAAGTCATAGGGATAATTGTCTTGCCATTTTTCAGCAATAAGCATCGCTTCATCTACTTGCTCATTTTTTAAATAATAATGTATTAAAAATTCTGCTGAATCCTGTCTCCGGGAATAGTATTTATTTAAAATACTCACATTCTCTAGAGCTTCATATAATTTTAAATATCTTTCATACTGCTGAGAAATATCTTTTGATTTTTTAGCTTTTTTATATAAGGATTTAATATGGGAACCATAAAAATCGGGGATAACTTTATCAACCTTCATAACAATGGCAGGGGAATATCCCCATATAACAAAGGTAAAAATAGCAAGAACACTGATGATAAAGGACACTATTCCAGTAAAAAACAACAAATTAAGAATTGTTTTCTTTGGCTTTTCAAAAGAAAAGAAACTCATTTTTTTTCCATATATAAAAGGTACTATAAGCTTACTTAGGGGTTCTTAAAAATTTATTATTTTAGTTACATAGAAATCTTGATTTCGTTATGGAACCTATCCTTTAGGGCGAACCCCTTATCTTAAGGCCATGTCCAACCCTTTATTATAAAGCCTTCTCTTCATTCTGCTAGTAAGAATAACAATATTTTACAAATACTTGTCAAAATATTATAATGCCTGACTAAAATTTAATTATCAGACATCACCATTGATCACTTTTTTCACACTCCTTATTCTTGCTTTTCTTCCCATCCTATTCAGCTATCACTACAGCTATGCTCAGGATATTTTTTCTTTATCCAGCTCCATCTTATTTATTATTCTATTTTCAACAGCCACCCTCATCACTACATCACGTCTCAGCAAGTGGTTTTCCTTTTCAGTTAATCTCATCATTTTTCTGACCATGCTGATCTTTGAAATCATGCTGACCATTTCCTATTACCTGCAAGGTGAAGGCTTTAATGAACGTTTTTTCTTCCATTTTACCTGGGGAACAATAAAAAGTACCTGGCTTAATTACCCGGCTTTATTCTGGTTAATCATTCTATTACTTAGCGGCTTTACAGCCTTAATATATCAGCTTAGTCAAAAAAAGTTATTTCAAAAGCATTCATTAAAAATTGCTTTTTTTCTCTTTATAATGACATTGCTGCCTCATTCTGCCATTAAAGAATTCTCACAATACCAACTGAGTCAGATATCAGATAACAGGACAAACTGGACAATCGATCAGTTAGAAGAACTGGGTTTAAACGTGAAAACCATAAGAGCAGAAAATAAAATTGATGCAAAATCAGGGAAAAATCTAGTCTTAATTTATATGGAAAGTCTTGAAGCCATTTATACTGATGAAACTGACTTTAAATCACTGACACCTAATTTAAATCATTATAAGCAAATCGGCAGCTGGTTTTCAGATATTCATCAAACTCCCGGTACCAGTTGGACAATTGCCGGAGTTTCATCGTCCATGTGCGGAACCCCGTTGCTTTCTGATAATAACAATCATGGTAATGATATTATGTCACAGGGTTTTTTAAATTCCGCTGTCTGCCTGAGTGACATTCTGCATCAGGCTGGTTATCAACAAAGCTATTTAGGCGGAGCATCACTTGAATTTGCCGGCAAGGGTGCTTTTTTACGTGAGCATCATTATGATGATGTCTCTGGGCTAAATGAATTATTAGCTGATTATAAAGACAAGGACTATTTGAGCGGCTGGGGATTTTATGATGACACCTTATTTGATATGGCTGTTGAAAAATTCAGCATGCTGGCGGACAGGGAGCAGCCGTTTAATCTCACCCTGCTCACCTTAGATACCCATCCTCCTAAGGGGCATCCTTCAGCCTCCTGTTCACCTTATAAGGCTATTGATAATAGTATGCTGCACTCTGTGCATTGTACCGATCAGCTGATTGGCCGGTTTATCAAAAAAATATCCAGCCATCCCGCCTGGAAAGATACTATTATTGTCCTGTTCAGTGACCACCTTTCCATGCGCAATGATGCTGAGCCTTTTTATCCCAAAGATAAAAAAAGGAAATTATCCTTTATCATACTTAATACTGAACTTTCCGGAGAAATTAAAACCGTGGGTACCCATATGGACTTAACACCGACCATACTGGAATTATTGCAAGTAAAACATCATCAGAATTTTCTATTGGGGCAAAATTTACTCAAAAAAACATCTGCAGACAGCACGTTAGTCAATAATGATAAAGTTGATAAAACAAAATTATACTCTGCTATTCGTTATGTGAATAGTCAGAAGCTGACACATAAAGAGAGCGGGCTCTGCACGACTGAACAAAAGTTCCGCTTACAGTCTAAACCTAATCAGCATCTGAGTATTGGTAATTATAATATGGCCTTAACTTATGAAGGCTACTCATTATCAGATTTTTTCTTTAAGAAAAACAAACTGGCCTTAATTACTTTTTTCGACCAGAAAAAACAAATAAAGAAAACTCTCATCATCAGCCAATATGATATTCCCGGATTAATTAAAGAGACAGCATCACTGGATTTTATACTGCTGCTTTCCGAGCAGGAAAATCTGACTCTTTATTTTGGTCATGATAATGAACTGAGTCCTATTCCACTGGCCAAAAATACCTTATTACATAAGCTCAATGTCAATCTTGATCATTGTTTCGATCCCCCTGCGTTCTCATTTGAAAACAAGGTATTATTAAGCGACCTGAAGTCTTTAATAAAACAATGCACAGCACCTCCTTCCACTTTGCAGGCGACTTATCTTAAGAGCCGTCAGCAATTGCAAATACCTGCAGTTCTGGTCAATAATATTGCCTATTCAGCCACTTTACAGAAGCACAAGCAAGAACATTTTTTTACCTTAACTCATTATAAAAAAATTACCGGCAATCAAAAAATTGATAATTATTGTTTACCAACACTTAGCAGTGTCAGTTTGCATATTCCAAAGCTTGAGTTAATGGATAAAGAACAAAATATTACATTATCTATTTCAAAAGACAATACAGGACAACTCTTGATTCCACCGGTATTACAAACCCTGTTTTAACTTCAATAAACAGCTATGGTATCAGAGTAAAAAAAGCATTATCAAATTGAGGCATAATCCGCTCTCCATGGCTGATGATAATTTTTTTCTTGAGAAGACTATCAGCATCAATCATATCCACTGTATCCATAGCACTATTGTTGATTACAATTTTTGATTTTTTCCCGACAGTTGCATTATCAATATTATTTTTAAAAACACTATTCTCCACAAAAATACTGCCGCCTTCACTATAACGCCAGTTTTTATGATAGGCATCCACGGCTGTTTTATTGCCGCTAAAAGTTGCATTATAAATATAAGCTTTTGAAGTATCCTTACTCTGCATACCGACTTCATTACCCCTGATAACATTATTAGCGGCCAGAAGATTACTCCCTTCACCAATAGAAATACCCTTATCAGCTGAATTGATAAAACGGGTATGACTAACAATGGCATTACTGGTCATCAAATCAATAGCATCATTACCGCTATCAATAAACTCACAATGATCAACCACCAAATTGGAAATATCAACATCCAGTGCGTCGGACAATGAATTGACAAAGCTGGTATTTTTAAAAGTGACATCACTATAAATAGCATGAACCATATCATCCGTTCTATGGCTGTCATAAAAGGCACAGTCTTCAATCAATAATTCTTTTACATTATGAATCGATAACATCGCGGTATACTCATACAAGTCACCCTTATCACCACTACCATCTTTGAATATGCAATGCTTAAAGATAGAACCATTGGCTTTCTCATCTTTGAGTACAATGGCATTCCAGGGTTTCGTTTTGTCTTTAGCCTGAAAAATAATGGGGTTTTCTTTTGTCCCCAGTGCGGTAACTTTTCCCAGTAATTTTAATGTTGCATTTTTATCCATAATAATTCTGCTTCCAGACTCAATAATAATATTACTTTTTATTGTATTAAATCCTGAAAAAAACTGATCCCCTCTCCAGACCAGTGGTGTTGAATTAAGAGTCTGTGCAAAAACATTGTGGGCATTTTTAAATACTTCTATCTCTGTATTTTTTACTCTGTTAATCTTGACACGCTGCTTAGTTAAATTTAAAAATTCTAAGGAAACGCTATCAATATTATTAATATCCATACCATCAAACGCAAAATCATAGCTTGCTTTATTAAAATCCGCATAATGCCATGGCGTAGTATCTATCGGCTTTAGATCCACCATAGCCAAAAGATTTTGCCTAATCTCTATCAGGTTATTATTTACGACAAACTGTTTTGATGATGACTTTATGACTTTTTGTTCTTCGGATAGGTAATACAATGAAATCTGTTCAGGTTTATCATTATTTTTTGTTTTAACAATTACTTTTGTAATCATCTTAGAACCGTTCACAGCAATTCTCAGGTGATTATTATGTAATGACCAGGCATAATCTTCAGGCTTAACATCCCCCAGAAAATAATCTTTAACAACACTCAATCTATCTGAAATTTTTATTTTAAATAGATCAATTTCAGCCAGAGTCTGTGCTGTATTCATTTTTCTGGCATCTGTTCTCAGTGAATATTGATTCATATTAATCTTGTTTTTTAAAGTAGTAATCTCATTATTCATCACATCAATAAAAGCATGATTACTTTTAGAAAAATAATCATAAGCAATTTCATACTTCTTATATAAGAACTCATAATTGCTATATAAATCTTTTAAAAACAGAGAAGACGCGATATTGACATTATGTTTTTTATCCCATCCTTCCCACCAGCCCAGTGTATCCCAGATGATAGGATACATTTTTTCATAATAATTATCATAATAAAAAATCCAGTTATGGCTATCATCAAAGTGATATGAATTAATCATGTCGATAAAAAAAGAAAAGCGAGCAAAGCTATCAATATCCAGGAAAGAATAATCCTTGTCTAATAATAATTTTTCCAATGATCGTCTTTCATCTTTTAAATAATGATTATTATAGGATGCTTTTTCCCAGATACTAGGTGTATCAAAAACATTGATTTTAGCACCTAATATTTTTTTTGAACCCATGTTATCACCCTTGTATATATCATTGGGCATGCGTTTATTTTTTCTTAAAAAACTCTCATCAATTTGCGGGATCATTAATTTAAGACCATTGGATTGACCATTGATATAAAGATTAACAAATTGACTTTCCGGCGTTAACAAACCTAATTGGCTTGCCAGTTTGTATGACATGTGATTATTAAGCGCAGCATTTTCTTTTGGAATAATAAAATTTAACTTATGCATGCCGTTAATTAATTTTTTCCTGGATGTTTTAAAGCGCCAGGATTTATTCGGAAACAGCCAATGATAATAATTATCCCCTCTTAATCTCAATTTTCCTTTATAAAGATCATTATCCAGAAATAAAAAAGCACTTTTATTTTTATAGCCACTATCAGGTAAATCATAAATCAACTGATTGAATAGTTTATTTTTAATAATAAGAGAAGGATCTTCATTATTTTTTTTTGTGAAATCACTACTCAAACTATTTTTTAATTTAAGATACTCTACATAGGCAATTCGATAGATAATCTTCTCTTGTGGTGCCCAATGAGGAACAAATTCTTTAAATTGAAAAAATAAAAAAATTGTATTAATACTGACGATCAAAAATAATATTGAAACAGGCAGAGTAATAATTAAGCTGGCAATAATTATTTTTTTAAATTGATTCATTTTCAAAGTCTTTAACCAAAAAAATTGTTGGAATTATTTTAAGTAGCATAAAAAGTACTCCAAAATAATTTCATAATTTTTTTATTTAATCGTATTATCAAAGTCAATATCGATTTTAAACTGTTTTATATCCAGGCTCTTTTTCAAATCTATAACAATATATGGATTGTCAGCCGCAATCATCAAACTATCAGCAAGACTTTCAATACTATTTTGTGACATAATATCTTTTTTGTCATACTCATATTGTTCATTCAAAACCAGCTTAAAGTTTTTTATTTTCAAAGATTGTAAAGACGGCCAGTCAATTCTAACCTTAGATGTCATTGTAGAATCTATCTGACGCTTGGCAGTATAACTATTATTTATATTATTAAGTGAAAAAGGATAAGACTTCTTTTTATTTATAGTAGACAACTGCCATTCATTACTGCTTAAAATATCATTCAGCTGGTAGCTTCCCTGATAAATTTTTACTGAGAATTTTATATCCAGTTTACCCTGATAATGATTGATTGATTCAGGAAGTTCAAAAACAAAATAGGGATCCAGGCCGGTTATCTGATATTTATTACTTTTTATTTTTTTTAGATGCTTAGTACCGGAAATTATTAATTCTTCTTTTAAACGGAGGGGACTGAGTGATGTATTCACATCTGATATAACAGTACCAATGGCAAGTGAATCCAGATCAAACCTGAGTCCATTAAATCGGGTCATTTTTTTACTGAGATTGAGATGATGTACATTATCTATAATAGTGTAATTTCCTGCGCTGTATTTTATTGACTGAGACTCAGAAAACCCTTCCTTATCATCATTATAAAACACCTGGAATGTGGCATTTTGCTGAGCAGTTTTACTATTTTTTCTGGCTACATTCAGTGCACGGTTATACTGTTTCTGTTCAATCAGATAAGAAATATAGCCATTACTTACTTCAACAATATCACGATGTTTTTCATAGAGTTTTTTATAGTAAGAAGAAGATAAATTGTGATCAATCTGTGATAGAGTCCTGATATAAGCAAACTTGGCCGAAAAATCATAAGGATAATTTTTTTCCCATTTTTCTGCTATTTCCATAGCCTGACTTAATTGACCTTTATCGATATAATAGTTAATTAAATAACCAGCTGACTCCTGCCTGAAATGATAATACTTGCTCAGTGTGCTGGTATCTGTTAATTTCTCATAGAGCTTATGATAATACTGATATCTTTCTTCCTCATTATTTGAATCTGAAACAACAGAATAGAGGAATTTTATCTTCTTATGATAATAATTGGGTATCATCTTATCTATTTTTGCAAAGATATCAGGGTAATAATTCCATAAAACAACAGATGTAACTGCCAATGATGTTATAAATATAGAGATTAAACCTAAAATAAACAATAAATTAATGAGCGTTCTTTTTGGCTTACTAAATGAAAATAAATTCATTTCTGTGTTCCATGTCTATTGATACCGATATCCTAACCCAGATAAGCTGGATAAGTCTCTTATAATCAACATATTTAATTTTTTTTTTGTTTATATGTATTTAATATTTTCATTAAGAGGCTAAAATATTATAATGCTGATGCAAAATAAATTATATAATACTGAAACTCCCTACTATCAACAAAAGTATGCTTATGCAAGAAACCGATATAATTCCTTTCAAGACCAGTCCATTACCTGAAGGCCCATGGTTAATATTTGCACCCCATGCAGATGATGAAACATTTGGTATGGGTGGTAGTTTACTTCTTGCCAATAAAGCAAACATTTCTGTCTCTCTGCTTATTTTAACCGATGGTGCCAAGGGTGGAAGTGATGATTCGGACATTAATGAATTAATTGAAACCCGCCGTCAGGAAGTACTTCAGGTTGTTGAGCAATTGGGTATCATTGACGTCACTTTTTTAGAACAGCCTGATCAGCACTTAATCAGTCATCAAAAACTCATACAGAGCATTCTCAAACTCATTGAACAAAGCCAGGCAAAATCTGTTTTTATTCCTGCTTTAACTGAATTTCACCCCGATCACCGTGCAACAGCCTACATTGCCTGGCAGGCACTCACAGCCTGTGATTTCCATAATAATATTTTTTCCTATGAAATTACCAGTCAACAGGCCGGTGCTAATTATCTTATCGATATATCTCCTGTCATTGATGATAAACGTCAGGTAATGGAGCTGTATCAGAGCCAGCTTGATGAAAATAATTATATTGATTCAATTATCAGTATCAATAAGTCCAGAACCTACACTCTGCCTCATGGTGTTGAATACGCTGAAGCATTCCACTTTTTTAGTATGCCTGACCAGTCATTAACGCTAAACACGATTGAACAGTTCAGACCCTACTGGGAACAGGAAAAAGAACAAACCCCTATTCTCATCAGTGTCATATTACAAACACAAAACAATACTTTCTCTTCTATTGACTCTGTGCTGCAGCAAACTTACCCGAATATTGAACTGATTCTGATCAATAATGGTCATCACAGTAAAACGAAATGCTTCCAGCAGGCTAAAAAAAATCTAACTCATGTACAGACACTGGATCTTAGCCCTGCACACAGCTATTCAACTGCCGCCAATAAAGGATTAGAACTCTGTCAGGGTGACTTTATCTTGATCCTGGATGAAGGGGATATTATTTATCCAGGACACATAGAGTCGTTATTAACTGCGATTCGGGAAGACAATGCCAGCATCGTCTATAGTGACATTGAAAGCAGTCATGGAATTGCCTTTAAGCAAGCCTTTGATTACCTTTTTTTACTCTCTGATAAAATAATCCCCATTCACGGATTACTATTTTCCCGCCAGTTTTTAAATACCAGTCTTAGATTTAACACAACACTGAATTCAGGACAGCATTGGGATTTTCTGATGCAATTATCTCAACAGGGAGATTTCAAATATCTCAATACATGCGGTGGTTTTTCACAAACTAATCAGTACAAACAGCCAGCTACATTTGAACTTTTTGAACAATGGATCAAAATAGCCGGAGCAGACAGTTTAAAGAAAACCTTTCAATTTTTGGAAAAAAATCTTGAAATTAACGAGCAGTCATTTCATCAGCAGTCTGAACAAATATCTGCATTGTCCCTGGAAATTCAAACTGATAAAGCCATTATAGACAATAAGGATCGGGCAATCAAAGAGAAGGATCAGGCTATTAGTGAAAAAATTAGTGCCATTACTGAAAAAGACTGTGCTATCAGTGAAAAAGACTATGCCATCAGTGAAAAAGAAAGTGCACTGATAGAAAAAAATGAAGCCATCAGTGAATTATTTGCTGCCATTAAAGAGAAAGATAAACTGATTGATGACAAGAATAAATCAATAGAAAACTTAAACCAGAATCTGAGCAATGTAAATACAGCTCTTTCTGAACAATATCAATTATTTACTAATTCTTTAAGCTGGCGGATGACAAAGCCTTTAAGGAAACTTAAATCTTTTTTTTAGTAAAGCCATATTATCCAAAGGCTGGGCACAATATGCCATTTGACTCCGCCCTCTGACTAGCTGATAATACGCCTGCAACATACCATTAGCATAACAGAGGTTGCCTCTTGCTTGATATCAGTATTGTTTTACACAACTCAGAACGTCATTTAGAAAATCTAATAAGCAGTCTCATTCAACAGGCTATGCCCCTGTCGGATATCAGTTTACTAATCTATGACAATAACAGCTCTGATAATACCCTATTAAAATTGCAGCAACTAATTGAGCCTCTCATAGAGAATTTTCAAAGCTATCATCTTATCGAAGGTAAGCAAAATATTGGCTTTGGCAGGGCGCATAATCTTGCTATTGCACAAGGCTGCAATGATTATATTTTTATTCTCAATCCTGATACACAATTATCCGACAGCTGTATCCCAATATTAATGAATACAGCCAGGAATGATACAGAAAATATTTCTGCATGGGAAGCACGACAGTCTCCTTATGAACACCCCAAAATTTACAATCCCATGACACTGGAAACCTCCTGGGTGAGTGCAGCGGCAGTATTAGTACGCCGTAGCATATTTGAACAAATTGATGGATTTGATCACCAGTTCTTTCTTTATGGAGAAGATGTTGACTTGTCCTGGCGTCTGAGAGATGCCGGAACACAATTACGTTACATACCCGATGCAGTTTTAACCCATAATACCTATCAGGATCCGTCAATTGTCAAACCTTTACAATTTATTGGCAGCATCCGTGCTAATTTATATCTGCGTACCCGCTTTGGAAATCTTCGATCGATCCTTAAAGGTTTCAAGCTGCAATTATTATTGCTTCGGGGTGTTCATCAGCAGGTTAAGTCTCAACGTCGTTTAATACTGCAAAGCTTTGCCAAGTGGCTAATTCATTTCAAGCATTTCCGTCATGCTTCAAAACGTCAAATTCAGCATCAATTTTTTGACTGGGAATATGAATACGCCCGCGAGGGTGCTTATTATGATATTAGTCCTTGTTTAACAATGAATAATGACACCAAAGTCTCTATATTAATTCGTACTATTGGCAAGCAGAAGTTACTTTCTCAGGCTCTGGCCTGTATCGTAAACCAGACCTATAAAAATATTGAAGTCGTGATAGTGGAAGATGGTTCAGAAAGTCTGAACAAATTCCTGATCCCTTATCGTTCTAAACTTGACATTAACTATCAGGCTCTGGGTATAAATAAAGGTCGTTGTCATGCAGGTAATCAAGCCATGGAAAATGCAAAAGGAGAATTTTATCTTTTCCTGGACGAAGATGACTTACTCTATGCCGATCACATTGAACAATTATTAATTGCTGTCAAACAACACAAAGCCAGGGTCGCTTATAGTTTTGCTTTTGAATTACCTTCAGTTTATGAAAAAAATGGTGATGGTATTGTTCGTGAGGGGAATTTATTTGGCCGTTTTAAACGACCTTTTTCTTTTTTAAAATTACTTCATGCAAATTATTTACCCATTAACACTATTCTGTTCAGCCATTCTTTATACGAAGAATGTGGTGGTTTTGACCCTGAAATTGATCTGAATGAAGACTGGAACCTATGGGTCCGTTTTAGTATTCAGAATCGTGCCCCCTTTATTAATGTGCCTAAAACTACTGCCATTTACCGGGTACCTCTTGAAGAAGAGGTAAACAAAGAGCGTCATAAACAATTATTAGACTACCAACAACGCGTCAGAAAACTTCAGTCCACTCTTAAAGTAGAGTTAACAGTTGAAGAATTATTAAGGTTAACCCATGAGTCAGACTAAGCCAGCCCCTTTTATCAGTATCATTATTATCAATTTCAATGGCGGCGATTTGACACAACGCTGCCTTGACTCCCTGAGTAATCAATCTTATCAGAATTTTGAAGTCATTGTTGTTGATAACGGTTCTACCGATGCTTCACTTGAAATTACAGATACTTCAGCTGATAATATCACGTTGATCGAATTAGGCCGTAATACCGGTTTTGCTTATTCTAATAATCGTGGTGCAGAACAGGCTAGAGGAGAGTGGCTAATACTGCTTAATAATGATGCTTTTCCTGAAACTAATTGGCTTGAAACCCTGGTTAAAACACAAAAACAACAAACTGAATTCACTTTTTTCAGTTCTCACCAAATCAATTATCATCATCCTGAACTTTTAGATGGAACCGGTGATATGTATGCTGTTAATGGTCGTGCCTGGCGCCGTGACTATAATGCTACAGCTGAACAAAATATCAGACCCAGTGGCGAAGTCTTCGGTGCCTGTGCCGCTGCTGCCATGTATAAAAAATCTGCCTTTGATCAGATAGGTGCCTTTGATGAGGATTATTTCTGCCACTTTGAAGATGTGGATCTGGCTTTCCGGCTGCGTTTAGCCGGCCATCGTTGTCTTTATGTGGCAGAAGCACGAGTTCACCATATTGGCTCTGCCACTGCCGGGGGAGAGCAGGGAGATTTTGCACTCTATCAGGGTAACCGTAATAGCGTCTGGACCTATTTCAAATGTATGCCCCTAAAAATGTTAATAAAATACCTGCCGCAACATTTGCATCTTAATTATCTTGAAATAAAGAACGGGATTCATATTGGGAAAAAAAGAACTATTTTTAAAAGTAAGCTTGATGCTTTTGTTGGTTTATTCAAAGTATTACTTATCAAACGCAGAAAAGTTCAAAAATTACGCAAGATATCTGATATGGAACTGGAACATTGGATGGGTAGAAGCTAATAAAAGCACGAATACTCTAATTAAGTTATATTATACACCATTATTTATGGAATTTGTGTTAGCACAAATAATTGCCTACTCCAATGGCGGCTAAATTTAGCTTTAGCCAAAACTCTCCCGGAAGTTTGTCCTAACCATTCAATCTGATTAACATTAATTGCGCCACACCATCATATATAATCATAAAATCATCAATCCCATCACCATTCACATCATTTGAATCATAACCATAGTTTTTTGGAACATCAACATCGATAGGAAGTGCTGTATTACTCACTGGATCGAAATGTTCAAGAGACAGGTGTAATGAGACGGTTACACCACTGTCCAGTATAACAAACAACCAGCCTTTATCAGATATAAGTTTAAAAATTTCTGGAACAGCTTCAAGCATGGCAATCAAATTACCTTCCTCATGCAATACTGGTTTCAACTCCAGTTCAATTAAACTATTATTTAATTTATATTGAATCAGGTGGTGTGTTCTTTCCTCGATCCCCTTAACAATCGTTGAAGAAAGTGTTATCGATTCTTCATCTACATTATCCAGAGTTTCTGGAATTTTATTTAAATCTATCTCAAACTTTGTAGTATAGTCACTATCTTCCCCCACAAGTTCAAATATATTGCCTGAACTTTTCAGTTCCTTGACCTTACTGCTGATAATACTCTCACCATTATTCTGTAAAATAACCAGAAAGCTTTCAAAAACAGCATTTTTTCCTATAACAGTGCTTGAACTAGTGCTGGAGCTAGTGCTGGAATCAAAAGTATAAGTAGTATTATCAGAATCAGAATCAGAATCAGAATCAGAATTATCAGAATCAGAATTATCAGAATTATCAGAATTATCAGAACTTGGAACAGAAAACAGATTCACAGGTGTCGTATTATCCGATGAGCCTGGAAATGAAATGGATGATTCTGACGCATTAGTCGTTTCCTGTGTCGATGACGATGTTGACTGGCTTGCCACATGTTCAGAACTCACACTCACGGATGGAGCTGATGCCCCTGCAACACCTGCCCTACTGGTTACCCATGCATTATAACTATCCAGATCAGTTTGTGTCGGGCCGACAACATACACAATCTGTAATGTGTATATACGAAAAGTACTACCGCGTGTATTTTTAATAGCCAGGGTACCAAAGGTATTACTACCACTTATAACACTGCCACTATAAAAATTTA
The DNA here is from genome assembly GCA_025655455.1 of gamma proteobacterium symbiont of Taylorina sp. Lineage (GTDB taxonomy): Bacteria > Pseudomonadota > Gammaproteobacteria > GRL18 > GRL18 > GRL18. Next base: position 142,826 of record JAHXIV010000017.1, read on the forward strand.
TATTGCCTGAGGCCGAAGAGGGTTCATTATTAAAATTATCATGGCTGAAATTACTGGGAATTACTGCATTCTTGTTTGCACCACTCGCTTTAAATATAGTAGTATATATTCCATCATAAGCATTGGCATGCATCAGTGCCTTGGCACCCCTTGTCACTCCTGGGGGAACTTCTACATGCAGAAATAATTCTTCTCCCGCAATGACACTCAATCCGGATATATAACCAACGCTATCTTTGCTATAAGCAACCGTAATAGACTGATTAACCGAAGTTGCCTGAGAGAATTTACTATAGCCTTTGACTTGATACAGAGAACGATTACTGGCAATACTGCTGCCGTGTATAATCATCAATACCACAAAAACAAGTATTGTCTGTATATAATTGATCTTATGTAATTTTTTTTTCGTCTGTTGCATATTATCCTCCAACTCTAAACACACTTTGATCACATTATATCATTGTAATTTTAAAAAACTGTGATATTAATCTCAATCTGATGAACAGCTATCATGTTTAATTTTCAAGGAAATCATAATCCAGAGTCAAATAGTGTCTATATCTTAATACCATCTGACTCTGAACAAATGCTATGAGTTTATTTATTAGCTTTATAGTACATTAATTGAGCCTTACCATTATGCGACAGCAAGATATCATCAACACCATCGCCATTGACATCATTGGACTCATAGCCGTAATCAACAGGTTCCTCAAAATCAAGCTTATTGCGCTTTTGTCTGGCTATGTGATGATCTAAGGTTAAAAACAAAGAGAATGATGTTCCATCGTCCATTATAATAAATAACCATCCATTATGTCCGTGAACATTGAAAACCCCGTCAATATTTTTGAACAAGTCTATCAAACGACTTTCCTGATTTACAATGGGGTGCAATTTAAGTTTAATCAATTGATCACTTACTTTAAACTGGACAATTAAATTAACTGTTCCATCTATTCCATTCACATCTTCAAGTGAAAAATTAACTGAATCTTTATCTATATCGTCTATACTTTCCGGAATTTTATTTAAGTCTATTTCAAATTTTATAAGACTTCCATTTATTCCAGGTAATGTAAATTCATTATCACTGACTTTAAAACCTGATAATTTACTGATATTATCAACCCCGTTATTTTTATAGACTAAAATCATTATATACTCAAAAACTGCGTTTTTCCCTGAAGTAAAGGTCTGTTCTAACAAGCTCCCTGTTGAATTTGAAATATTCTCACTACCACAGGAAAAACCAAGAAAAGCCAAGGGACAGTCTGATGAATTAACAGCAATATTCGCTGTTGAGTTGGCACTGACTGGTTTCGGATCCCCGCTGCCGTCCCCAAAATGGCTGGTATTGGCAGGTGGTGACGATACGGGGGCAGTCGGTGCAGTCGGTGGTGCCGTAGGGGCAGGTGACGAAGTCACATCGCTAACAGGAGATGATCCAACAACTCCCTCTTTACTCTTCACCCAGGCATTATAATTGTCTAAATCTGTTTGTGTTGGCCCAATCACATAAACAATTTGCAGAGTATATATTTTAAACGTGCTGGAGCGAGTGTTTTTTATGGCCAGGGTGCCAAAAGTTGCATCACCAATAGCGATCACATTACCATTATAAAAATCAATATTGCCAGCAGCAGAAGTGGGTTCGTTATTAAAGTTATCGTAGCTGAAATTATCCGGAATCAGCGCACTTTGATTAGCAGCCGCTTTAAATATTGAAGTATAAATGCCGTCATAGGCATTGGCATGCATCATTGCCTTGGCAGATCTTGTGACACCGGGTGGAACCTCCACATGCAGAAAAGCTTCCTGTCCTGCGACAACAGAGAGACCACCAATGTAACCAATGCTCTCTTTGCTATAAGCAACCGTAACTGCCTGACCAGCACTGCTAGCCAATGGAAATTTATCATATCCTTTAATCTGGTATAACGAGGGATTTGTTGCGGCACTGACATTCTGCACAATAATTAATGTTATAATCAACAACGTCACTGCGATACAATTTCTACTCTTCATATTATGCTTCGTATATTCCATTTTATACTCCAACAATTTGTTTCACTCCATTTCAGGGGGTAGTATATCGTAAGAAAAATAAAAATTCTGTGAGATACCTCACAAATCTGTAAGGTATCTCACAAATAATTGAGAAATATATCACAAATAATTGAAAAATAATAGCTTTATATGAATTATAATGCATAAATTCGGCAATATTGCTAATTCATTTCCTTGATATAGATCCTCTTTCCCTTACCTGGAATAAAAATCACCATTTTTTTTTCTGATCTTATAAATGAAATTATGCTTTCGCCGCGATAAAATATCACTACATCATCCTTATTCACCTTATAAATAACTGATACTTCCCTTTCATTGATGCGCATCATGTCTGATTTAAATTCTAGTTGAACGGGCTTGTGATCTTTATCCATATATGAAATGATATTCTTTTCTTCTGTCCAATGACCTATTAATGGATTACTACTATGCCGTTCACAGGCGGATAATGAAACGATCAGTAAACAAGCAACACTTAAAAAGATTTTTTTCACTTAATGGTTCCCATTTTATTATGAGTCATAATCCTGCTGCATATGTTAATTCCTCCATACTGGTTTTGTCACTCAGCTTATTTACAATATCCTGCAGCAAGCATGAAAGTGATGATTCACAAACACTGCATTTTACGACAGCTGATGGTATTAAAACAACACTGGACATTGATAATGAAATTTACCGTGTTGATGATCATAGCGGGATATATTATATTAACTTTCGTTATTATAAAAAAAACATACAAAATCAGTGGATGTTTTCAGCCAAACTGGATAACTCATGGAAAGTATACCTTGATCAGGGCGCAATACCTCGTTCGTTACATCTCCTGACTCTCTCTCAGAAACAAGATAATATAAACACAAAACAGCAAAAATAACAGCTAATAAACTCATCAACTTTAAGGATATTCTATTTTCTATCATTCAAAAAAAAGGCCGTAGAGATAAAATCTCTACGGCCTTTTTAGTCTAGGTAAATTGAATTACTTCAATATTACATAGCCTGACGACGATCACCTGTCGCGTTCCAATAAAAACCACCACCTTCATTCTTCAATACAGAAGATACAGCAGGAGCACCAATATATGGACAACCAGGCTCTACACCATAAAATCCAATATTAGCCCAACCTGAAGTTGAACCGTCAAGTGAGAAATAATTAATATTAGTCATAAAGTTCACTTCAATTGGTAATGAAAGTATATCTGCAACAGTATCATCACCAGAGAACTCAGAGGAAGTAATTACAGCACTGTTTTCTTTGTTATCATAGCTAGTAATTGAAATAATCACTTCACCAATTGTAGTTGGCTCAAATGGAGGATAATATGCGCCAGACTCTACTGTAACACCACTACCACAAACATCAGATAAATGACGATATTTAGTCACAAATGAAACAACTGGAATTGAAACACTTGCAGCATCAGATGTATACGGGAAAGAAAAATCCTTTGCAGCGATAGCTGTTTCAATTGCAATAATATTATCATCAGCAAGTGCGCCGTCCCAACCCATCGCTACACCCATATCTGTCGGTGAACCAACAGTAGCATCAAAGTTTGTATTTTCAACTACACAGTTTGTATAAGGAACAACGGTAGTACAGGCTTGAGTATAGTCTGTAGGACCTAAAGCTGGAATATTATATGAAATCAGGCCATTAGCACCATTCACCAATTGAGTTTCACCCATAATTTGTAACTTCATGGGCTTATTAGAGTTACTCAGCATAGCACCTGGTACGGTATCAAGTCCTGGACCACCTTCACTGGTTATAGAGTCAAAAATAGCTTTTAAGTCTGGTTTTGTCATAGTAGGTTGTACAGTCACAGCAGTTCCACCCACTGGAGTATATTCACCAACTTCTACAGAATAAAGACCATAGACTTCAAAGTGACCAATACCATTTTGACCAGAATTTGTCTTATCAAAGAATTCCTGATGAACCGGATTATCAGCACTGGCAAAATTACCACCATCATCAGTCATAGAATCATCAGTAGAATCCATAAAAGCAGCATTAGCTTCACCGGTAACAGAACCACGCCATACATCACCAGGAGTCAGGTATAAAACGAAGTCAAGTACCTCGGCAGAATCTATACCGTTACGGAAAACGATCTTTGCTTTTACTGCAGCATCTGTTCTGGTGTTCACGATAGTGACGTCTGTTCTTAAGTCACCACTGGTCATATAAGTTGGTGCCATTAAAACCTGACCAATATCATTTTCCTGCATCTGTATCGCATGGACCTGCACCGCCATTCCAGTTGAAATCGCTGCCGCCATCGAAGCTGCAAGTAATTTTTTATTAAACATGTATTTCTCCATTATATTTCTAGAAACATTTATCAGTACTAGATTACTAGTTAATTTATTAATGTGGCAGACAGCCCGCACATCAAATTTTAGTTGTCTTTTAACAACATATTTATAGTCATTATAACTATATAAATAGTTAGTGCAACACTTTTCGCAAAAAAAAAGCATTTTTTTTACAAAAAAACAACATGCAGTAAAAAAACAACACTTGATGCACCTGACTCAGTCATTATCCCTCTGCACAACATTAATTGCGCTAAAATTGACTAATTTTGCCTAGTACACACAGGGGACATTATATAGAGCTTTATTTTCATTTCAAGCTTTTTTTAAAAAAAACTCATAAGTTTATGACTTGTATCACAAAAAATCTCAAAATATTTTATTATAGGAATTAAGAATGCAGAAGATGTCGGAGTCCTAATTCATTATGTGAGCCAAGATGAACAAGTCGCAACACATCATCATTTTCTTCATATCCTTTAGCAATAGATATAGATGCAGTGGAATAGTGGGACTTTCCTCAAAATCAATAATTGTTTTTCCTTCCAGGGCAAAGATTTTTCTAACCATTAAAGTATTCGCTGCAGTACTCAAACCAACATCTAGTACAAATCACTATCACCCATTGTAAAATAGAAATTATCAGCCAGATCGGCTGCATTTAATTGTGAGCCGAAAAATGTGGCACAAAGATCCAGATTCTGAAATTGAGTTGTTTGTTTGAAATTATTTTTTAATAGTGCATCACGCCACCAGCCTGGATTGTCCGCAAACCATCCCTGCAGCTCTGTACATCCTGTCGCATTATTATAAAGCACTTCCTGCAATGCACTAATCAACTGGCTGCTGTGCGCTTTTAAACATAAGGCATCTACAATTAACAAGCGTTGTTCTGTCTGTCTGAGCACACACCAGCCGACTACCTGATTCCATTGTTTCAGCAGCACATATTGATAATTAAAGTCCGGGTGTTGATCATAACGCCAGTGCAAATAAGCAGCATGACGAGTGATCAGCATGGCATAATCCTGCTTTGCCCTGACAAACAAACTATCTGCCCAAGATCCACTTTGTTCCCGCAGTTCGATACGATAGCCCTTTAATAAACGCATTAAACGAGTGCTTTTATTAGCTGGATTATTTTCAGACAGTAAATGATATTCTTTTACCGGAGTGACAGCGACATAAGATAAAAATCGTTTACCCAGTTTTTGGATGCGGCCGGTATTAAAGCCATAAAAAAAATCTATTTGTCCCTCACACCAGCTTTTATGAAAATGTCTTACCACACGACTGAGCAAGTTGGTCTGACCTCTTCCTACACCCCGATAGGCCGGTACAGTAAATGTATCCCCCACATGGTAGGTTTGCTTATCCTGCCCCGCAATCGTTAATGGCAGAGGATAGGCGGAATAATGGGATGCCAGCTTTTCATTATCCCACGCAATGGATGCATGGGGTTCTCCCTGTGGATTATCAAGATATTTCCAGCGCCAGTGTTCAGTACTGCGATTTTCCTGGAAGACCTGATTAAAATTTTCAAGGATCTCCTGTTCATCATTTACCTGATACGCTCTAACTTCATAAGGACTAAAGCGCAGCTCCCATAATTCATAGCCAAAAATTTCAGCCTGATACCAGTCTTTCAGATTCTGCCATTCTAATATAAGCTGCTCTATTTGTGTCTCTGCCTGTTGACCAAAAGTGTCAATCATCTGTTGTTGTTTTTGCTGCAACCCCTGCAGAATCTCAACACAGGTAGGAGTCACCTGTAATCCCATTTTTTCATGGTGCTGAACATAGAAACCCTGTGCAAAAAAACTTTGCTCAATCGCCTGTATAGTATGCACAGCTGAACGCTGCCTGGTTTTATTATCATACGAGACTTCATCACACATAATGAGCCTGCCGTTTTTCGCCAGTAACTGACCAGCTTTATAAAACACAGCATCTAAATCAGGAAAATATTGTAATGATTCCTGAAATAGAATGACATCGAAAAAATTATCCTGTAGTTCCGGGCGATCTTCCAAAAAACCACAATTAATAAAATCGGGACCAGGATGCTGCTGCTGTGCATAAGCGATAAGACTTTTTGACGGTGCAATAGCTGTGACTTCATAACCCATCTGGTGCAATTTACCTGACATCAAACCAAGACCACAGCCCACATCCAGTATTCTGGCTGGTGGTTCAATAAAACGTTGTAATAATAGTTGAGAATGCGCTAACTGAGCATCACCAATATTCATAGCGGCTTCATTTTCAGGCCAGTAACCATAATGTAGTGCATCGGTATTGGTAATGATGTGGAAAAAGCCCAGAGGCTGAGGTAAATCTTTTATATTCATTAATTGTTTTCCCCCATGCGGCTAATACTGGCGTGAAAAAGCCCTTTGATGATATTCGCAGTAATTTCCCATGGAACCTTACTATGATGATAAATTTGTTTTAATAATATGGGCAAACTAATTATAAACGTACTCCATGCCTTAATTCCACCATAAGTGAAATAACCATGAGCCATATTTCTAGCCATATAATAATAGCGAAAAGGTTCATGTTCCACCCACACTCCTAACTCATTCTGATGTTGTTTAATCCCCAGGTTATGGTAAAAATCAGCTTTTTGATTCCAGATCATTTTTTTCCCATGTCTGATTATACGTAAATGAAATTCATGATCAATAAAATCAATAAAGTAGTCTTCTCTGAATCCTCCTAATGCTAAAACTGATTTTACTCGGTAAAATGTACCCGAAGAAATTGCTGAATGAACAACAGGCAGGTTGGCTATTTTTTGATCAATATGTTCAGGTGCCACATAAAATTGTCGTCCATCCCATAGGCTGGGGCGGTGTATAATATCCTGAGAATGTTCACTGACTGCATTAGAACAAATTGCTATAACATCAGAGCTCAGATGTGGTTTTACATTAAAAAGATTTTCATAGTGTAAAAAAAAATCTTCACTCACAAAACTGTCCTGATCCAGAATTAAAACCCAACTTATCTGTTTATCATTAAAATAATTTATGCCTTGGTTAAATGCCTGCCCCAGGCCTTTATTCTGTGTATTTTTAAGTATAGTCACCTGATGATAGTTTTGCTGTTCGATGCAGGCAAGTGTTTTATCCGTCGAAGCATTATCAACAACCAGAATTGGTAATAATACCGATGTTTTAGCTGCTATTAGTTGGTTTATCATACGAACAATAGAAGCTTCACCATTAAAGGTTACAATGAGAGCGGCATAGTCTGTCATTATTTCACCATAGAGTTATTGAACCCAAAAGCCTCAGTTAAATTTGCTGTGGTTTTCAGATAGAAACAGGGAACTGGTTGGTAACTTTCATGAAATAACAAAAATCTTGATCTAAAAACAATCTGACTGTTAAAATGAACAGTTCTATTCTTATTATATCAAGCAAAATACGGTTTAATTATTCCTGTGAAATTAAAAACAGATTGTAACATGATATTCTTTGTCTCTTCTTCAGGACATTGCACTTTTGATTGTCAGTATTGTATTGTTAATCCGATTGTAAAACACCAACCCTCTCTGAATTATAGTGATCTGGATTATTTACTCAACTATTTTAACGGACAAAAGTCATTCTTTGCTTTTTCAGGTTCAGGAGATTTCTTTGCCGGTTATCCCAGATCTGAGCGCTTACTTAGCCGACTTTTAGAACGCGATGTTGAAGTTGCATTGGATACAAATGCCAGCATCCTCCAAGATTTCAAAGAATTAAGCTCTGCACAGCTGGAAAAAATACGTTACATTAATCTCACCATGCATTACCATCAAATCAAAGAAAAAAAGCTTCAGCAACGCTGGATTGATAATACGCAGTACTTTCTGAAAAAACGCTCAGATCAGGTATTTCCAGATTATATTATGTCACCCTCATTAATGAATGAATGGTTTGAAGCCCTGCAATTTTATAAGGATAATATCTTTGCTGCCACAGGCAAAAAAATCTTAATGGTCAGAGATATCAAGAATCCGTTTAACACCGAGCAGGAAAACTATTTTCAGAAATTAAGCAATGATTTTGATGATATGATTGAAGGCAAGCATATGGAAGATTTTTCTAAAACATTTTCAGATCATGAAGTTATCTGTCCCGCTGGTCAGCAATATTTTCGCATCTGGAATGATGGTCGTGTGCAGGGCTGTCCCAATTTACCTGATGCTGCTGAAATTTTTGATAATGGCAATTTAAAACAACGTAACCTTCGGGTACAACAACAACCCTTTGTTTGTACAACACCCAATTTTTGTGACTGTCGTGTCATAGGTGATCTTGGAAAAATGAAAATTAAACATTAATTAGTACTCTTATCAAACATCTTGTGATCCGCTGTCTTATTTGCAATTTTTAATATGCTTGCAAAACAACAGCGGAAAAATTTTATTTACTGACGACTCCTATGAATCATCTTTATATCATTATAATAAAACCTCTTGAGTATGAAGATTCTAAAGAATTAACTCTTGCTTTTAACACTTTTTGTGATAATTTTCGCAATAATAAGCATCACCATACAATAATATTGAATACACAACATTCATCTGCTGAAAATGATTCTCTGCAGCTTGATTCCAGAATTTTAAATGAAATAAATAAATACACTTTTAATGATAATGATATTTTCTTTTTTGTTAAAGAATCTGCCATTATGATATGTGATGAAGTCATTAAACGAATAAGCAAATTACTGGATCAAAATAACGATACCTGTATTGTACCTGCATCTTACCCGCATGAGTATCCACAAAATATTAATCAACAATATTTTACACTGACAGGTTATCAACACTACGTTTCTGACGAATTAAAAGTTTCAGAAAGCGTCTTAAAACAATTTGATGGGCGCAAAGCCCATTTTTTTGCAGTCACTCATGCATTTCTTTGTAAACATCATATAAAAGATCATTTTTTTCAAATTCCGCTCAATTATAGTAACAAAACAGCCATAGCTTCTGCTGCATATATCCATCCTTTTTCTGATTATTTTCATGGTGCAAATCTTGACATACTAAAACTTATTCCTGAGTCTGCCCGGACTTTACTTGATATTGGCTGCTCCAGTGGTGAATTTGGCCAGGCAGTTATTAGACAATATAATTTGCATGTCACAGGTATTGAAATCAATGAAAACGCAGCCAGTATAGCCAGACAGAAACTTCATAAGGTTTATCAGGGAGATGCTCTCAGCCTTGTCACTAATGAAAATTTTGATTGTGTTACCTGTCTTGACGTATTGGAACATTTTCCGGACGTTGATAAATTATTGCAACGCATCAGTTCTCATTATTTAAAGAATGATGGTGTTTTATTGTTAAACTTGCCTAATATAGGACACTGGAGTATTGTTGATGATTTATTGAGCGGGCACTGGGATTATCTTCCAGGGGGTACGCTTTGCAATACCCACCTGCAGTTCTTCACACGCAATACCATTTTAGATATGATGAAAAGGAATCAATATGTTGTAGCTGAAATTATTCCCGGAAAAGTAGCTCTTCCTGACAAGATTGAAGAACAATATAAAACGCTGGAAAAAAATGCTAAAGAAATTGACTGGGAAAATTTAAAAACAATTAATTTTAAAGTCATTGCTCATAAAAGCAGAGCAGAGCCCTAATTATTTATATTGATAAAACAGATCAGATACCCACCACCGCTGCGGCATAGCACGAATATTAGATTCAAAAAATTGATAGATTTTATTCAGCTCTTCATCTTCGGCATCATATAATGGTGAAAATTCCAGCTGATATTTCCCGGGTTCTTTATACAAACACACAAAACCTGCTATCAGACTATTTGTTTTTTTTGCTAACCTCATAGGTCCAGGCGCCATTTTTCTTATCCCGCCTAAAAAGGGAATATTCAGAGCAGATTTCCCTACTGCTGGCAAATCTGCACCAATAACGACACATTCATTATTCTGCAGGGCTTTATAAAAAAAACGTTTGTCATCCGTGTCGGCAACAATTCTTCCCCCATTAAAAAATTGTTCCATTGAAACAAATTTATTGCTGAAATACTTCTGAATAGCTGGATTGACTCTGGGATCAAATATAGCATCTGTCTTCATGGCATTCAGGTGCAAACTCTTCATACCCATTAAAACCATACCAGTACAGTAACTATCAAAATGAGGCGTCAATAAAACAATGCCGCGACCACTTTGCTGTGCATTTAATACGGCTTCAAGCCCTTTAAAAGTACTATTATCAAGTATTTTTTGCATGGAATGTGATGAAAAATAGCAAGCTTCCCACTCTTCCCTTGAGTTGACAACAAAACGTGACATCGTTATAAACAATTTACTCAGAATATTGCTATCTTGTCTGAGATAAGTAATTGCATGCCACGTCTGCTTTCGTACAAATTTTTGACCAGTAGAAAGAGAGCGCCATTCCAGATCGAAAATAAAATTAATAATTCCCCTTAAGTATGCAAATGCAATGCCTATGGGTAAAGGTAAGTATGTACTTGCAGGAAGCAAATAGCGGTAATCAAGGATTTGTAAATAGAATGATATTTTTTTAGCAAAGCGAAAAAATAATACCTTTAAATTCATTTTTGTAACTGATACATTTCATAATCCATCAGCCCTGCATTATACAGGTCAGAATAATTGGTTAAGACTCTTTCCCAATATTTAGTCAACTTATCCCGTTTGCCATTCTTTTGATTATATTGTTTGACAAAAGACAATAGTTGATTATAAACCTTGCCACCAATTGAACTATACTGCTTCTGAGTAAAACCAACTCCATCAAAATACTGACTGAATTCAGCAGATGACGGAAAGAAATTACCTTGTTTAAAAGTAATTTTCCGGTTGTCTTCACAGGTTATATCAGCAATCACAAAAATGCCGCCCGGCTTTAATATTCTATAGATTTCCTTAAAAAACTGTTCCTTATCAGTATAATGAAAGGAGGACTCAATACAATAAGCAAAATCAAAACAATTATCATCAAATAAAGACATGTGCATTGAGCTGCCTTCCTGAAAATTCATTTTTTCTTTCACATTCATTTCTTCAGCATATGATGCAGATAGTTCCAGATGCTCTGGCAGCAGATCAAGACAACGCAGCTGTACTTTTTTTTCTGCAACTAACTGCACAGCAAAACCACCAATTCCACAACCAATTTCAAGTCCCTGAGATTCACTATCAATATTTCCCAGCCAATCGGTCATTTTTTTCCGAAAGACTTCCTGAGCCCTAAAAAGATTAACTGTATCTGACTCCCATACACCAAAATTCAATACATGTGATAATGTGCCATCATCATCAGCACTTAACTCACTCCAGTAATCACGGATCCAGAGGTAAAATTCATGAATTTCTTCTGTATTTAAATTTTTGCTCATAATATCTATCTATACCAATCTCAGCATAATGATTAATTTTTCACCCACAGGAAAGCGGGTGACAAGCTCGTTATCGTGGTGTAGGATATTGAATTATTAAGAAACTTGCAAGCGAAACTGGCTTTTTATTTATATTCATAAAAATCCTTCATAATTTATCCCAATAAACGTTCCTGAACAATTAATATGACTAAAAATTCATTGCAATCACCTATGAATAATATAACGAATAAACTCATAACAGTGATTATTGTCAATTATTTTTCTTCTAATGATCTAATCAAAACATTAGAGAGTCTAAAAGACAATGATTGTTATCCGCTAGTAGATATTCAGGTAGTAGATAACTCCTGCAATGAATCAGAGCATTTTGTTTTACAGCAATTATCTCAGGAAAAGGACTTTATTTTACATATTGCCGATGAAAATCTGGGCTTTGGCAGGGCTTGTAATCTGGTCTATAAATCAACTGATACGCCTTATGTACTACTAATTAACCCGGATGCTTTTTTATTAAAAGGCGCATTGGATGATTTACTCATACCTTTACAGGAAAATAAGTTAATTGCCGCCACCGGCCCGAAAATTTTCTGGACTGAAGAATTAGACTTTATTCTTCCTCGCAGCATTTCTTTTACACCATTATCTTTCTTTTTAAATCATTACCCGGACTCATTAATCAGGCGCTTATTATGGCTTAAAAGTCTATTATTCAGACAGGGATCCATCTCTCACTGGAAAACTAAAACACCATTGTTACAGAATAACTTATCCGGTGGCAGTGTGTTATTAAGACGTACTGCAGTGGAACATGCGGGAGGATTATTTGACCCCATTTTTTATATGTATTTTGAAGATTCTGATCTCTTCAAACGATTAGTTAAACACAGATATCAATTACAATATATACCATCAGCCCGAATTGTACATAAATTTAGTGGCTGCGCTCGCAATGAACAAGTAATAAAAAATGAATATATGGATCAATCCAGTGAATTATTTTACACAAAATATTATCCTGACAATCTGTTAATAAAATTGACGAAAAAATTCAGCCGAAAATCTGCCAGTGATTTATGGCAACCTGAACTGATTGATTTAGGAGAATTAAGCACTGCCGGTGATATTTCGATTAGTTTAGACAAAACAGCAGAATATTTAGTCGAATGCTCACCTTCTCCATATTTACTGCCTGCAGGTGGTTTAATTTTTAAAGGCGATGCATTCCATTTTCCTCATGAATTGTGGGATATTTTACCAACAGGCCACATTTATCTGCGTATTGCACCGATAAAAAACTTCTGGATCACAGCTAAAGTCTGGCATTGGATAAAGAACTAACTTTTTCGCCAATATACACAAGTCCAATCCACATCAATTATTTTTTCATCAATGCCGTTTTTTGATCTAAAGTCATCAACCGCCTTACGACATCCTTCCCAGCTATAATAATCATCTATAATAATAAAGCCTCCGCTGGAAACCTTATCATAGAGGTTAATTAAAGCTTCCCATGTTGACTTATAAATATCACCATCCAGCCTCAGAACAGCTATGGAGTTTGTAGCAATAGTCGGTAAGGTGTCCTCGAACCACCCCTCAAGAAAAATAACATTATCATCTAATAGCTCCATCTTCTCAAAAAATTCTCGCACATCTGATGCTGAGTTATCTTCCAGAACAGGCATTTTATCTGATCCGACATGTATTGCATCATCCGGATAAGTATCCAAATCCACTGCAGGAATACCCTGAAAAGAATCCGCTAAAAAAACCTTTCGTTCTATTTCATTATTGGCAACCAATATCGCCTTCATCAGCAATACTGAACCACCACGCCAGACCCCGGTCTCAATCAAGTCACCCTTAATATTCTCAGTGATAACTGTTTCTACAGACATTTGAATATTGTCAAGTCGCTTCATTCCAACCATGCTCATAGGTCTCTGGGACTTTTCAGGAAGCTTCGATGACCAGTGACGACCATCCTTAACATGTTCTCCGGGATAATAAACTGAATTTAATACAGTTGCTTTTATCAGCTCAATATATTTTTGATAAACTGCCTGATGCAAGCGTCGTTTAGGAAGTTTTTTTAAAAATTTTCTATAGAGATTATAAATCATAAGCTTTTAGCCTGAATTTGGTTTAACCAACACAACATTGAGCTGTGAAATTCATATTAGCGAATATTTGCGCAGTCTAATCTATAAACATCCTATTGTACATATTATTTTAAACGTTTAAGTAGTTGATTATAGTGCAATGCATCTTCCAGCAAGGGGAATATCATCATTGCTCCTGATGGGGACAGGTGATTATCATCTAAATACAATGCCTTGCCTTGTTCAAATAGTTTACAATTTTTCTTTGCACATAAGGCATCCAGAGGATCAATCACATGAAATGATTGAGCTTCGTTTGATTGAGTATAGTTTAATTCATTAATACGCTGCACAATAGAAGCTCTTTGCGCCAGATAATCACTGCGCCTGAGAATATTATTATCTTCAGGCTGATATTTATCAATTAAGTCCGGAAGGACAGGAACAGGAAGTAATAAATTTACATCAACTCCCGCTTCTACAGTTAAAAATTGCACTGTTTTCTCTATGGCTCTGTGCAGTACCTGTGTACTGGATTGTGCATCCACACCTTTTGTGTAATGATCAGAAACAAAACTATTAGGCTTCATCAAACGTCCATTACGAATCCAGCCCGTTTCATATAAATTCCATCGTGAAACTAAAAAAACAACATCTATTTTATTGTTTAGCAAAAAATTTTTAATATTTTGTGCAACCATGCCATTACATTGCTTAACATCATCAACTGTTACCTCAAATAAAGGCGGACAGCCTGTCAATGTTGCATGGATACCACGCCAACCCGCTTGTTTTGCCAGTTTTACAAAGGCCGGATACATCGCCAGTGTATGTGAGTCTCCCCACAAAAGGAAAATCTTATCTGATGTTTTATCCCCAAAACTACAACGTGAAATGCTTTTCAGGGATTCTTTCTTTAAAAAACAGGTTTTTAATTGTGCCATTTGCTGCAGAACTTCTTCACGGGTCTGCACATTATCAGCAATATCGATTCGCTTGGAATAATAATAAAGTCCCAAGCCGGTAGCAGACATCATTAAAATAATTAGCAGGCCTGTTTTTAATGTTATCATTTTTCTTAACCGGGCATGATTTCGAAATGGCTGTTCAATAAATTGATAAGTGATAATCGAGAAAATGAATACGATAAAAAAAATAATGGCTTTAGAGAAAAGATTTAACTCACCGCTGGAATAATTTTTCAGCAGGGCAATAACAGGCCAGTGCCATAGATAAAGTGAATAAGATATCAGGCCAATATAACGAAAAACAGCACTTGAAATTACAATGGAAACCCATGTTTGAGAAGTAATACGCCTGGTTGACCCCGTGTGTATAAGCAATACGCTACCCAGTACTGGATAAATTGCATTGATACCGGGAAAGATACTGTGATCATCTAATAGAACCATTGATGACAGCAGTAAAGCAATACCTGATAATGATAAACACTGGCGAATAACAAAGGATTTGATATCCGGGAATAAGCCTATAGCAAGTATGACTCCGGATAAAAACTCCCAGGCTCTTGTAGGTGCCAGATAAAAATTTGCACTGGCATAAGTCTCTGACAAGTAGAGACTAACAACGAAAGAAAGTAATAAAAGCAGTATTAATAGCGTTGTTGTTATATAAAATTGACGTTTATTCAGTATCAACATTAACAATGGAAAGAACACATAAAATTGCTCTTCCACACTTAAAGACCAGGTATGCAATAACGGTTTAAGTTCTGCCGCAACAGAGAAATAATCATTGTGGAACCAGAAAAAAAAATTTGAAACAAACCATGCAGCACTGATCACACTTTCAGAAAATTCCCCTAATTGCAAGCGAGGCAATATCATCAGTGCAGCAATACTCGTAATCAAGACAATAAAAAAAAGCACTGGAAAAATTCTGCGGATACGTCTGATATAAAAATTGACAAGAGAAAAACGATCAGCCTGAATTTCAGAATAAATAATACTTCCAATTAAAAAACCGGAAATAACAAAGAAGATATCAACACCAACAAAGCCACCAGAAATAAAGGGGATATCCAGGTGATAAAAAATCACAGCCAAAACAGCTATGGCTCTCAGACCATCAATATCAGGACGATAGGATAGTGTTTTTTTCTGCTTAAGCATTAGCAAAAAATCCCATAACAGACTTCATAAGTCAGGCCGTGGTTCTTTAACAATAATGTCATCAAAATCAAATAAAGCCAAATTCATAATGATTTTGATTCCATTAATACTGCTGAAAAAAACTTTCCATCCTGAAGTATTTTTAATTTTACATCGTATTGTTTATTATTTTTTCTATTGTATAAATCATGATAAATAACTTCATTTGGCATTACTGTAAGATTTAGATTTTTTAGTATTTTATAAGTCAATAAATCATATTTCCGGCTATCATATTGATTGTTTAAAAGCAGTATTTTTATTTTAAGCTTATCATTATTGAAAATCAGACAGAGATGTTCCTTTGTTAAAAATTGGTTTTTTTGACAATGCTTCAGCATTTTATAATCGCTTTTATTCAGATTGACAAACCAGTCTTTTGGCCAGATCATAATATTTCTCAAATCATCCTGATTATATAAAATCTGCTGCTTCCAGGATGGTCCTGCCATACTAAGGCTAGTCTTATCCGACCAAAAATTAAATAAGCCTGTCATCACTACCAGTATAATAATCAATTGCAAAGGCCATCGCACTTTATCAATTCTCCAATAACAGCCATTTGAAACATTATGTGCAAACAAAGTCAGCAATGATAAATAAAACAGGGTATTGGGTGCAGTGAAATAGCGTCCGCTACCTGAAGCAGCAATTAATTGAGACTGATCACCCAGAGCACCATAAACACTAAACACAAATAATAGTAGGGATGCAGCAAACAAATAAGCAGTATCCAATGTTAAAAACGGCTTAATATAATTATATAAAAACCAGGCTAAACTCACTGTCAATCCTATGACAGATATTTTTATTAGCCATGAACCAGCCAGAATTTGTTTGAATAACGGAACAAATGAACTCGTAATTTCTACTCCTAAAACCGGCAATAAACACACCTTAATTATAAAAATAAAAATAAAAGCAGCAGCGTCAAAATCCCCCTCTCTGAGACCATTATCAGATATCAGAATCAAATAAGCCTGAATTAATCCTGTCAATAATAAAATAGCAGATTGAATCCATTTTTCATTATTTTTTAAATTAATTGCTCTGATAACAAAAAGGGGAAACAAGAATAAAGAAATCAATCCTGTCAGACCAGAAATAAGCAGAACGAAGTAATACATAATTTTTTCTGACAGGCTCCTGGAATGATGCAGAAGGATCAGTGCAGTGGTTATCGCCAGATAAAATTGACTATTAATTACATTTAACCAAACCTCACTATTGGGCATCACAAAAATTAACAGCAGAAGAGCTGTAATTTTTAAACGAATACTTGAAAAAGATATAATATTACCAAAAAGTATTATTATGGCTGGCAACAATTGAATACTTAGAGCAATCAGTGTTGTAACAATGGGAGCTGACTCCAATGAGACCAGGTGATGAGCCAGTGCAGTTGATATAACATTGATAAAGCTGTAATAGCCAGCAGCCACAAAGGTTAGTTGCTCACCCAGTGAATGGGTGTAAGCATGGGAAAAATAGAGTGTCGCTTCTTCAGCCCAAAAGCGAGGATCGGTAAAAAAAATAGTATTACGACTGATAATCAGCAGCAAAAAAAAGAACAATAGTCCCCATTTTACAGCTAGAGAGTTAAAGTTATAGTTCTGTTTTTTATTTCCAGTCATGTTGTAAGGCTACAAAACCCTGCTCCAGACCATTCTGGACAACCTCAAATTCTGCAATATGCATTGCATGTTCATACAAATACAGAGCCTGATCACAGGCAAGCAACAGATCGATATAATATTTTCCCTTCAACAGGGGGATATTTGGAAAAATAACTTCTATTGTCCCGTTACCTGCTTCATCACGTTCAATCACATAGTTATCATTATGACTGGATGAGCTGGTGACCACGATTCCATCCATTGTAAAAATAGAGATACCGACAGAAGGTGATGCTGAGTTTAAATCAGACAGAAAGGAAGCTCTAACCGATAATTGTGAACTTTGGCTGATCACTATTGGCTGATTTTTTTGTCCATTTACAAATAGACAAATTTCTGTAAAACGAGTACTTCCCGTACTCTCTTTTATCAAATCATTATTGGCTTTTTTTTCTGCTCTACCAGATTCATTGATACTATCCAGAAATTGATTATAGGCAACGACAACATCACCAGGCTGACCATAAAGCTGCACTTGTCCTTTATCCAGCCAGATAGCCCGATTACAAAGCGCTTCAATCTGATAGGTTGAATGAGAGCAAAATAAAATGGTCTTTCCAGACTGTTTTAATTCCATAATCCGATCAAAAGATTTTTTTGAAAAAGCGCCATCACCAACAGAGAGCGCTTCATCAATGACTAAAATATCCGGGTCAACACTGATAGCAACCGAAAAAGCAAGACGTACATACATACCGCTGGAATAGGTTTTAACCGGTTGGTCAATGAATTCTCCAATGCCAGAAAATTCTATTATATCATCATAACATTCTTCAATTTCCTCCTGCTCCAGACCCAGGATAGATGCATTGAGGAAAATATTTTCACGTCCGGTAAATTCCGGATTAAAACCCGCACCTAATTCAAGTAATGCTGCAATTCTTCCTTTCACCATTAATTCACCCGAAGTAGGTGTCAGAGTACTGCATATTAACTGTAATAAGGTCGATTTGCCTGAACCATTACGCCCGATAATACCCAGAATTTCACCCCGTTTTAATTCCAGATTAACATTTTCCAGTGCAGTAAAGACTTTGTAATATTGGCGCTTCTTCCAAAAAAATTGTTTTAGACGATCAACAGGCTTGTCAAATACAGGATATATTTTACTCAACCGCACAGCTTTAATGGCCAGATCAGAGCACATCAGCAAATCCCTTTCTTGTTTTAATAAAAAACAAATAACCACTTCCGGCAATGATAATGCTGACCAATAGATAAATTAACAAACCATTCCAGTCAGGCAAATTCCCCCAAATAATTACTTCTCTCATTTGCTGAATAATAAAAGTAATTGGATTCAGGTAAATATAGGGACGTATTGATTCAGGTAATGCCGTTAAAGGGAAGAACAAAGGACTCACAAACATCAGTCCCGTCACAATAATACTGACCATTTGACCAATATCACG
>JAHXIV010000010.1 GCA_025655455.1 gamma proteobacterium symbiont of Taylorina sp.
TGGGCAGATGTACATGCAGGCCGTTCTGTCCTGACCTTTACAACCATCACACTTTTCTGTGCGTACGAATGTTGGCATCGTTTTTCCTTATCAAGGTTAAAAAACAAAAGTTAAATACAAGGGTGTAAATAGTATAGTTTCAGTCGCTTAAAATCAGCATTAGTCATGTTTAAACAACACTAACTCAATACATTTAGCTGCACAAAAACTTTTTAAGTGGGGGCATACTAACATCTGCACCCTGTAGTGTGTAAATATCCAACATGGGGTAGGCAACAAAATAGAGCTTGCAAGCTATTGTAAATACAATATTTTGTAAAAAAACAGTTTAAAAAAGAGTTAAAAATGCGAGTAAATATTGAGAAAAATCAAAAAAGTGTATGGTATACCCAGCAAACACTTATTTACTGAGTATATCACTATAAAGTTATTAGAAATCATTTGTTTAGTAGGATTTAGCTTAAAAGCAGGGTTTCTCCGGTGCATTCTGAAAGCGTTCTATGCCTTGCATAATCTCGGTTTTGGCTTCTTCACTGCCAACCCAGCCTTTTATTTTTACCCACTTACCCGGTTCCAAATCTTTATAATGTTCAAAAAAGTGAGCCATAGTATCCAGTAAGGTGGATGACATATCTCTAAATGAACTCACTTTAGAGTACATACCGGTTAATTTATCAATAGGTACAGCTAATACCTTTGCATCCAAACCCGCCTCATCTTCCATTTGCAGCATACCAATAGCACGGCATTGAATGACAGAACCAAATTGTAGCGGTAAGGGGGTTACAACCAGGACATCGACTGCATCACCATCATCAGATAATGTATGAGGTATATAACCATAGTTACAGGGATATACCATTGCCGTACCGATAAAACGATCAACAAACATAGCACCGGTTTCCTTATCCACTTCGTATTTGACCGGATCACTATGTGATGGTATTTCGATAATAACATTAAACTCATTAGGCACATTATTGCCCGTAGTTACTCTATCAAGATTCATTGTAAGCCCCGTTTTATATTTTATTTTATTTATATTACATATTATAATAGATATTAACTATGTTGTTGTTCATATTAATGACTATTGTAATGTCAAAGACTCCAGAGTATCAGCTTCCAATTCTAAGCCAACGTCAAAACCCGGATTCAGAATAACACCATAACCACCACCGATTTTTTCAATAACCCATTTAAATTCTTCTAATAACCCTCCTTCGTAACCAGGATAATCTTTAACAAATCCCTTTGCTCGTTCCGGACTGCTGAAAAGAATGACCATCTCACTACCATCATCATCTTTAAAAGATAGAGGTATTGCCTGTTTTGATTCCTGAAAACCTGCAATATTATGCTTATCCAATATTGGCATAAAGACCTGCAGATCCAACATATTTTTTAAAAATTCTTCACCCTCAATTTCACCATTCTGGGCTTGAATTAATTTCTTTTCTAGTTCATTTTCTGCTGTAAATGTTGACATACACATAATTTCCTAATCAATTTTCTAGTAATAAAAGATATAAGGCTTCTATAATAAATTTCAATCTTTTCTTGATTTCGTACTATAAATCTATAAAAATCAAGATAAGTCAGTAAAAAACACACAACAATTAAAGGTTCAACATGTTTCGATATCAAAATAAGGCTCTGATTTTCTTATTCTCAATACTTATACTTTTGCTAAGTTCTTGTGCAGAAATGGACAGCAGCAGCAATACCAACCGTTTAAAATTATCTGAAGATACCTACAAAACTTCTTTGAGATGGGGAGAGTGGATGAGCCTAATGCAGCTGCAAAAGAATAACCCCAAGGACAGTCAATCAGATTTTGAGCCTGTATCAGCAAAATATTTAGATCATTTAAACCATTTTCAGATTACTCAAACTGCCATTATATCATCTGCCATGGATGACAATGAGCAATTCGCTAAAACAATTTTTTTAATTGAATATCATTATGATGATAGTTCAAAAGTCATAAAAACTCATCATACTATTGACTGGTGGTACCACGAAGAAAGTAATACCTGGTATACCGAAAACCTATTGCCGGAAGAATTTAATATGAAAGAATTAAAGACCTTTAAGCTGTCACCAAAAAGGTTTTAGATATATATATCGGAGGCAGATAAAGTGATAATTTCATCCAGAGGTTTAGGATGACTGATAGCATAACCTTGCGCAAAATCGACACCAATCTCTCTAATCGCATCAAGCACATCATCATTCTCAACATATTCTGCAATGGTTTTTAAACCCATTATCTGTCCAACTTCATTGATAGACTTAACCATTGCCGCATCAACAGGATCAATCACAATATCTTTAACAAATAAGCCATCAATTTTAAGGTAATCAATACTGAGTTGTTTTAAATAGCCGAAGGAAGACATGCCTGAGCCAAAATCATCCAGAGAAAAAGAGCAACCCAGTTTTTTTATTGTATCAATAAAGTGGATTGCAACACTGAGATTCTGTATTGCTGCGGTTTCAGTGACTTCAAAGCAGATTTTATGAGCAGGAAAATGGTTGGTTTTGAAATATTCTTTTAAATGATGCATAAAATGCTCATCACCCAGAGAATGACCGGAAAGATTAATACTGCAAAGTTTTACTTGCTGAGTAATTTCAGGGTGAGAATTTAACCAGGCAAAAGTATTTCTCACTACCCAATGATCGATGGTTTTAATACTGTCATAGTGTTCTGCAGCAGGCAGAAACTCTCCCGGCGCAATTAAATTATTATGTTCATCCAACATGCGCAGAAGAATTTCAAAGTGGAGACCTTTTTCTTTACGATTAACCGGGCTAATGAGCTGAAAATAAAGAACAAAACGATCCTCCAGAAAGGCCTTGTTAATGCGTGAAACCCATTGCATCTCGCCCTGTTTCTGCATCATACCAGCGTCATCATCCTGATAGACAAACACCCGATTACGTCCCAGATCTTTAGCTGCATAACAAGATGAGTCTGCCATGCTCATTAATCGTTCAATATGTTGACTATCTTCATTTATTTGCACCAGACCAATACTGGCACCAATATTAAATTGATGATCCTCCCAAACAAATAAATAATTTTGGATTCTTTGACAAATATCCCTCGCTATCAGTTCAGCTCTATCAATAGGACAACCATCCAGTATTCCACCAAATTCATCTCCACCCAGACGCGCTAATGTATCCCCCCGACGCAATTTATCTTCCAGAATTTTAGTTATCTGACATAAAAGCTGATCTCCAGCCATATGTCCACAGGTATCATTAATAATTTTAAAATTGTCCAGGTCAATATAAAACAAAGCATGAGTGCTTTTATCTGTTTTACAATGCTCAACAGACTGGCGTAATCGATTTTCAAATTCAGTACGGTTAATCAGACCCGTTAAACTATCGTGGCTGGCCTGATAATTCAGGTTCTGCTCCATTCTTTTGGCATCGGTAATATCATGCAGGGCTATCACAGCACCAACAACCTCATTATTACGATTACGCATAGGAGATATTAATTGTTTAACTGAGATAATATAGCCATCGCGATGAGCAAGAAAAAGGGAATCCGCTGAGCGATGGGGAACCTGCTCATCAATGACACGTCTGAGAATATTTTCCGTAGGAGTTCTGGAATCCCCATTCAATAAATTGACTACTTTTGTGATAGGCTGATTAATCGCATTAATACTATCCCAACCCGTCAATTCAGTGGCTTTGGGATTGAGGTATAACACTCTTTCTTTTTTATCAACGGTAATCACTGCATCATCAATTGAGTCCAGTGTCACCAGAAAACGTTCTTTTTCAGCAAACAGCAGTTCTTCGGATTCTTTTCTCAGAGTAATTTCCAGACCATAAGCCTGCACTAATGAACGCTCCATAACAGGATGAAGATTCCATAAAAACCAGCGACCTCCTGATTCAACTTCAATGTTTTCAAGTGTTTTTCCACTCTTTAGACATTGCTTAATCAGCGGTTTAATATTATCCGGTAAAACGCTGGGCATTCCCATATGGTCAAAACCTAATTCAGCAATTAATCCGACCATAGCTGGATTCGAAAAATAGATTAAAGCATATTCGTTTAACTCAATAATTGGGGAAGGATTTAATTCTGCAAATAAGGCCAGACGTTGTAGTTCTTTCTCTGAATAACGCCGTATTGAACAATCCTGAACACTGATGATCGTATATGGTTCTTCATTAGCAGATGTACTTTGAAGAGACATGTGTGCAACATTTCTAACATCCACATGCAAATAAATACCATTTTTTTGTACAAACCAGGCATCAACAATATAATTAAGCGGCAGCTGGTTTTTTATATTGGAAAACAGACAGGATTCTTTTTTATGTTGATAATCAGCAGCTTGACCACAAAGCACAGAATGTATAGATTGCCCAAGCAATTCAGAACGATCATAACCCAATAGCATCTGTGTTGTATGATTAATATCAGCAATACAAGCATTTGAATCCAATACAATAAGACCATCAACCCATCGCTCTAACAGAGGAGTATTGAGTAATTTATTGTTGTCTGTAGATATTTTTTTTGACATTTAAGCTTGTGCCATTACTAATAAGTTGTGCGGATCCACATTTTCATCTAAACAATTAATCACTGATTTGATTTGTCTGCTTTTATCATCTTTTTGCAAATTGATAATTGACGGCTCAGCAAGTGCATTACCATCAGAAGAATACAGGATTCTAACGACAGGCTCTAATGGCTTATCCCTGGCAACTTCAATAACCACACCTTTTTCTTTGGAAGTTAATTCAACAGCTGAACATAAAGGATAAATTCCTAATAATTTTATCAACATTTCGACATAATATTTATCCAGTTTCTTTTGTATCGACTCTTTATAAAGAAACTTTAATGCTTCTGCTGAAATCAGTCCTGGTTTATCCAGTAAACCATGGATCATTTCATCATAATAATCAGCAAGAATCAGTATCCTTGCTAAAGGATCAAGCTGTCCCTGAGTCAGACCGTCAGGATATCCTGAACCATCACTGCGTTCATGATGCAATAAAATCAAGCGCTTACTGCGTTCATGGATATCATCACTTCTGGAAACAATAACATTAGAAATTTTGAGATGTTGGCGAACCACTTTGAGTTCATTGTCACTATATTTTCTGTTTTGGCCAAATAAGTTAAGAGGTAATTGTGCCCAGCCGATATCATGCAGCAATGCCGCCATACCTAATATTTTTAAATCTTCATCTTCAACACCATCTTTAATTGCTAAAGTCAAAGCCAGAGTCATAACACTGAATGAATGAGAAAATAATTTTTCTTCATAGCGCTTTAAATTCATCAAAGTCAATAAAGCCTGACTATTTCTAAGTAGGCTGGAAACCGTTTCATCAATAACCGGTGAAATCTTTTCAATAGAAATCGCCTGATTAGATTTTACCGCCTCATTAATTTGCTGAAATGATTCGTTCGCCTGTTTTTTAAGTATCGTGGCACGGTTTATTTCTTCACTAAGCAAGACACTTGGCTCATCCAGCTTTTGAGAATTTGAAACACCCGCTTCCTGAGTTTGCATGGGAGATGATTCAGCTATTATCGGATCATTTTCTAAATTATCCTTAATGTCTGATCCAGACGAATCGTTTTCTGTTTCTATCAACTGACTCTTATTTAAGTCAATAGTTAAACATTTAACCCCTGCTTTTTTAAGTAAAATAATATCATTCTTGGTTTTAATTGCCCTTCGATGCAATAAAAAGGGGGATTTTATCCATGATATGTCCATTTCAACAATAAATAGACCAACTTCCAATTCATCAATGGTTATTTTTTTTAACGTAGAACCCATTAGTACCTGACCACCTCAACTGATTAAACCGAGCTTATTTTCAAATTTGGACAATGTCCAGAAAACATTAAGTAAGTAGACCCTGCTCTGATTATAGTAGAAAAAAATCTAACAACCATTATTATAATGATTATATATGAAGAAATTATGATCTACGTTAAACAGTGAGCATATTAAAGCAAGTAACGGAGTCACAAAAAATAAAATCTGTCAGGAACTTTTAATACAATTCAGGTTAATAAATAATTGTCTAACAGTTTATTACAAGACACTAATTTATGCTATAATCATCTTCACAATAAAAAAATATCAGAGAAATTTACTTAGGGGCTGTTGACCCTAAATAAAAATAATACTTTTTTCTTTGATTTAATAAAATAAAGTTCAAAATGTCATAATTGCTCAACAATCTTCTATATATAGTTATTATTAAGCCCGTGTGTTGCGCAACAAGAATTATATCTTAAGAATCATTATACAGAATATACTTTATGAAGAATTTAAGAGCATTTTTTCTATCTTGTCTATTATCAGCAACAGTACTGCCGCACAGCACATATGCTGCCCATTCTACCGACGATCTGCTTCACTTGAGCTTTGAGCAATTAACTCAGGTTAAAGTTATTATCGCCACCGGTATAGAACAGGACATCCACAAGGCACCCGCGGCGGTTACCCTGATCACAGCTGATGACATAAAAAAAACCGGTGCAACCAATCTGGTTGAGGTATTAGAAGGTGTCCCCGGTGTTCACATAAAAACTGACAGCTTCGGCAATCGACCATTGGTGCATATCCGTGGTGGTAATAGTCATCAAACATTGTTAATGATCAATGGAACTCCCGTGAAAGATCTTGTCTGGGCTTCCGGTATTTTCTGGAAAGGGCTGCCGGTTAATTCAATCGAACGGGTTGAAGTGATTCGCGGCCCTGGTTCCGCTCTCTATGGTGCAGATGCCAGTAGCGGAGTAATTAATGTTATCACAAAAACAGCCGGAAAAATTGAGGGAAGTGAAACCGGTATCCGGGTCGGCAGTTTTGACACCCAAGCTGCCTGGATACAATCAGGTGGCGATTGGAATGGTTTTGAACTGGGTATCACTGCAGATTTTTCCAGCACCGATGGACATCAACCCGATATCCCTGCTGATAGAGAAGGAAACTCGGGCAAGGTGGGTTATGGTTGGAAAAATTCAGATGTGCGCATTTCTGTTGCCAGAGAAAACTGGCATTTTCTGGCAAGCTACGCACGTCATGATGATATAGAAACAGGCATGACAGGTGCCGGTTATTTTGATCCGGTCACAGAGGGTAGTGATGAGCGTTATGATCTTGATCTACTCTATGACAATAAAAATTTCAGCAGCGACTGGGGATTGAATGCAAAACTGCATTATCAGGATCTGGATTATACTTCAGGAGATGGTTTTCAGGAAACGCCTCCATCAGACGATTATCCCGATGGCAGGCTTAATCATATGAGTTCTGCTGAACGTCAACTGCACTTTGAAGGCAGTGGTCTTTATTCCCGTATTGACAAACACAGCATTCGCATCGGTGCCGGATACAAGTGGCAGGATTTATATCATATTGAACAACAGGTTAATTACCTGGATTCCAATGCTGATCCATTATCATCGGCCGGATCATTAATTGATATTTCAAATACACCATACGCCTTTGCACCTGAAACCGACAGAACAATCCAGTATGTGTTTTTGCAGGATGTCTGGACTATTATCGAAGATTGGGAATTAACTGCAGGGGTGCGTTATGATCATTATTCTGACTTCGGCAGTACAATCAATCCGCGTCTGGCGTTAATTTGGGAAACTACAGATAAACTCACAACAAAGCTCATGTATGGTGAAGCATTTCGTGCCCCTTCATTTCAGGAACTCTATGCCGATACATCAAGAGCAAAATCTAATCCCGATTTAGAAGCAGAAAAATCTGAAACAATTGAACTGGCCTTCTCATACAATGCTACAAAGAATATTAATTTTGCTTTAAATATCTTTAATTTTGAAACTTCAGATAGTATTAGCAGAGATTCTAACAGGCAGTATCAAAATACTGGTGACCATAAAACATTTGGGATTGAAATAGAAGCTGTCTGGCAGGCAAGCAGAGATGTTAAGCTTTCTGCCAATTATACCCATAGAGATCCGGACAACACTGAGTTAAGAGTTGTTGAAGAGCCTGAGCAGGAAGCTTACCTGCGCTCAGACTGGCAGTTTTCACACGGATGGAACTGGAACATTCAGGCAAACTGGGTGGCAGAAAGGATTCGTGCGGAAAATGACAGCCGATCTAATATAGATAATTATGTAATAGCTGACACAACCTTACGCTATAGTGGTTTAAAACAATGGGAGTTTGCCGCTTCTATCAGAAATCTACTCGATGAAGACGCCCATGAACATGCCAGTCAGTCAATTCCAGATGACTTCCCTCTGGCAGAACGTAATATTTACGCAGAAGTACGCTATAAGTTCTAACAGCAGTCAGCCGTGTTGAGTCTACCTCAGACAACAATGCACTGGTTTTTCCCGGATTTTTTAGCCTGGTACATCAGCTGATCAGCCTTATTATATAAGGTGTTACAGGAATCACAATCATCATTCGAAGTACGGAATACCCCCCCCAGGCTAATAGTGACAACACCATATTCTGAACAACTATGAGGAATTTTCAATGCCTGAATATCACTTCTGATTTGTTCAGCTAACTTGATCACATCTTCTTTTGAAGATTCAGTAATTATCACACCAAATTCTTCACCACCCAGTCTGGCGACAATATCACCGGAACGTCTGGTATTATTAATGATTGAAGTGGCTACTTTAATTAAACAAACATCACCAGCCTGATGTCCATAAGTGTCATTGAACTGTTTAAAAAAATCTATATCAATCATAAAAAAAGCCAGCTGGTTTTGGTTATCAACATCACGCTGATTTCGCTGCCATTCTTTTTTAAATTGCTGTTCAAAGTATCTTCGATTCACCAGTTTAGTGAGAGGATCAATATTTGAAAGATGACGCAGTTCCTCTTCCTTTTCCTTGCGTGTTGTCACATCCTGGATAACCGCCATATACACTTCTTTGCCCACTGAAATTTTTATTAAAGAAAAATCAATAGGAAATTCATTGCCACTATTTTTCTTTGCCATGATTTCAATGACAGTTGTATCTTCTAAATCCCCCTCAAGTTTATTCTGATAGTGACTGGAAAAAGGTTCTGCTAATAATTCAAAAAAATTAATACGTTCTAATTCATCAATTTTGTAGCCAAAAAGATGCTCTACTGCAATATTAGCAAAGAGAATTTTACCGCTATGATCTATTTCAATAATACCACTGGCCACATGATCCACAATTTGTTGTAATCTTTCCGATTGATGTTGATAATTTGTGAGTAATTGACCCATTTTTAATTCAGATGAAATTAATTCCAGGTTTAAGGATTGTATTTGTAACTGACTTTTTATTCGCGCACAGACCTCTTCCTTATAAAAAGGTTTATTAATATAATCCACAGCCCCGACAGTAAATCCAGTTAAAACATCTTCGATTTCACTTTTAGCAGAAATAAAAATAACCGGTATTGTTTTTGTATCTACTTGCTGCTTTAATCTTCTACAGGTTTCATAGCCATCAATACCCGGCATCATGATGTCTAACAAGATCAAGTCCGGCTTCATTTTATTACTAATGACAATAGCCTGCTCTCCACTATTAGCCGCCGAAATATGATAACCTTTTTCTTCCAGTATCGTTGTCAATAAAGAAATATTAGCAGGCTTGTCATCAACAATCAGTATTTTATCAGCAACAATATTACTCATTAATCAGTTCCTTTACATAAGTTGAAATACTGCTTAAATCAGCTACCCTGATTAATGATTCCAGATGTTCAGCTGCCATTTCACCAGCCTGACCATATTCTTTCAATTCTATTAATATGCTGCCAAGCTCTGTCAATTGACCATATTCAGCAGCCTGAATTAATTTTTGACACAATTTCTGTTTCAGTTTAAGTTCCGGTACTTCAAGATTTTCAAGACTGCTCAGATTGTCTTTTATCTGTTCAGCCTGAGTTCTAAGCGGCTGCAGTTCCACACCTAAAATATCTGTGATTGCATAGTAAATCTCATCAAAACGAAAAGGTTTGGAGATGAACAGATTAAAGCCTTTACTGATAAAATAATCTGCTTGATGGCGCATATTTCCTGCTGAAACTGCTATGCATTTCAGTTGCTCAGATGAAAGTTGCTGACGGATTTTCAGCAATGCCTCAACCCCGTCCATAACTGGCATACGAATATCCATAAAGACAATATCAGGACGGTTTTTCTCAATTTCATCCAGAGCTTCCCGTCCATTGTACGCACATACAACATTCAATCCCATCTGGCGCAAAATACTGGATAGTAAATCAACATTATCTTCAATGTCATCAACGACAAGTGCTGACAATGCTTGTCCCGGTTTTAATGTATATAAAGAGCGGGATTCCAGAGCATTAATAATAGTTGATTCGCTTGCCGGTAATAGTTCAATATCAAAGGTAAATATCGATCCCTGATTTAATTGAGAGCTGACTTTAATCTTACCTGACATTAATTCAATATGGCGTTTTGATATATTAAGACCCAGTCCTGTCCCTCTTCCTCGATGTTCATTCTGCTGTTCCTGATGAAAAGCATCAAAGATACGATCTAATGCCTGTGTTTCAATCCCAATACCGGTATCTTTAATGGTGAATTGATATTGCCTGTCAGACAAGTGTTCAATCGTAAATAAAATTTCCCCTCTGTCAGTAAATTTACAGGCATTGCCGATAATATTAATTAATATCTGATTAAGCTTACCCTTGTCACCGTTGACTAACACAGGTTTATGAGTAAAACAGTGCATTTCCCAATAAATATTTTTTCTTTCACAGGCAATTTTGAACATATTTTCAATATTATTGACCAGTTCAAGCAGATCAAAATCACTCTTACGTATTTCAAGCGTGCCTGCTTCAATTTTTGATAATTCAAGAATATCATTGATCAGACCCAGCAAGTGTTTACCGCTTTTATCAATAATACCCAGATAAGAGCTTTGTTCCTTACTCAGTTCAGCTTGTTGTAATAATTGTGTATAACCCAAAATGGCATTCATCGGAGTTCTGATTTCATGTGACATATTGGCCAGAAATATACTTTTTGTACGACTGGCGGATAAAGCCTTGTCACGTGCATTTTGTAATTGAGCGGTGCGTTCTTCAACATTCTTTTCTAAATTCTGCTGATAACTTTTTGTTACTTGCTCATGCTCTTCCAATTGAACAAGCATCTCATTAAAACCATCGATTAATTGGCCAAATTCATCATGATGACGATTGACAAGCAAGTTAGTATAGTCATGATTTATGGAAACCCGCTGCATTGAACCCAATAAATCCAGAATGGGCGCAGTAAATATTTTTTGCGCCTTAAATGCAAACAGTAGTGTTAATCCTAAGGCAATACCCATCATAACTATAATGGTATAAATGTAATCAACCATACGCTGCCAGTAAATTTCACGATCAGATTCAATATAGATCATCCCCAGCAGACTTTTATCCTGTTCAAAAATAACAGGTTTAACAAGATGAATATTACCATTAATATAAAAGTAGGCTTCCGTCTTTCGTTTAAGCTGTATATTGATTTCATTTGGAAAGAACATATGATCAACAGTACCTTGTTCGGACTTAGGTAGTTTTAAATTCTCCCGAATATAATGGGCAAAAATTACATTTTTATCCGTTAACAAGTGTGCCGTAACAATATGGGGAGTTGCCTTCAATGCCTGTAAATTATCTTCTGCGGCTCTGGAATCATAGAACATAATGGCACCGGAACTATTTTTTCCTACCAGATCTGCCAATGTTGATAAATCTTCAAGCATGGCATTTTTTAAACTATTTAACTCAATAGAGATAAATAAACCCAGACTGGATAATAATACTACACTGGTAATCCCCATAATTATCAGCACCAGCTTCTTTTGAATTGAGAGTTTTTTTAAGGAAAACTGTCGTGAAAGTTGAGGTGGTTTTGCAGTCATGGTCTGAAATCCTCCGTCGATTTCACAATTTTGGCCAGTGAAAGAATACGGGAACTTATCTGGAGATTTGCCTGTTTAATGGCATCAAGATTGACTTCCAGACTAAGTGTATTATTCTTTTTAACAAAAAAATGAATATGACCACTTTTATGTGCAAAATCAGCCAAATCACTGACAGTTAAAATGGGGTACTGCGCTGAAATATCCAGAATATTGTATAAGTTGTCTTCTTCAGATTGATTGATAAAGAGTATTTGACAGTGGGGAATTTCACTTACGGCAATGTTCCGCTTAATAATCAGGGGTCTTGAATTGGCTTTTTTATTTTGAATAGCTTGCAATGCATTGTCAAAAGAATCATTGCCAATAAAACAAAGTCGTATAGGACTCATCGATGTCTTGAAAGTATTTGACGGCCAGTCCACTAATCTTGCAAAGTTATATAAAAATGCACTTTTTAAAAAATATTCTTTTGCCTGCAAATCACCGGCATATAATATTGCAGATTGATTCAACATTATGACAAAAATCAAAGCGGATAAAATCGACAATCTGTACTTCAATCGATATAAAAAGTTATTTTTTTTATAATTCATTTAAAAATCATGTTATGAGAATCCTCAGCAAATATGACAATAGTCAATTTCATATTAGATAAGAGAATATTAGCAGACCTAATTATAATACAATTAAAGGACTTATGCTGTAGTATTAGCCATGTTACAATTAATTTCGCTGCAAAATAGTCAGTCATTTAACCAGATTCCATTGGAATATTTATTACCGTGAAAAATAGCACAAACTATTCTGAACGTTTTGCCGGCATTACACGACTTTATGGCAAAGATAAAGCAGCCATTATTTCTAAATTACATATCTGTGTTATTGGTATTGGTGGTGTTGGTTCCTGGGCAGTTGAAGGTTTGGCTCGTTCAGGCATTGGTGAAATCACTATAATTGATCATGATGATATCGCTTTATCCAATATTAATCGTCAAATTCATACGCTTGACAGCACTATAGAGCAGGCAAAAGTTGCCGCAATGTATGATAGAGTCATACAGATTAACCCCGATTGTCAATGTCACATTATTGATGATTTACTCAGCGAAAATAATCTTGACAAATATATTGGTCGATTATCTGATTCAAAGCCTCATTTTCACAGCCAAAATCATTATGATTATGTCATTGATGCCATTGATAGTGTGAAGCAAAAGAGTGCTCTGATTTATTATTGTAAACGTAATAAAATCCCAATTATCAGTACCGGAGGAGCTGGCGGCTTAAACAATCCGACAGCTGTTGAGATTGTTGATTTAAGCAAAACCTATAATGATCCTCTGGCTGCCAAGGTACGCTCCCGATTGCGTCAGCACTATAATTTCACCCGAAACCCAAAAAGCCGCTTTGGGGTTGAATGTGTTTTTTCTACTGAACAACAGGTTTATCCACAGGCTGATGGCAGTGTTGGACAGGAAAAACCACAGCTGAAAGGAGTTAGCCTGGATTGTGACTTCGGATATGGCTCATCCAGTTGCGTTACTTCTGTTTTTGGTTTTTCTGCAGCAGCACAAGTCATTGATAAAGCAGTAGCAAGAAGGCAAAGAAATAAAGCTTAATTTTTTGGATTTTATAATCATCTGGACTTATTTATCAAAACAGACTATAAAAAAAGAGTATTATATATTTTAACTCAAGTTTTTTTTTAATATGCCGACAGCATAACAATAGGGGAATAATATGAAAACCATTAATCACATGAAAAAAGCCAACAAAAAAATAATAAAGTATCTTCCAGTATTTTTTATTATGCTTTTGTGTACTATACAAATTGCTTCTGCGAGTAGCAAAATTTCACCCATGACAGTAGATGGAGCAACATCAATTACAACAGATGAGGCAAAGAAACTCTTTGATGACGGTGTTTTATTTATTGATGTTCGCAGTACAAAAGCCTGGAATATCGGGCGCATTTCAGATGCTGTTTTGCTGGATATTAAAAGCAACTATACTGAAGCATCATTAACTGCAGAAGCAAAAAAAACTGACCCTATTGTTATTTATTGCAATGGTGAAGATTGTTTAAGAAGTGCTAAGGGCAGTAAAATGGCAGTTGGCTGGGGATTTACAAAAATTTATTATTACCGTAACGGATTTCCTGCCTGGAAAAAAGCTGGTTATCCCATAGAATAATATTGAGTCATAAAAATAGCGAGTTCATATAATGAATCTGAAAAATAGAATTGTACTAACAGTGACAATAATTATAGTGATTATTGCAGGCGCTGGTTTTGTATCCAGTTTCCTGAAAATGAATACATTAGAACACCGTTACAATGAACTCGCCACCAGTGACAATCAACAATTATGGGATTTAATAACATTAAATCAGTATGTTAATATGAGCCCCAACATAAAGAATATCACCCGGGATCGTAAATTAAAAAAAGCCATTGATAAAAAAGATACTGTATTAATCAAAGAAAATGCAACAACAGCCTTTAATGTTCTGGAAGGCCAAAAAGTCCTTTCTAATATACAGATAATGGATAATAACGGTATTATTTTATATGATGCCCTTAATCCAGCCACACATTCATCAACTAATCAATTAGCCTTGCATGCTATCCAGGAAAAAAAGAACCAGACCTCCATTACAAAAAATCAGCAGGGATATCTACAATCAGAACTGGTTTTTCTTATCACAAAAAGAGGTAAAATTATTGGTGCAGGTTCCTATACACTTAAATTAAATACTGCCATTGATGCATTGAAAGCGAGACATGATTCTCAGGTTTATATCGCTGATACAACAGGAAAACTTCAGTCATACTCAAGCATCAATTTAGACAATGAACTTAATGCACTTTCTCTGCCTTTTGAGCAAGGTAAACACTTGCTTATCAAGCAATCAGGCAGTGCTTTTTCAATAACAATTTTGCCTATTTTTAATGCAAAAAATGAATTACTCAGCAATCTCATTAGTATTAAAGATGTTTCCAATAGCTACAATTCTCAACAAACCATAAATATTTCAGCAATACTACTTTTACTAGTGATTAGTGCTGTTTCCATTGTCTTTATCTACTGGTATTTAAACCAGTCACTTAAACCTTTGCACTCTATCTCTAAATCATTGACTGCGGTCAGTGAAGGGAATTTGACTGTCGTCATTGAACAGAGTCCACGCAATGATGAAATTGCAGAAATTCAAAAAGCTATTGCCAATACTATCAATAATTTACATCAGCTTATTTCAAAAATTTCACCACTGGTGAGTGAAGTGAATAACTCATCTGACCTGTTAACTCAAACCATACAGACAAATCAGAAAAATATCGCTCTGCAAAAAGACAATATTGAACAGGTCAGCCATGCAACACAGGGAGTAGAATCCGCTGTGAGCAGCATTTCTCAAAATAGCAGCCAGGTCATGTCTCATTCTCATGAAACCAATGACGAATTAGGCAAAGGAAGCCGTATAATCCACCAGACCATTGACTCAATTAAGAAAATTGCTTCTCAGGTTGAACGTTCTTCCAGTGTCATTAACAACCTTTCAGAAGAAACAGAGTCCATTGTCGGTATACTGGATGTCATTAAGGGCATTGCTGAACAGACTAATTTATTGGCACTTAATGCGGCTATTGAAGCTGCCAGAGCAGGAGAGCAGGGTCGGGGTTTTGCAGTCGTTGCTGATGAAGTACGCACCTTAGCAGGTAAGACGCAGGAATCCACTTTGGAAATTGAAGAAATGATTGATAAACTTCGTAACGGTGCTTCCTCTGCAGTCAAAGAAATGGAAAATAGTCGTAGAGAGGTGAAGAGTTGTGTCGAGTTATCAACTCAAACAGAAGCCTCATTAGGTATCATTACCCCAAAAGTAGAAGAGATCAAAAATAGTAATATACAAATTAATAGTTCTATCAGTGAACAAAAAACAGCTATTGAGGGAATCACGCAAAATATTATCACTATTAGCAATCTTTCAGAAAGTAATGTTGAAAGTAATTCAGAGGCTGTTAACATCAGTAACAGACTGAAAGAATTTTCTAATCAGCTTGAAGCTATGATTGATCAGTTTAAAGTTTAATATTTTCTCTGACTTATTAGACAGATCAGTATATTGATCTATAATATGAGTGACTATTAATAATTAATAGTCTTAAAATAAGGTAACTACTAACACTTCTCCTTCTATAGAAGGGGGAATAGTTACAAAATAACAATAATTAAATAAATACCAAAGGAATCCACATGAAAATAACTGCCAAGATTATTGCTGTAGCATTTTTTCTGACATTTATCTGTGTTCAATCAAGTTTTGCCGGTGATAAAATTTCACCTATGAATATTGACGGAGCCAAAACAGTCACAACAGCAGAGGCAAAAAAGCTGTTTGATGAAGGCGTTTTATTTATTGATGTCCGTAAGGATAAGGACTGGAATGCAGGGCGTGTTTCTGATGCAGTTCAGTTGAATATTAAAACCAAATTATCAGCAGAAACAATGGCTGCTGAAATGAAAAAAGATGATCCTGCTGTCATCTATTGTAATGGTGAACGCTGTATGAGAAGTTCTGATGCCTGTAAAAAAGCAGTTGACTGGGGCTTTACAAATATATACTATTATCGTGATGGTTTTCCTGCATGGAAGAATGCCGGACACCCAGTCGAATAAAGTTTATCTGACTATTTAATCTTATTTTCAGGATGGCAAAACCATCCTGAAAAGTGTTCTATACTGCTCTACCTATGTCCTTTCTATAAAGTTAACAATTAATCTTGTTATTCTATGCATAAATGCTAAGATGCTTATGACTTTAATAACAATAATAATTTTTTATGGCCTATCTGGATATCTCAAAACTGCGCTTTCTTCTTATCGATGATTTTGCTAATTATCGTTCTATGCTTCGTTCTATATTACTCAGTTGCGGCGCACAACATATTGAGGATGTTTCCAATGCTGAAGATGCTTTGGAACTGCTTATAGAACAGAAATTTGATGTTATTTTATGCGACTATAATTTAGGCGATGGAAAAAATGGTCAGCAACTGCTGGAAGAAGTTATGCATCGTAAGATTATTCCCTATGGCACGATTTATATTATGGTAACAGCAGAAAATACCCAGGGTATGGTGATGGCTGCAGTTGAATATCGACCCGACGGGTATTTAAATAAACCGTTCCCGAAAGACTTACTCGTTAAACGCCTTGAACTGCTGGTTGAAAAGAAGGCTATTATGAAGAGCATTTACAAGGCATATAACAAAAATGATTATACCAAGGCTCTTTCTCTGGCCAATAAAGCAATGCTGGAGCATAGTAAACAGGCTCTGGAAATTGGTAAGCTTAAAGGTGAAATTGCTCTTGCCGCCAATGAACTGGATATTGCAGAACAGGTTTATGATAAAGCCTTAACATTCAGAGACTTTCAATGGGCAAGAGTGGGCAAAGCTAAAGTGCTGCTGCATCGTCAGGAAAATGAACAGGAAAATAAAGAACAGGCAAAACTACTTTTAGAAGCCGTTATTGAAGAAAATAAAAATTATATTGAAGCCTATGATCTGCTGGCTTCTATTCTTGAATTTCAGGGTAAATCTGAGGAAGTACAAAAAATTCTCAGTACAGCAACGCAGATTTCACCGAATACTGTATCACGACAACAACATTTATCCAAAGTTGCCATTGAGAATAATGATTTTGAAGCTGCTGAAAATTCATTGAAACAGGCCATTCGTCACGGCAAACATTCCTGTTTCGGAAAAATTGGCGACAATATGGAGTTAGTTAAAATCTATGCTGATAATGGTCAACCCAAAAAAGTGGTTCAAACCTTAAAAACAGCAAGAGCTTCTTATAAAAAAGATAAAGATGCCATGCTGCATACTCAGTTTGTTGAAAGTATGGCACAACAAAAATTAGGCAATGAAGATAGAGCACGTGAGCTGTTTCAGGAAGCCATAAAAAAGATCCCGGATCATTTGTCCGAGTTACCCGAAGAATTACAAAATGATCTGCTGGTAATATCTGTTAATCTGGGTGAAACAGAACTGGCCGAAGCATTAGAGGAAGATATTAATAATACTTCCGGCACTGCAAGCAATGAAAATAAAACCAAAAAATATCACTATCTATTAATTAACGGCAAAGGAATACGACTTTATGAAGCAAACAAAATAAAAGAGTCTATTCCCCTTTTCGAAGAAGCAGCTCAACACTTAAGTAATAAAATTTCTGTTAATATGAATGCCGCACAGGCCTTATTATTTCAGTTCAAGAGCAGTAAGAATATAGAGTTACTCACTAAGGCAAGACATTATCTGGATATTAGTCAACAATTGGATAAAAACAATGAAAAATATAAAAAACTGGAAAATATTTATTCAACTTTGAACTAACACCGGGTTCCACCTAAATGACATCAAGAATAATATATAAGCCATGCTAAAAAAAACGCCTGAAAAAACCTCAAAAGACACTCAGGCAGAACAACTGAATGCTGTCTTAATGTCATTTATACATGATATAAAAAATTCACTATTAGTCTCTCTCAGTGGTCTTGATAGTCTCTATGATGCTGTTGATAACCTTCTACCGGAACAAAAGAACAGTTTTAATCAGATACAATATGAACTGCGTCGAATTAATAATTCTCTGATACAATTATTATCTCTGTATAAAATGGAAACCCAACTATTTTCAATACAGGCTGATCAATATAATTGTTATGACTTTCTCGACGAACTAATTATTAGTAACAAGCCGTTAAATAAGCAGACAAGTTTTTCATTTAAACTGGATTGTGATCAGGATATAGAATGGTTTTTTGATCGAGATTTGATTGCCACAATTATTAACAGCACCATTAACAATTCCATCCGTTATACACATTCTGAAATTATTCTCACTGCAAAAATTAATGATAATAATTTTTTAGAAATATGTATAGAGGATGATGGTGATGGTTTCCCGGAAAAAATGTTTACTCATCCTGAAAATCTGGAAACAGTGATTAATATGAAGTCAGGGAGTACCGGTCTGGGACTTTATTTTGCTGAAAAAATTGCAAATATTCATCAAAATGGGGAAAAAGAAGGTACAATATTTATTGATAATCAATCTCAGATTGGCGGCGGTCGTTTTACCCTGTTCCTACCATAACTAAGAAAAGAAAAAGGGGTCGGATTCAATTGGCATGGTATAGCGTGCCAATTGAATCCGACCCCTCTTCTATACTGTGGGCAGTGCTATTATTATTCAGCTTCTACAAGAATCTTCACTGTCGCATTGACATCAGTGTGTAAATGCAGATTAATATCATACTCACCCAATTCACGAATAGCACCTTCAGGCATGCGTACTTCACGCTTTTCAACCTGAGCACCGGCAGCATTCAATGCTTCTGCGACATCACTATTGGTGACAGACCCAAACATGCGGCCTTCATCACCTGCTTTACGAACGATAACAACTTCTTTGCCATTCAATGTTTCTGCACGAGCTGTTGCTGCTGTTAATGATTTAGCGGCATCAGCTTCAAGTTCAGCGCGACGTTCTTCAAACATTTTAACGTTTGCTTTAGTTGCAGGAAGTGCTTTACCGTGAGGAATTAAGTAGTTACGACCAAAACCTGCTTTTACAGAGACTTGATCACCTAAAGCACCTAATTTATTTATTTTTTCTAATAAAATAATGTTCATAAGAATTCTCTTTAATGTATGTTAAACCTGTTATTAATTAATCAAGGTTTAAACATGACCATCTGTATATGGAAGTAGAGCCAGGTAACGAGCGCGTTTAATTGCGCTGGATAACTGACGCTGATATTTGGCATTGGTACCAGTAATGCGACTTGGTACAATTTTTCCATTTTCCATAACATAATTTTTTAAGGTAGCCAGATCTTTATAATCGATCTCTGATATACCTTCAGCTGTAAAACGACAGTATTTTCTACGACGGAAATAACGTGACATTTTTCTTTCCTTCTTTTTATCTATATTCTAAGTAACTTAAATTTATCCATCATCAGGATAAATTAGAACTGTTATTGTGTTGACTACTAAAAGTATTCCAGTTTAAGCCTCTGCTGATGCAAGCGTATCTTCATTTGCATCATCTTTTCTTACTGAATTTCTTTCAGCTGGAGCCTCTTCTTTCTCTTTAACAAGTGGAGAAGCTTCAGTAACGGGTTCTTTCATAGAGATGATAAGGTTACGTATAACAGCATCATTAAAACGGAAAGCATGTGTTAGTTCATCAATATTGGCTGGCTCACATTCTACATTCATCAAAATATAATGTGCTTTATGGATTTTATTAATGGGATAAGCCATTTGACGGCGTCCCCAATCTTCCAGACGGTGTATCGTGCCATTATTAGCTTCGATAGTGCTGCGATAGCGTTCAATCATAGCAGGTACTTGTTCACTCTGATCCGGGTGGACAAGAAATACAATTTCATAGTGTCTCATGCAACAATCCTTACGGTTAATCAGCCTGACAAAGGGCTTAATCAGCTTTCTGTTTATTAACAAAAAGCAAGGTATTGATAATAATCTTCAAAGGAACTTATATTCAAAGGAACCGGAACCTAGAATGACTCATTATCAAAAGGTGCGGTATTATATGATTATTCAGACTGGAAATCAATTACTTATTTATTTTCTGCGTTGGCGAATTGCTTCAAACAGACAGATTCCCGTTGCCACTGAAACATTTAGGCTTTCCACTTGACCCTGCATAGGAATTTTTATCAGAGAATCACAATTTTCCCGTGTCAGGCGCCGCATCCCTTTGCCTTCCATACCCATTACAATGGCCAGAGGTCCTGTTAAATCGCTGCTGTATAGTGTATCTTCCGTTTCTCCGGCAGTACCAACAACCCATATCTGATAACTTTTTAAAAGTTTTAAGGTTCTAGCCAGATTAGTGACATAAATTAAAGGAACCGTTTGATCAGCACCACAGGCTACTTTTCTTACAATTGGAGTGATGGAGGCAGATTTATCTTTAGGAACAATAATTGCGTGAATCCCGGCAGCATCAGCTGAACGTAAACAAGCGCCAAGATTATGCGGATCCTGAACGCCATCGAGAATCAGAAGAAAGGGAGGTTCCTGAATATTTTGCAGCAGTTCATCCAGAAAATTTTCTGTTTTAAGTTTGGGGATATTAGTTTGTGCAACAACGCCCTGATGATGACTATCAGTTAACTCGTCCAGTTTTTTACGTTGCACAAAAGTCACTTTAACTGATTTTCTTTTAGCCAGTTCAACAATTGAATTAATTCGATTATCTTTACGCCCTCTATCGACAAAAACAATCGAAACGCCATTTTCATCAATGACATTTCGTTGACTATTATCTGCTGCAGGATTCTCTGAACAATAGTTTAATGCTGATTTAACCGCATGAATACCATAAATCAGTTGATCCATCGACGTCTTCTGCTCTTACGCTTTTTCTTTGGCTTATCATTATCATTATCATTAGTATCAGCTTTCTCATGCGACAACTTGCCTGATTTTCCATTAGACGATTTAGCAGCATCAGGCTTTGGTCTATGCCCTCCCTGCAACACAAAATCGATTTTGCGTTCATCAAGATTGACTGCGGCCACACGAATACTAATCTTGTCACCCAGTTTATAACTTTTACCAGTGCGCTCACCTTTCATAACATGGTTAAATTTATCAAACTGATAATAATCATCTTTTAAAGCCGTAATATGAACCAGCCCTTCCACATGAATATCATCTAATACGACAAACAGACCAAAACCTGTCACCGTACTAATAATGCCGTTATACTCTGCCCCGACTTTATCCAGCATATATTCACATTTCAGCCAGTCAGTTGCATCACGGGTGGCATTGTCAGCACGACGTTCGGTAATAGAACAATGTTCTCCTAATTCAGCCATTTGTTCCTTACTATAAGTATAGGAAGAAACTTTTTTACCTCTGATAATATGCTTAATCGCACGATGA
The DNA here is from genome assembly GCA_025655455.1 of gamma proteobacterium symbiont of Taylorina sp. Classification (GTDB taxonomy): domain Bacteria; phylum Pseudomonadota; class Gammaproteobacteria; order GRL18; family GRL18; genus GRL18. The sequence continues at coordinate 21,949 of JAHXIV010000010.1, forward strand.
ACCAGGAGATCCGGATAACGGCGTATAGGTGAAGTAAAATGAGCATAGGAGTCAAAAGAAAGACCAAAGTGCCCAACATTTTCTGCCTCATAAACCGCCTGAGACAAACTGCGTAACATGACGGTCTGCAGTACTTCAAAATCAGGACGCTGTTTTATTTCCTGCAGTAATTTTGAATAATCTTTAGCCTGCGGTTCATCACCACCATCGAGACTAATACCCAGAGGTGAAAGAAATTCTCTCAGTGCTTTAAGTTTTTCATCACTTGGTCCTTTATGATTACGATACAAGGCCGCTATCTTGTTTTTTAACAGGAAGTTGGCAGCACTGACATTAGCTGACAACATACATTCTTCAATCACACGATGCGCATCATTTCGTACAATATATTCCAGTTTTTCAATCTTTTTATGTTCACCAAAAACAATACGGGTTTCTTCTGTTTCAAAATCAATAGCACCACGTTGTGAACGTTTTGTCGCCAGAGTCTGATAAAGTTGATAAAGCTCATGTAAATCAGGCAAAAATTCTGCATATTGAGAGCAAAGCTCAGCATCACCATCCAGTACCATTGCCGCTACCTGATCATAAGTTAAGCGTGCATGAGATCGCATTACTCCTTCACTGAAACGATATTTTTTAACTTCCCCTTTGGCTGAGATATCCATCTCACAAACCATACAAAGACGATCGACCTCCGGGTTTAATGAACATAGGCCATTAGAAAGCACCTCAGGCAACATGGGCACTACACGACCGGGAAAATAGACGGAAGTACCACGGCGTTTTGCTTCTGCATCCAGTGCTGTACCACGTTCAACGTAGGAAGAAACATCAGCAATGGCAACCCATAAACGCCAGCCGGAACCTTTTTTCTGACAATAAACTGCATCATCAAAATCTTTAGCATCCGATCCGTCAATAGTCACTAAGTGATGCTGACGAAAATCTTCACGTCCTTTTTTACTCTTTTCCGGAACAGATGCCTGTAAATCAGCAATTTCAGCTTCCAGCATCATTGGCCATTCATGGGGAATATCATAGCTGCGAATCGCCACATCAATTTCCTGACCCGGCTCCATATGTCCGCCCAAATTTTGTATGACACGTCCCTTGGCGCGTTGAAAACGGGTAGGATAATGCAATATTTCAATCATCACCATCTGACCGACTTCAGCACCATAAGTATGCTCTTTAGCCACCACCACATCCTGATTGATGCGTTTGTGATCAGGAACCACCATCAACAGACCATCACGTTCTTCTAACTGACCGACAATGGTATCGGTATTATTTTCAATAACTTTAATCATGGCACCTTCACGGCGCCCTTTTCTATCAGTCCCGGCCAGTCTGACCTGTACCCTGTCACCATGAAAAACCATTTTCATGTCACGCAGGCCTAAAAATAAATCACCACCACCATCTTCAGCCAGAACAAAGCCAAAACCATCAGGATGTGCTGAAACAATTCCTTCCAGTAATTGCTGCTCTGAGATAAGCTCATAATTGCGCTGTCGGTTAAAAAACAACTGCCCGTCACGTTCCATCGCACGCAAACGACGACGCAGACCTTCTTTTCGGTCAGGATCTTCTAATTTTAATAATTTTTCAATCTGAAAACGATTAATGGATTCCGGCTGTTCAGTAATCAACTCCAGAATAAATTCCCGACTGGGAATAGGATTTTCGTAGTTTTGTGCTTCGCGTTTTGCAAAGGGATCAGAATTATCGCTTTTTCGACTCATAGTTGTCCTTGGTTTACCTATTTGTACTACCGTTTTATTCAAATGGATGTTTTAAAATAATTGTTTCATCACGATCAGGTCCCGTTGAAATAATATCAATAGGCGTTTTTGTTAATTCTTCTATGCGCTTAAGATAAGCTTTTGCATTGGCAGGCAGCTCATCATAAGTTTTTGCACCCACTGATGATTCTGACCAACCCGGCATTTCTTCATAAACCGGAACACATTTATCGTAGAGATCAGCACCGATAGGCGGTATTTTCAATTGCTTGCCGTCAATGTTATAGGAGGTACAAATTTTTAGCGTTTCCAGACCGTCTAAAACATCCAGTTTGGTAATGCACATACCGGTCACACTATTGATCTGATTTGAGCGATTTAAAGAGACAATATCTAACCAGCCGCAACGACGTTCACGACCGGTTGTTGCGCCAAACTCATGTCCCTTCTCACCCAGATACTGACCGACATCATCAAATAGCTCAGTGGGAAACGGTCCGGAACCAACCCGTGTTGTATAAGCCTTGGTAATACCGAGAATATAATCGAGATATTTTGGTCCTACACCGGAACCGGCTGCTGCACCACCGGCTGTGGTATTGGATGAGGTGACATAAGGATAAGTACCATGGTCAATATCCAGTAAAGCACCCTGTGCACCTTCGAAGAGTATACTATCACCATTTTCACGATATTGATGCAATACTTCTGTCACATCAGTGATCATGGGACGAATTTCTTGCGCATAGGAAAGTGCTTCGTCCAGAGTTGTCTGATAATCAACCGTATCTGCTTTATAGTAATGCTCTAAGGCAAAGTTATGATATTCCATCACTTCTTTTAATTTGCTTGCAAAAAGTTCGGGATTCAATAAGTCACCAACGCGTAAACCACGACGGGACACTTTATCTTCATAAGCCGGTCCGATACCCCGACCGGTTGTACCGATGGCTTTTTTACCGCGGGCAATTTCTCTGGCTTGATCCAATGCAACATGGTAAGGCATAATTAACGGACAGCCTTCACTGATCAGCATTCTTTCTCTGGCATTAATACCCTGAGCATCCAGTTCTTTGACTTCTTTAGCCAAAGCATCCATGGCCAGAACCACACCATTACCTATCAGGCATTTAACATTATCTCTCAGGATACCGGAAGGGATCAGATGTAAAACAGTCGTTTTTCCATCAATAACCAAAGTATGACCAGCATTGTGACCACCTTGAAAGCGAGAAACTGCGACCGCTCTATCTGTTAACAGATCAACGACTTTTCCCTTACCTTCATCACCCCATTGTGAACCGATGATGACAACATTCTTACCCATTTGTATACCCTCAATAATTAAATTATAAAACCTGTTACAAAATAATGTTCCTAAGCTTCAACAATCTGCCATTCACCCGACTCATTACTAAGAATATGAGTACAGTTTAAAGATTCTGCTGTTGAGTTCGAATCCGGTAATTCACGGATGACCCGTCGTCCCTGCTGACGTAATTCCATAATGACACTGGTTAACCGTTCTGCCTGTTGTGCTTCCACAACCGGTGCAAAAATAGCTTCCCGGATGATTGTCTCACCTATTGTATCAATGTTCTCGTTACTAATAGAAACCAGACGTCTTAAGTCAGTACTAAAACCGGTAGCAGCTCTGGAGCGACCAAAAGTCTTACCAATGCCGTCATAGCGACCACCTTTCGCAACTTCCTGTCCATGTCCCGGCAGATAAGCGGCAAAGACAACACCGGTATGATAATTAAAACCACGTAATTCTGCCAAATCAAAATATAATTTTAAATCAGGCATTCTGCTCAGTAAGCAGTTTGCAATGTTCTGTAAATTATCCAGTGCAGCACTGAGTTCATTATTATCAGCATCATTAGCTGACAGAACACTACGTGCTTTTTCTAGTATTGAGATATCTCCATTCAGATCAACCAGAGCCAGCAATTGCTGCTGCTGTCTTTGTGTAATATCCAGACTGGATACCATTGCAGATAGTTCAGTCACTGCTTTACGCTGCAAGATATCAAATAATGCTTCTTCTGCGTTTTTATTCAGTCCGCTCTGGCGGATTAAACTACGGAAAATACCCACATGACCCAAATCTATATGGAAATCATCCAGCCCCGTTTTTTTCAGGGTTTGAATCATCAATAACAAAACTTCAATATCACTTTCCACACCGCTGTGCCCATAAAGCTCTACACCAATCTGTAAGGGACTGCGGGACTGAGAAAAACCTTCAAATCGAGTTTTTAGTACCTGGCCGATATAGCAAAAACGAGAGGGATGTTCTGTTTTAATATGGTGTGCATCAATACGGGCAATCTGGGGTGTCATATCAGCTCTGACACCTAATAATTTGCCGGAAATTTGATCCGTCAGAGTGAAAGTCATTAATTGTAAATCATGTCCGGTTCCTGTTAATAGCGAGTCCAGAAAATCAATCATCGGTGGCTCTACCAAATCATATCCCCAGCATTGATATAAATCCAGTAAAGAACGGCGCTTTGATTCTATTGTCAGAGCCTGTGGAGACAGGATTTCCTGAATTCCCTCAGGCAATAACCAACGATCTTTGTTTAACATACTTTATTTAACAACTTTTAATTTTTTAGGATATAAACCAGGATTGCACCTAAAATCATACTGAACAGCCCACTCCAGCGTAATTCCTGTTCGCTCATTTCTGAGGCTCGATGCATCATTTGTTTAAATTGTTTCGGGCTTAGAATAGGTAAGATGCCTTCCAGCACCAGCATTAAAGCACCTGCAATGAGGATTTCATTCCACATATAACAAAAAATCCAGTCTATTGAGTCTTCAACCAAACATAATTACCTTGCAAATAAGACAGGGGTAACGTTTTATGTCTGATAAAAGAAAGACTGGATTTTATACTATTTTACACAGAGATACTAGGAGCTAAGTTATAAGCCTATTTCCCCTGCATATTCTTAAAATAATTAAAGAAGTCAGAATCAGGCTCAATCACCATAATATCTGCTGCACTGCCGAAGGTATTTTGATAGGCATTCAGACTGCGATAAAAGGTAAAAAACTCTTTATTTTTGCCATAAGCCTGAGCGTAAATACCCGCCGCTTGCGCATCACCTTCACCTCGAACCTGCTCAGCTGTCTTAAACGCTTGCGCTTTAAGAATAGTCACCTGACGATCCGCTTCTGAGGTAATACGAGCAGCACTTTCATTACCCTCTGCTCGCAATTCTTTGGCAATTCGAGTTCTTTCTGTTTCCATTCTACGGAAAATTTTGTCACTCACCCTCGGTGGAAATTCAATACGCTTGATACGCACATCTACTATACGAATACCAAAAGGTTTCACATCTTTATTGGCTGATTTATTAATATCATCCATAATAATATGACGTTCACCGGAAATAACTTCATGCATCACCCGACGACCAAATTCATTCCGTAAGCCTTCTTTAACGATGGTTGCAATCCGCTCCTGAGCAATATCCATATCACCACGCATAGACACATAGAATGCTTTGACATCTTCAATACGCCATTGGATAAAAGAATCCACCACTACGATTTTCTTTTCTTCTGTCAGATAATCTTCAGGTTTTGCATCAAAGGTCTGGATACGCTTATCAAACTTTTTAACATTATTAATAAACGGAATCTGCACATGTAATCCTGGCTCATAATCAGCACGCTGAATCTTGCCCCATTTAAATAAAATGGCAGTTTCTGTTTCATTCACAGTAAACAAAGAGGCTGAACCTATAATGCTTATAACAAGCACAGCTATAATTACTAATATTTTCATTATCTTCTCTCCCTGATAGAGGGTCTGGCACGGGAATTATCAGACTGACGTTTCAACTGTCTCTGTTTATTAAAGTCCGGTGTATCATTGACCTCTGTGGAAAGTTTATTAACAGAGCCGGGCATAGAAACAGAGCCTCTCATCATTTTATCCAGAGGCAGGTATAACAAATTATTACTACCCTTGGTATCAATCATCACTTTACTGGTTCTACTATAAACTCTTTCCATTGCATCGATATAAAGACGATCCCGAGTCACTATCGGGGCTTTTTCATATTCAGTCAAAACACTTAAGAAGCGTGACACCTCACCTTCTGCTTCAGCGGTCACTTTTCCCTTATAGGCCTCGGCACCTGCCAGTTGTTTAGCTGCAATACCACGAGCCTTTGGAATGACATCATTACTATAAGCCTGAGCTTCATTAATATAACGTTCTTTATCTTCCCTTGCTGCATTAACATCTTCAAAAGCATCCTGAACTTGCTTAGGTGCTTTGGCACTTTGCAAAGTAAATCGAGTGATAATAAGCCCTGTCTGATAACGATCCAGAATCTCCTGAGTTCTTGAGCCAATTTTGGAGGCAATATCACTACGACCTTCAGTCAAAATAAAGTCCATTTTATTTTTACCGACAATTTCACGCACAGCACTTTCAGAGACCTGTCGTAAAACCAAACCCGGCTCACGGATATTAAATAAGAAATGTTCCGCATTAGAAACTTTATATTGTACTGCGACTTTAATATCAACGATATTTTCGTCTTCAGTCAGCATATAGGCTTCATGATCACTGCCGCCAATATTTAAACTTCTGGAAGCACTCACATCCACAATATAATACTTCTGTATTAGTGGAGCATACCATTGAATACCGGCATCAACTGTTTTTAATGACTGGCCAAACTGGAGTATGACTGATTTTTTACCCTGATCAACCGTATAAATTCCTGACATAGCCCATAAGGCAACTCCAATAACGGCTGCAATAACAAAAATAGTAGTGGGTATCTGGCTGTAATTAATACCATTACCACCGGACTTTTTATTATCCCCTGAACCATTATCATCATTATTGCCGCTGTTTTTACCTTTTCCGGCACCAAACAGCTTATCAAACTTATCACTGATATTTTTGATTATCTCATCCAGATCAGGCGGTCCCTGATCATTATTATTGTTATTATTTCCCCAAGGATCATTCTTTTTGGGGCCCCCCGGTTCATTCCAGGCCATTTAATACTCCATTTATTTCTCTAAAAGTTCATTAAAACCAGATAGCTTATTTAATTGATTAAATTGTCTGGAAGTGGTGTCAATATGAACCAACCAGTCTCCTGACTCATTATATTTCTCTTCTAAAATGTCAGCTCTATCATGCAGCACAGAACGCCATTGACCTGCATGAGCTGGTATTTTTAACCATTGCTGAATACGTTCCTTACTAAAGTAATCAGCAATCACCTCTAATAATAGTTCCAGTCCCTGTTCATGTTGTGCAAAAGTATCCATTGCTGATAACCAGACTCGCAAAACATTGCCCGAGTTATCCCGCTCAACACGCACCTGCTGATCATTGAGAAGATCCACCTTATTATAAACTAATAACTGCGGAGTTTCCTCTGCTCCAACGTGTTTTAATACAGAATTCACTTCGGCAATGTGTTTGTTACGATTGTCTGTATGAGCATCAATTACATGTAATAATAAATCAGCTTCACGAGTCTCAAGCAAGGTCGCATGAAAGGCATCTACTAGATCATGGGGGAGATCACTGATAAAACCAACCGTATCTGCTAAAACCATTGATAAATTTTTTGATAATTCCACTCGTCTGAGAGTTGGATCCAATGTAGCAAACAATTGGTCGGCTGAATAAACGCTGGATTTTGTGAGCTGGTTAAAGAGTGTCGACTTCCCTGCATTGGTATAACCGACCAGAGAAACAGTCGGTAATTCCGCCCGTTGACGAGCACGTCTGCTCTGCTCTCGTTGTTTACGAACTTTTTCCAGACGTTTATTGAGCTGTTTGATACGTGCTCCCAGTAAACGACGATCGGTTTCCAGCTGTGTTTCACCCGGACCGCGTAGACCAATACCACCCTTTTGTCGTTCCAGATGGCTCCAACCTTTCACCAGACGGGTCGATAAATGGCTCAATTGAGCCAGCTCAACCTGAAGTTTACCTTCATGGGAACGAGCCCGTTGAGCAAAAATATCCAGAATCAGGCCGGTTCGATCAAGCACCCGGCATTGCAGCAGGATTTCCAGATTTCTTTCCTGAGCAGGAGATAACTGGTGGTTGACTAAAACCAGATCAGCCTGGTGCAGTTCAACAGCCTGCTTCACCTCCTGTGCTTTACCCGTACCTATAAAATATTTGGCCTCTGGTCTATACCGATTCCCTCTTATAATACTAACTGGTTCTGCGCCTGCAGAAGTCGCCAGATCATAAAATTCGCTCTGTGCTTCTTCCTGCTCACTTGCTCTTAAATCACGGCAGGGATCACGGGAAAGCTCATGTATATTATCTTGTTTTGGAAGAACGATATGAACCAATATCGCACGTTCTCCATTCCCACCAGGACGTTCCAGTTCAAACAATAAAATTACTCTTCGTTATTTACTTTGATGTATATATAACAGGGGTCGGAGCCCAATAGCACAACAACAATTTGCCTTCGACCCCAGGCTGATAAACTTATTCTATATGATCTTCATCTGTAGATAGTTTAATATTTCTTGCAGGCACTATGGTTGAAATAGCATGTTTGTATACCATTTGACTGACTGCATTTTTTAATAAAATCACAAATTGATCAAATGATTCAACTTGCCCTTGTAGTTTAATACCATTGACGAGATAAATTGAAACGGGTATCCGTTCTTTTCTCAAAACATTCAAATATGGATCCTGTAATGCCTGTCCCTTGCTCATTTTCGCCTCTCCTTCATTATTATAATTATGAGGTATTGTTTTTATGCTAAAAATACATGTAAATACGCAAAGCAACATCAGTTTATATTAATTTAACTCATTTGTATATAAGCAATTCATTATAAAGAATCCAGGCCATAACAAAATATCTGATCATTTTAAGCAGTTAAAATAAGATAATAGCTAAAATATTTGATTTTTATAAATTAAGCGCTATTCTTAGTTAAATTAATAATTATTACTCTGGGTGCTGTTGATAAAAACTAATGAATAAATACTCCTTAAAAAATAGTCATGAATAAAAGCTTTTATCAGCAATTCCGGTTACTTATTGGTTTGTTAATTATTATGATTATCATTATTTTTATAAAAAAGTATTATCTCTCCCATACAGATGATTCTTCCATAGAAATAGCTGCTATTGATAAAAACTGTAATCTGCATAAGGATTCATGTACGACATTATTATCAAATAACCGATCAATTACATTTTCTATACTGCCACGAAACATTCCATTGCTTAAACCATTAAAGGTTCAGGTTCAGATTCATAATATCAATGCACAAGCAATACAGATAGAAATTACAGGCATTAATCTTGATATGGGCAGATTTAGAACACGGCTCAAAGACATCGGGGATTCACTGTTTCAGGGCATGAGTTCGTTACCGGTTTGTAGTAAAAAAATTATGAAATGGCAGGCAATGGTTTCAGTAAAAACTGAACAAAATATCATATCAGCACCCTTTCATTTTGAAACGACTTATACACCAACATTTATAATTTTGGAGTAATAGCATTGATTATTAAACGCAGCTTAATTATATTTTTCTTTATCGTATTTCTGATACCAATAGACCTGATGGCTGAATCAGATGTCACTCAGAGCGATATTGCCTTTAGTGATCCGTCTCAAATAGAAGCCATGCCGGAACAATGGCAGGAAAAACCAATTTTTTATAAAAATTTGCCTGCAGATACTGATCTGGCCATCACTCTGGATCAGCAGCTCTATCCGGCCCTGGTGCCTTTAATTAAGGAATATGCAAAAAAGCATCATCTTCGCATAGCAGTTAGTGAAGGTACTTGTGGTATTTCAGCAGGAGCGCTGATGGACAAGAATGTTGATATTGGTGGATTTTGCTGTCCTGCCGGTGAAACTGATCGCTTGCCCGGATTAAAATATCATACCCTTGCTATTGCAGCTATTGCATTGCTTGTTCACCCGGATAATAACACCATCAATATATCATCAGCACAGGCTCGAAATATTTTCAGCGGTAATATCGGTAACTGGGATGAATTAAACACGGCAGAAAAAACACCCCCTGTTAACCCCTCTTTATCTGTGCAGCCTGTTGCACGACTGCATTGCAAAACCAGACCGGGTCATTGGCGTTTGATACTGGAAAACGAAGATGAATTCAGTGCGACTCTGGATGAAGTGGCGACCATTCCCGACATGATTACACATGTAAGCAGGGACAGGCAGGTCATCGGATATGAAACCTTATGGATGACACGTCTCTATGAAAAACAAATTGGGAGAGTCGGTTTATTGAACATAAATGACCATAGCCCGGAGGACAATCAGGCAATAATTAATGGTCAATACCCTTTTTATCGTACATTTAATCTCAGCTCCTGGACAAGCCCGCATTTACAAAAACAAACAGCAAAGGATCTGGTGCAATATATTCAGAATAATTTTTCACGTGTTGATGCTAAATATGCTTTTATTCCCGCCGCTCAACTTAAAAAATCAGGCTGGCTTTTTTCCGGTGATGAATTAACCGGTGAGCCTCAGGCCAAAAAATGAGTCAGTATTCAGATCATCATACACTCTACTGGCAAAATATCAGTATCACAAAAAAACTTTTTATACTGACCATTCTCATCGGTATTGTACTCTGGTATCCCATGGATTATCTACAGAGTCAGCAATTACAGAAAATTTTTTTTAAAGAAACAAAAATAGAACTGGAACGTACTGCTGAAAGTAACCGCTTCTTATTTGATCAAAAAATACAAAAGCATCATAAAGCTGCCAAATTGATTATTTCCCAGCAACGTTTTCTCAATTACCTGGAAAAATTATCACTGTCTCCTGAAAACAATAAAATACAGGTTAGCCATGCAGGGAAACCACCACTATGGCTACCCAAAACATCTATTATGCGCAGTTTCTTCTCTGCCCGCTTTGCACTTTTACTGAATAGTCAGGGGAAAATAATCGCGATATATCATCATAAACCCGGGCATAAACCTACTCAGACACAAAATGAATATTGTCTGCCTCTCTCAATAGAAAATGCCAGTTTTTTATTGCGCAAACTGAGCCACAGCCAGTCTTATTTAACAAAACTGGACAATCAGCCCTTTGTTGTCTCAACAGAAAGTATCAAGGTAAAAGGTAAAAAATGGTATTTAATGTTATCCAGTCCCATTGATGAGCAGTTTCTTTATGACGTTATTCAATCACATTTTCATCAATCTATTATAGCTCTGCTTGAAACAGATTCTAACCGGATTGTGGCCAGCAGTGATGAGCAAAATTTTTCATCAGGGAAAAATTTTTCTTTTTATAGTAAACAATTTATACAAACCGGAAAATCTTTTTTTGATTATGGTGCCTCAGATTTGGATCTACAGTTAATTTCAGCTGTTTCATTAAATGATGCCAATTATATGACCAATTTAATATTGGAAAAAGGTCGTCAGCAGCGTTTAATCATCGTTATTATATTAATCACTGTCTTTCTCTTTGTCGGCCTCTGGTTTTCCAACGGCATTCGACTTTTATCAGAACATATTCATCAAACCGCAAAAAAATTAATTGGCGATAAAATCAGTGAAAATATTATGGACAAAACCAACCATAAAGACGAGTTGACGGCACTGGATTTCCAATTTAATAATTTAGCAAAAGCATTGGAGAAAAAATCTGCTCAGCAAAAAACATCTGAACTGGCTCTCATTCAGGCCAAGAATGAAGCAGAATCAGCTAATCAGGCCAAATCACAATTTCTTTCCTCTATGTCCCATGAGTTGAGAACACCATTAAATGCAATCATAGGTTTTGCTCAATTATTTGAATTAGAAGGTAATTTAACTAAACGTCAAAATAATAATGCAGTGGAAATTAATAATGCAGGAAAACACCTGCTCTCACTGGTTAATGATATCCTGGATTTATCTAAAATTGAAACAGGCCATATTAATTTATCTTTTAAAGCAATGTCTGTTAAAGATATACTCGATGATTGCACTGCCATAATCAAGCCATTAGCAGGAAAGAGAAATATCCATCTGTTAATAGAGCAAGAAAGTTGCAATACCATCATTATGGCTGACCCGGGAATTCTTAAGCAAGTCACACTCAATCTACTCAGCAATGCGGTCAAATATAATCAGGAAAATGGTGAAATACGTCTATATTGTCAGAATGAAGACAAGACTTATTGTCGAATCTGTGTGCAGGATAGCGGTCAGGGTATAAAAGCAGAGCTAACAAAACATATATTTGAGCCATTTCAACGCTTAGGTAAAGAAAACAGCAATATAGAAGGGACAGGCATTGGACTAACCATTTCCAAACAACTGGTAGAAAGCATGCACGGACATATTGGTGTTGATAGTATTGAGGGCAAGGGCAGTACTTTCTGGTTGGACATTCCACGAGTGGTGGAAAATAATGAATCGAAATAAACTATTTATTTTACTGAGCTTAAGCATTCTTTGTCTGGATGTTATTTTTATTATCATTAATTATCATTATAGCAAAAAATCTTTAAATCAGAATCTGCTGGAAAAGAGTCAGTCACTTTATACCGCATTTAATACAGAGCTCACATCTACCTATGAAAACTTACAGCTGATTGCCACGCTATATGCACATGACAAACAAATACAGGATCTTTTTCTCAAAGGAAAGCTGGCTGTGGAAAAAGAAGGGGGTGGAGGCGGAGGTCAGGATTCAGCCGCAATACGTCAACAGATTTTAGATCAGACTCTGACTGGCTGGAATAAAGCCAAACAAAATTTTAATGTCAGACAATTACATTTTCATTTAGGGCCGGGAGATACCAGTTTTTTACGAGTACACCGCCCTGAAAAATTTGGTGATAATATGGATAATGTACGATTTACTATTGTTGATACCAATAAAGAACAGACTGCACGCAGCGGTTTTGAAACAGGGCGAGTTTATTCTGGTCTCAGAGGCGTTGTACCGGTTTTCACTCCAGAGAATAATGATGCTGCAAAGCAGTTTATAGGAACCTTAGAAGTCGGCACAGCATTTACCTCCATATTTAAACATATTGATGAAAATTTTGATGCCGGTATCGCTATTTTATTAAAAAAAGAACATTTGAAAAAAACCATGTGGCCTGATTTTTATGAAAAACGCTTTGGCCAGGGCTTACAAATGTGCGATTGTGTACTGGAAGCCTCATCCCGTACAGATGTAGGAGAAATTATAAGCCATACAAAATCCATCAATAAAGTTACCAAACCGGATGGACAGTTAAATATTCTTAATATAAAAAACAAGTATTATTTCTCAAACTTTTATCCCTTTAATGATTATATCGGCAATAAAACCGGCAGCCATGAATATGTAGGTTCTGTTTTAATCTGGAAAGATGTCACTGAACTTTATCAAATTTATATCAAAGAACAAAAAGTTAATATTATCTATGGATTATCCGCTTTTTTTATTATTGAGTTGCTCTTATTAATTACTTTTCGCCTCAGTACTCATTATTTTGAAAGCAGAATTGAAATACAAGATAAGAACCTTGTAAAAAAAGAAGAACTGGTAAAAGCTATTGAAACTAAAAATCAACAACTCATCGAAGCCAGAAATACGGCAGAAAAAGCCAACCAGGCCAAGTCCGAATTCCTGGCCTCAATGTCACATGAATTAAGAACACCGCTTAATTCTATTATAGGTTATGCCCAGCTTTTCAAATATGACATAAATCTAGCCCAAAGACATCTTAAAAATAGTGAACAAATTAATCAGGCCGGGCAGCATTTACTGGCATTAATTAATGAATTACTGGATCTGGCCAAGATTGAAGCAAAACAAATAAGCATAAAGATGAGTGAGGTGGATTTAATCCCCTTATTAGAAGAATGTCAAATATTAATCCAGCCTCTGGCTCTGAAAAAAGAAATATCCCTTGATTTTCATTTATCCCGATGTCACTACATCATCAAGGCTGATCCTATACGCTTAAAACAATCCTTACTCAATCTCTTATCCAATGCCATTAAGTACACAGATAGTCATGGTCAGATTCAATTCTTTTGCTCTTCTGAAGCGTTACATGGACAACAGGAAAAAATTAAACTGACTGTATCTGATACCGGACATGGAATTTCTACTGAAAATCAACAAAAATTATTTAAAGCATTTAGTCGTCTGGGGGAAGAAAATAGCCAGATTGAGGGAACAGGCATCGGTTTAATCATCACTAAAAGATTAATCGAAATGATGGATGGTGATGTAGGTTTCAGCAGTATACCGGGAAAGGGCAGTAGCTTCTGGCTACTATTAAATGGCACAAAGAAAAATGACAAAATGGAAGTTAAAATCAATGATTCAAAGCAGGCAGGCAATATTCAAGACGATAAATTAATAGCCCAAAGTGAGAATTATAATCAGAAAAAAGCACATTGCATTCTTTATATAGAAGATAATAAAAGCAATTTATCCCTTATGGAATCCATTATTTTCACCAGAGATGATATTGAATTATTAAATGCCCCTTCAGGCGAATTAGGTGTAGAACTGGCTATTGCTCATCAACCTGATTTAATTTTAATGGACATTAATCTGCCTGGAATTGATGGTTATGAAGCGGCAACAAAACTGGCTGAGAATTTTCAAACTAAAGCTATTCCTATTGTTGCCTTAACTGCCAATGCGATGAAATGTGATATTGAGAAATCAAAAAAATTCGGTTTTACAACTCATATCAGCAAACCTCTGGATATACAGGAATTTTTCAAAATTGTTGATAAGATACTCGGCATTAATCGAGAGTCTGTTCAGAATAGCGAGCGTAGCAATAATAATACTTCAGCCTAAAAAATATAGTGGTCATCTACTGCGTTTTCCAGGATTATTGTTCATCAAGTAATAAAAAAACTTCTTCTGCTGGCATTGGTTTATTGTACAAATAACCCTGTACACAGGGGCAATTCAGCTTTGCCAGTATTTCTTTTTGATTACTGGTTTCCACACCCTCTGCAAGTGCCGTCATCTCTAATCCTTCTGCTAAGGCAATGACTGCTTTTACGATGGCTTCATCGCTAGGATCAGAGCTAATCTCTCTGACAAATTTTTGATCAATTTTAAGTACATCAATAGGAAATTGTTTTAAATAGGTTAATGATGAATAACCCGTCCCAAAGTCATCAATGGCCAGACTGATATCTAATTTTTTTAGTTTATTTAAAGTCTCGACCACCTGACTAATATTTGTCACTAAACTTTCTTCAGTAATTTCCAGTTCCAGCCAACCGCCCGACATATTATTTTGTCTTAATATCTGTTTGATACTTTCTATCAGATCCTTTTGTTGAAACTGCTTTGGAGATACATTAACAGCTATCTGTACTGGTTTTTTCCCGTTATTAAACCAGTTCCCGGCCTGATGACAAGCTGTGTTTAATACCCAGTCACCCAGAGCAACAATTAGATTACTCTGTTCTGCAGCAGGTATAAAATATCCTGGAGAGAGCAATCCCCGCTGCGGATGCTGCCAACGCACAAGTGCTTCCAAACCAATAATTTCATCTGTTGCCAGATTATATTGAGGCTGATAATACAAGACTAATTGATCCTTTTCAATTGCAATACGCAATTCATACTCTAATTGAATTCTTTGTTTAGCTTTTTCCCCCATCTCATCGGTATAGAAACAATACTGATCCTTTCCGGCTTCTTTAGCCTGATACATTGCCGTATCAGCATGTTTAATCAAATCGATGGCTTCTTCTGAATCATCAGGATAAACACTAATACCAATACTGGTGCCAATAAAAATGGTATGCTTTTCAATTATTATCGGCTGTCTGAAAGCATGCAGAATTTTTTCAGCGATAGTTATCACCTGATCCAATGATGTAATATTATTAGCAATCACTGTAAACTCATCACCGCCAAAACGGGATGCAGTATCATTTTTTCGGACAATTTTATTGAGTCTTAAGGCAAACTGTTGTAATAAGTTATCACCCGTTTTATGTCCCAATGAATCATTGACAGCCTTAAATCCATCTAAATCCATAAAAAAAATAACAAATTTTTTCCCGGATCGCTGAGTTGCCGCTATACTCTGTTCTATCTGCTCATTAAAGAACCTTCGGTTTGGCAATTCTGTCAGTAAATCATAATGTGCCATATAATGAAGCTGACTTTGTGCTTCTTTTGTAGATGATAAATCAGAAAATTTTCCGACATAAAAAAGTGTAGTATCCAACTCATCTTTTACTGAACAAATACTGAGCCATTCCTGGTATATTTCACCATTTTTACGACGGTTCCATATAGCACCTTCCCAACAATTATTACTCATTATTTCCTGCCACATGGATTGGTAAAATTCAGAAACATGTTTACCGGAATGAAGAATATTTGCTTTTTGTCCCGTAGCTTCTTGTTTGCTATAGCCTGTGATTTTAGAAAACATTTTATTAATAGAAAGGATAATCCCTTTCAAATCGGTGATCATTATCCCTTCATTGGTATTTTCAATGATCTTGTCTGCTAACAGCAATTTATTATTTTTTTCTATCAGGTCACGATTCAAATTTTGTAGATTTTGTGTTTTTAAGGAAACCTCCTGCTGTAAATTATTATTTAAATACTGTAGCTCCTGACTTAGCTTAAGCAGCTGTTTTTTATCAACAGCTGTTTTTAAATACATCTGGATTTTTGTCAGGAACTGGAATTTTTCAATTGGTTTGGTAAAGTAATCAATAGCACCTAACTCAAAACCATTGCGAATAAACTCATCAGCTTTAAATGCTGCAGTCAAAAAAACAATGGGAATATGTCTTGAGCGTCTGGTCGATTTTAAAAATCTGGCCACTTCAAAGCCATTCATTTCCGGCATTTGAATATCTAAAATAACCAGGCTGATATCATCAATATCAGCAACAATTTCCAGAGCCTGGGCACCATTGGAGGATGATATTATTTCAAAGTGATAACCATTCGTGTTAATTTCTTCAAGTAGTGCATTGAGAGAATAAAGGTTTTCTTCCTTGTCATCTACTATTAATATTTTTGTCATTTGATTATTTTTTATAAATTTTAAATTTTTGATCGGCTACTTTTTGATATGAAAGGTTTTGAGATAAGGTTTCGCTTTTTCCTAATACTAAAAAGCCATTTCTGATCAGAGAATCATCAATTGTCATAAAAACTCTTTTTTGTAATACCCTGTCAAAATAGATCAGAACATTTCTGCACAATACTAAATTAAATTCATTCATTGAAGTATCACTGGCCAGATTATGATTAAAAAAAAGAATTTTATCTTTGATTCTTTTTTTTACTTCAACATAATCATCTTTAATTACAAACCATTGCTCAAATTCAGCCAGGCCACCACTTAACTGATAGTTTTTTTTAAAACATTGATAGTCTTCATGAGTATATAAACTGTTTTCTGCCTGATTCAGTATTTCCTTGTTGACATCAGTAGCATAGATCTGGCTCTTATGTAATAACCCGGCCTCATCAAGTAATATTGCCATACTATATGCTTCATCACCCCGCGAGCAGCCGACACTCCAGATTTTGATTGAGGGATAAGTGGCTAATTCAGGAATAAGCTGTGTTCTGATTGCCTGGTAGGTTGTCGGGTTTCTGAAAAAAGTAGTCACATTGATTGAAAACTTGCTTGCCATAATAGCAAATACTGCTTCATCTGCATATACTAATTGCTCAAATTGTTGAAACTGCTCAATTTGATGGTCCTGCATCATGAGCCTTATTCGACGATAGAGCGATTTCTTATCATAATTTCTAAAATCATAGCCATATATTAAATAGATATTATTAAGAAAGTGATTCAGGGCATCTCTACTGTCAATCTCAACCTGAAAAATTGATTGAATATGTTCATAAATCTCTGTTAAATTTAATATTTTATCAAAATTTTTGCTAATGATTGCATTTAAAGGCATTTCCTGTGCCTCACACTCATTAGGATTCTCAATCAATACACGACAGCGATTATTTTTTAAAGATTTTAAAGAAGTAATACCATCCTCACCATAACCACAAAGTAGAATAGCCAGTAGCTCTTGTTTATAACAATGAGATAAAGATTCAAACATCACATTGATTGAAGGTCGGGAAAAATTAACAGGACTGCCTTTTGAGGGATAAACATGATGATTTTTGATTAACAAATGAGTATCAGGCGCTGCAATATAGACACTATTGGCCATAACAGGCATCTTTTCCCGAACCTGACAAACCTTATAATCCGAGATCTTTTGCAAAATTTCAGCCAGATAATTTTTTTTATCCGGCAATAGATGTACGGTGATAAAAATAGAAATATCAACATAGGGTAGTTTTTTTATAATGGTAATAATTTTATCAATTGATCCTGCACTTCCTCCCAAAGCAATGGCTTTAATTGAATAATTTGACTGAACAACAGGCTGCAGATACAAGTGGTTAAACTTATTTTTTAGTCCCAGATTAGCAAGGTATAACCAAAGACTTTTTTCTGTGGTTTCAATCAGCAGTTTTTCTTTAACCAGAAATAAAGCTTTGATAACCAGTGAAGGTAAGGTTTTTGTTTCAATAAAAGTAACTTGATAGATTAACTTTTTTAACTCTTTTTCTGTATAGGCATATTCATCTATCTTTGTTCCATAGGGATGCAGCAGCTCTAAAAATTGCTCAATCTCTTTCTCATTATCAAAGCAGTTTTCTACAATGATTTTTATAACAGGGTCTGAATTTTCTGCATGATTAGTATGACTAATATGTAACATTACTTTTTCAACCAAGCATCCATAATACCAATTAAAGTTTCTACTTTAATTGGTTTGATGACATAATCATTGCATCCGGCATCCAGTGCCTGCTGTTTATCTTCCGGCATTGCTTTGGCCGTCAAAGCAATGATTGGTATATCTTTTATTTTATCATTTTGACGTATTTTTCTGGCTGCCTCATGCCCATCCATTTCCGGCATCATAATATCCATCAAAATCATATCAATATCATCATTATGATCTAATGCTTCCAGAGCTTTTTTACCATTTAATGCACTAAGCACTTCGGCATCTCTATCTTCTAATAGCTCTGTCAGCACATAAACATTTCGAATATCATCATCCACCACCAGAATTTTTTTGTCTTTCAGATTAATATCATCACTATTTTTTTCATTATTTCCAACATTAACTCTAACCCGATGCAAAAATAAATCAACATCTTCCAACAAGCGCTTTTGCGATGCTGCTGTTTTAATAATAATTGAATCGGTATAAGTTTTGAGCCTGTTTTCTTCTTCCCCGCTTAAATCTTTTCCTGTATAAATAATGATCGGTATTTCCAGGTGATGATCTTTAATATATTCACAAAGTTCGTAACCACTACCTTTTTGCAGCTCTAAATCAACAATGACGGCATCATAAATCTGTTTCTCCAGCTCTGTTATTGCTTCCGTTAATGTGGCAACTCCTGTCGATTTAATACTTCCATTACCAATATATTCAATAAGAGTTTCCCTTTGATAATCATCATCTTCTACAATCAATAAATCTTTTACTTTTTTATGATTAAATTGATTAAACTGATCTATAATTTGCGACAAGTCCTCATTATTAACCGGCTTTTGTGAAAAACCAATGGCGCCATGGCGCTTAACATGATTCTCTTTTTTATCACCAGAGATAACATAAATCGGTATTTTTCTTAAATTCTGATTCGTCTTAAATGCTTTTAATACATCAATGCCATCCATATCAGGTAATCCAAGATCCAGCATCAAAGCCTTAATATTGTGAGTCTGGGCTAGTTGAAGCCCTTCTTCACCTGTGCTGGCAATCAGCACCAGTTCATTGCTTTGTTTTATTTTTTCTTTTAACATACCGGCAAATATTCTGTCATCTTCTATAATCAAAAAGGGGTGATCAATTGCTGTCAAAATTTCCCGATCATCATCCTGCAGATTTTCAGCATGAGTACCAGAGGAAGACTGAGGAAGGATTATTTTCTGCTCTGCATCAGAATCCAAATTTGGAATAATAAGCGCAAAAGTACTACCTTTTTCAGGTATTGACTGTAAGGTCAGCTCTCCCTGCATTAAGCTGCTCATTTCTTTGCTGATAGATAAGCCCAGACCTGTCCCGCCATATTCCCGGCTGGTTCCCCCTTCCGCCTGTTGAAATGCCTCAAAAATTGCTTGTTGCTTGTTTTCTGCAATACCAACGCCTGTATCAATCACTGAAATTTTAACATCGCCTTTTTCATAAGCCTCTGCCGGATCTATCTGCAAAGTCACACAGCCCTGCCTGGTAAATTTAAGGGCATTAGATAATAGATTTCTGATCACCTGGAATAAGTGGTTCTTATCATTTGAGATAATATTTTTATAATTATCAATGGTGAGCAATTCTAATTGCTTTTGTTCTGCCTGCTGCTCAAATTCTGCAGATAAATCATGACAAAACTCTGTAGAATCAAAAAAATCTATGGTTAATTCCATTTTCCCAGCTTCTACTTTAGATAAATCCAGCACATCATTAATCAATCGTAATAATTCATTACCACTTTTATTGATAATATCTGCTTTTTTAATTTCATCAACCTTAAGATTCTTCTGCTTGTTATCAGCAAGCATTTCAGACAACAAAATAATAGAGTTAAGCGGGGTACGCAGCTCATGTGACATATTGGCCAGAAATTCACTTTTATATTGACTGGACAGTGCTAAAGCTTCTGCTTTTTGATCTAATTCCTGTTTAGATTGTTTCAGGTATTCATTTTGTTCTTTTAATTGCTGCTGCTGTTCCTCCATCTGAGTATTGGCTTCTTCAAGCTGATTTTTATCCTCCTCCATCTGAGCATTAGCTTGTGTCAACTGTAATTGCTGTTCCTGCATCATCGTGTTAGCTTCCTGTATTTCCTTGTTCTGAAGTTCAAGTTGCTCTTTAGACGCAGTTTCAGAAACCAACAATGTTTTCACCTGATTTCTTTGGACAACAGAATATAGAATCCCTGCAATAATTTCCTGGGATTGATTCAGGTAGGTTTGCACCTTTTTATCAAAATGATAAATAGAAATTAGTTCAATAACCCCAAAAAGTTCTTTCTTATAAAGTAGTGGAAAAGTATAACTATTGACTGCGGGGATATCATTAATGGCAAGACTAATCACATGTTCAATATCAGTCAGTAAAAGAGGTTTTTTTTCTTTTGCTACCTGCCCAATACTGGCTTCCCCAATAGCATATTGATGATGATAGCTATCACGACGGCAATGCATATAACTCCCGATAAGAGCTAAGGAATTATTATCTACAGAATAAAAGACTCCCTTACCTGCATCAATATAACGACAAAGTAGTGAAACAGCATGGTCTGCAAATTCTTTATAACTCATTTCAGCAGAAAGAGTATTGGATATCTGACTTAAACCTTCACTTAGCCAGGTGTTATAGTTTATAGTTTTATCTTTTTCTTTTAATGACTGAGTCATCTCATTAATGGCAATACCCAGATTATCTTCTTTTGAAAGTAATTTTACACGACTGTCAAGATCTCCTTTAGCAATCCGGGTAACTTGTTGTATAGTATCATTGGTATTACTGGCTAACATTTTCATGGATTCAAGCAATATCAGGATTTCATCTTTATTTTGATATTTAATATTTTTGTCAGGTAGTTTTCCAAGCGCAAGCATTTTAAAACTTTCAGTGATAGCGGCCAGAGGTCTGGTGATTTGATTCACATAGAGGTTAATAAAAAACAAAACAAAACATAAAATAATAATGATGATAAGAAAAGATAAATTTTTATAGTCTGTAAAATCTTTTAGAGCAAAGTTCTTGTCTGAAACCGTATAAAGTATCCAGTAATTGTTTTTGTTTGCAAGAGAAGGAAAAATTTTCCTATAGCTATAAAGGTTATTTTCATCCTCAAAAAAACCCTCATTATTTTTTTGCATTTTAGTAAAATAAATGGCCTGATCTATTTTTAAAGAGGATTTATGAGGCAAATCTTTGCCCCATAATTTATCCTTATCTTTATTAAACAGATAAAATCCTTTATTATCAATCAGATAAATATTTCTTTTCTCTTTTGTTAACTGCTGTTGTATTTTTTCTATTCTATTTAAAAACTGATCGGCATATAAACTAATGACAAAAACACCGTATTTGATCTCTTCTTTTCCAATTACCGGCATTGAAAAACGAACAATCGGTATGTAAGGCTCTGCAATCTGACCAAACTCTTTATTTAAATTAATATCAGAGATACTAATCATTTTTGTATTCATATTAATCGATTGTTTAAAATAATCCCGGTTTTTTTTATTTTGCAGATTTTTATCTGCAACAAGAAGTGGTTGATGAGTCATTAAATCCCGTTTTATATTAATCTGCTCATTCCCCTGAGCATCAATAAAACGAAGCTTAAAATATGATGGTTTAGAGTGACTAAAAGACAGGAAGGTATCTATTGCATTTCTTTTTTGCAGGAAAGCCAGATTTTCTTCACCAATATTTTCCCATAATAAATATTTGTTGAAATTATAAGAAGATGCCAAAAAATTCAGATCTTTGGGAATACTGACAAAATAGTTTTGTAAATCATAGGCAATATCTTTTAGAGCATGAATGTCTTTTGTTATCACTAACTTGTATCCGGTCTCATTTATCTTTGAAAATCCAAGATATCCAACCAGAAAAAAAGCCGCTGAAAAAATACTAAAAAAGGTAATTACAAATTTTCCTTTTAAACGTAAAAATCTCTTATCTTTTTGTCGATTGGATTCTGTATTGCTGATATCAGGATTATTCAGCATTAAATATCTCCAGATCAGTCATCAAATTTAATCGTCTTGTTGTCCACTGCATTAACTGCTCAACATCTGCTGCTGTTTTCTGCTGATAAAATTCAGCCGGAGGAGTGATCATATGAGTTAAGCCAAGATAAGCTTTAATTGTCTGAAACTCAGCAATTGCCATTGAGATAAAAATAAAGGTTTCTTCAGGTGTTATCTCTTTTTTTCTCAAAAAAGAAAAAGAAGTGGTTTCTATATCAGCCAGTCGCTGTAATTTTTTTAGCTGTATCATAAATTTCTGCACATTGTTAAAAGTATCTTCGGCTGATGAATACTTCTGTTTTGCAGGAGGGGAAGTATTGTCATTAATGTTCAATACCTGAAATACAGGAGTAATATCTTTATAAAGCCGCATAACTTGTGCAAAAGTAGAACTGGCAGTAATCGGTTGCTGATTTAAATAATTAAGTTCCAGTGAAAGAAAAAGTAGTTGTTTATAAACATCCTCTGGTTTTTTTCCTGTGACATCCTGAATCTGTGGTATTGTCTGTGTGATACCAAAAAAATCTTTAATAATTCTTAACTCTGTCAGTAGTCTTTTTAACTGTCCATAAGGCAAATTAGGATTAATATCAAACACAGGTTCCATACCGACTTCTTCAATTCTTGGTAAACCATATTTTACCCGTAGAAGATTAACTTTCACCATTAATATATAGGCTAATTGCCAGACATGTCTGGGTTTAATATCTGAGCCAGCAATAGATACATTTTTTTCTATCAACAAATGTGAGCCAATGAGATTAAAAGAATCACTTATCATATCAATTTCAGCATGGAGTTTTAAAGTCTCTTTATAGACTTGTGAAGGGGTAATATTGATGGGCTTTCTTTTATTATCCTCTGCCGGCAAATACTGTGAGAATAATAATATTGTCAATGCAATTATAAATTTATTTAACTTTTTTTTAATCAGCTTCATATTTATTCCATGTGATATCATGATTCCTGTATTTGATTAATTATCTGAATCAGATTTTTTACATCAACCGGCTTGGTAATATAATCATGAAAATCTGCTTTCATTGCAGTTTCAATATTATCTTTCATGGCACCAGCACTTATTGCAATAATAGGAATATGCTTTAATCGGTCAACCCCTTTTATCACGTGGCAGGCTTCAATACCATTCATTCCGGGCAAGCCAATATCCATCAGAATTA
The DNA here is from genome assembly GCA_025655455.1 of gamma proteobacterium symbiont of Taylorina sp. Classification (GTDB taxonomy): domain Bacteria; phylum Pseudomonadota; class Gammaproteobacteria; order GRL18; family GRL18; genus GRL18. The sequence continues at coordinate 45,720 of JAHXIV010000010.1, forward strand.
AGTCTGGAGGATTTTTTTTAATTAATTCAATCCCCTGTTCTGCTGCCATTGCATGAGATAAAGTCCAGCCTTTCTGAAACAAAATGATACCTTCCATTAATTTTAAATTAGCTGGATTATCTTCAATATAAAAGATAGTTAATTTTGAGTTTTCCTGATTTATTTGATTATCAATTTCATTTAATCTATTTATTTCTATCATATTTTTTTCAATTAATCTGGGCAAAAGAATTGAAAAAACACTGCCCTGCTCTAGCTCACTTTCAACCTGAATGCTCCCTCCCATCATGTCAACAAGTTTTTTGGAAATAACCAGTCCAATGCCAGTTCCCTTAATACCACTATTTTCTTTACCTAAACGATTAAAGGGTTCAAATAACTGATTTATATTTTCCTCACTAATACCTGCTCCTGAATCAGTGATTTTAATAATAATGTCATCATTTTTACTATCATTACAGGATAATTGAATAGATCCGGATGAGCCGGTATATTTAACCGCATTGGAAAGCACATTAAGAATAATTTGTTTCAAGCGCAGATAATCTGCCTGAACCATACATCCACACTCATAATTGGAAAAATTCAGTTTAACCTTGTTCTTTGCCGCCATAGGACTGATCAATTCATAACATTCATTAATCAATATTTTGAGTTCTATGGGTTGTAGATTTAGCTTTACCTTGCCGATTTCTATACTGGTCAGATCCAGAATTTCATCAACCAGACTGAGCAAATGCTTACCGGCTTTATAAATTTCCTGAGAATTTTTCTTCTGCTGTTTATTCAGATTTTTATCAATCTCTGCCAGTTGTGAAAAACCGATAATTGCATTTAATGGGGTACGCAATTCATGACTCATACTGGCCAGAAATTCTGATTTTGCCTGATTGGCTTTCTCTGCTGAATCTTTGGCCAGCAACAGGTTTTTTTCAATCTGCTTTTTCTCAGTAATATCTTCTTCAACACCAATATAGCTGATAATTTCATGAGCTTCTGAAAGCGATGATCCTATTGATGCTGAAACCCAAAATTCTGAGCCATCTTTGCGCAAATTGCATAATTCACCAGACCAAACCAGGCCTCTGTTAATGGTATCCCATAAATCCTTGTATACATCTTCAGAAGTATTAGGTGATTTTAAAATAGCCGGGGTTCTTCCTATCACATCATGAGCACTATAACCTGAAATTTCAGAAAAACGAGGATTGACATATTCAATAAAACCCTTTTTATCCGTAATAAGAACCATTGACGGACTATGTTTAACAGCCTCTGATAATTTTGAGAGTTCAGCAGTGCGTTGTATAACTTTTAATTCAAGTTGATCATGAGCGTATTCCAGTTCTTTTTCCAGGCGCAATTGTTCCTCAATACGTAATGCTGTTTTACGCCCATATATGACAATGATAATATAGCCAAAGACCCAGATAATCAGATGACTAATAATCAAAATTCGACTGAGTTCTTTGGCTGAATTTAAAAATGGATTAATATCGATATAAACACCGGCAGCCCCCATTAAATCACCTGTTTTAAAACCTTGAGTCGTATGGCAGGATAAACAGGATGGTTTTACAAACATGGGTTTAAAAAAGCCTAAATGATGTGTTTCAAAACTTAAATCATAATCAAGAAATTCAGTTCCCCCCTTTCTAAAGGACTCCAGTATATTATTTTCCCATGAGTTCGGAATATTCCTCACATTCAATGGACTGATACTAATCATTCGGATTGAAGAGTCAAAATAATCCGGATAATCATCCATGACCTGAGTTAAAAAAGTCGCTGGATCAAGTTGTATGTAGGATTCCATAATATCAGAGTCAGAACCTGTATCCCCTTGTGTTTGTACATAAATCCCTTTATGGTTGTTGATCCAGTTACGAAAAGCCTGATCACGATTAAAATTTGATAATGCGGTGCTTTCTGCACGCTTATAACTTTGCTGATAAGTCTGATAGATATTCCAGGATAATGAGCCAATAATACAGACTGACCACGCAAGAATCAGAAAAGTAATACCATTTAGGATTTCTTTAATATCTAAATTTTGTTTATTATGTGGCATGGTGTTCAGCATAGGTATAACAACGAATTAATCACTATATTGTTTTCGTAATATGACCAGTTCAGGAATAATCTGAATAAAGATATCTGTTATTTGCGGATCAAAATGACTACCACTATTTTCTTTGATAAAAACAGTAACATCTTCCACAGGCCAGGGTTTTTTATATGGTCGCGCAGAAGTGAGAGCATCAAATACATCACAGATGGACGCAATTCGTGCTTCAATTGGAATTTCATCTCCTTTTAAACCACCAGGATATCCAGAACCATCCCATTTCTCATGGTGATTTAAAGCGATAGATTGTGCCAGTGCAACAATTTCTGATGCATGATTTTTTAATAAGTCAAAGCCAATAGTGGTATGGGTTTTCATAATTATCCATTCATCATCATTGAGTTTGCCTTTTTTTAATAAAACATTATCCGGAATACCTATTTTCCCCAGATCATGTAATGGACTGGCTTCTAACATATTTTGTGCAAATTGGTCATCCAGCCCCATAGCCCGAGCTAATTTTTCACAAGCGATACTCATACGTATAATATGCATACCTGTTTCATTATCTCTATGCTCGCTTGCCTGACCCAGACGACGAACCATATCCAGATTGGATTCTTCCAAAAGCATGGTTCTGTCTTTTACTTTTTGCTCTAATATTTTTTCCTGTTCATAATGCTGTTTATACAATACTCTTACTTCAAGCATATTAAATATGCGATGGGACACTTCCATATGATCAAAGGGTTTATTGATAAAATCCCGCGCGCCCATTGACAAAGATCGGGTACAAACATCATGATCAGTCATTGCGGTAATCACAATAACAGGGAGATAATCTTCTTTAATATACTCCGATAACTGTGCCATCACAGCAAAGCCATCCATAACCGGCATATTTAAATCAAGCAGAATTAAATCATAATGATTTTTTTTATAAAGCGGAATAACAGAAGTGGGATCACAACTTGATTCAATATTAACATAACCATTTATATTGAGTATCTGTTGTAATAAACTGACATTCACCGGATTATCATCAACTATAAGTATTTTTGATTGATAAACCTGCTCTTTTATATTCATAAGTGTTCAGCTATGGTTAAAAATGATTAAGCATTTTTTTTAAAACTGTATTTTCAAGATGATCAAAAACAACCGGTTTGGTGAAAAATAATACACCATCAGGAAGTCCTCCTCTATTTTCAACCTCGTCTAGTGATAAAGCAGTAACAACAATAATGAGACAATCCTTTAGTGCCTCGTTATGTTTCAATGTTTCCAGCATTTGAAAACCGTCAATATCAGGCATCATTAAATCAGTTATAATAATGGCAGGTTTATACTGACCTATTTTTATCAGTCCATCATAACCATTGTGAGCTTCCAGCAGGTTAACATTGAGTTCTCTTGCCTCAAACTGCTGTCTATATAAATCAATCTGATCCTCATCATCTTCAACCAGAAGTACGGTTAATGTCTTCTTATTAGCGGGAATGTTACTTTCCTCCGGTTTAGACAGCTTCTTTCCTGAAACCCGTTTAGACAATAATGCTTCCACTGAATCCAGTGCAATACGTCGGTGCCCGCCATTGGTGACCCAGGCGTTTAATACACCATCATCAGTCCATAATTGAATTGTACTAACAGCCACTCCCAGCAGTTCAGATGCCCGGCGGGTACTAATAAACTCTTTCTCTTTTATTGATTCATTCATATCTGTTGGTCTTTTAACAATTTACAGGAAATATGTTTGTAATTATAACAAAAGAATAACTTCATAACATATGAACTAAGGTGAGTATAACAACTATTTAAAAATTCGTCAATTTCATCAGTTTTGCTATATTTATAAAATTGTACTATGATGATAGTTATCTGCTAATATCAATACAAGCTATACAAATAAGAGCTTAGGCGCATGAAAGAAAAAACATTAATAATGATTGTGGATGATGAACCGGCTAATTGTGAGTTGCTTAAACAGGCTTTAGGACAACAGTATGAAACAGTTATTTTTCCATCTGGCATAGAATGCCTGAAACATGCCTCTGAATTAAAACCTGATATAATTTTGCTTGATGTTTTAATGCCTGAATTATCAGGTTATGAAACTTGTAAAAAGCTCAGAGAAAACGATGAAACAAAAGATATTTCAATTATCTTCATATCAGCCTTAGATACTCTGGAAGATCGCTTAAAGGGTTATGAGTCCGGTGGTGATGATTATCTCAGTAAACCGGTTGATCTGGAAATTGTACATAAAAAGATAACTCTGGTACTACAAAATAAAAAAGAAAATCAGCAGTTAAAACAAAATATTCAAGAAACTCAGGATGCCTTTATGACGGCATTGAATATGGGTGCTGAAACAGGTCAGGTAGCGACCTTTATAGAAAAAAGCTTTCTTGCTCAAAACTATGAACAATTATTCACTGCCTGCTTTGATTCCATGCGTGAATTTGATTTAAGCTGTGTGGCGCAAATTCGTTTTGAAGATGAAATCATTACACTTAATTCTGAAGGTAAACTGCTTACTCTGGAACAGGAATTAATGTTTAAGGCTCAATATGATGGCCGTATATTACCCTTTGGGCGCAGAGTATTTTTCAATTATTCTAATTTTTCTATTCTGATAAAAAATATGCCTATTGAAGATGAAGAACTTTATGGTCGCTTAAAAGATCATTTGATTGTCATTGCCAGCGCCGGAGATGCCCGGGTACAGTCTATCGGCACTGAACTTAGTCTGAAAAAACACATGAACATCTCCGATATTTTTGAAAACACCCTGAATGCCGTGGAAAAGATACAGAAAATTCTGGAAGACGATGTTAAGAAAACAAAGGAAATTACCAGAGAAATGGGACAGGGAATTGAAGAAAAAGTTCTATTTCTTGGGCTTGAAGAGGATCAGGAAAAGCAATTAATGAATATTATTGATAGTGCAACCGGACAGATAATAGAGACCATAAGTAATAAAAATATGATTAATAATGCATTTGAAGACGTCCTTGATGGCATGAATAATGCCCTGAAATATAAAGAATTATAAAGAGTAATGCAATAAATAATTTTGAGATAGGTAATGTTTTGGGGATTAGTATGTTTGGTTTTCTAAATAATAAAAATAATACACAAATATCAGAGTTAACACAGCAGCGAGACAACTTATCTGATGAAAACAGTTTGCTTAAAGATGAAATTGAAGTACTGAAAATTCAACTGGAACAATCAGTCAAGACAAAAAAAACACTCACCCAGGTAGAAAATCTGGTTAAATTTGAAAATGAAAAATTAAAATCCGGTATCCTGGATATACAGGCCAGTCTGGCGCAATCCGTTGAGGCTGCAAAATCTACACTGGAGTGTGTTTCCATGCTTAAAGTAGAAACCGGCATACGTTCTGTACAGCTGCAAAATATCAGCAGTAATATTAATGAGCTGACTGCTGTATCGGGACAATCCGGTCAGGCCGTAGAAGGTATGTCATCCAGAGCAGAGGAGATCACTTCCATCCTTTCCCTCATTCGCGGCATTGCAGAACAGACTAATTTATTAGCACTAAATGCCGCTATTGAAGCTGCCCGAGCTGGAGAAGCCGGACGTGGCTTTGCGGTAGTCGCCGATGAAGTCAGAGGTCTGGCAGACAAAACACAAAAAGCGATTACTGAAATTAATGATGTTATTAACTCACTTAAAGATAATGTCAATTCTGTTTCCAGTACTTCTGCCGAATTAATCAGCCATATCAGTAATACCGTTGAAGAAATGTCAGGATTTCAGGTAAAAATGGATGAGATAGATAGTCAGGTACATAGTCGTTTCACAGATATCAATTTAATGACCGACAAAGTCTTTATGAGTCTGGCAAAAACTGATCATATACTGTGGAAAATCAATACTTATTTATCCATTAATAACCGCGAACCGGTATTTCAATTTGTTGATCACCATAATTGCCGTTTAGGTAAATGGTATTATGAGGGTGAAGGCAAGGAGTTTTTCTCTCATTCCAGTCACTATCAGGTTCTGGAACAGCCTCATTCAATCGTTCACAATAGTACCAAGGATATATTTAAAATTATTGAACAAGAAGATATTGACTATGATCAATTAATGCAGGCCGTGCAAGTCATGGAAGATTCCAGTCAGCAGGTATTTGACAGCCTGTCTGAAATTGCTCAGGATGCCCAGCATAGTCATGATGACTAAAATTATTGATCTACTCTCTGAACTGATGGGAATAACCACTCCTGAACAATGGGGAGAACTACTTTCTTCTAAAGAACATAGTTTACCCATTAAAAATCACCGGGCATCTATTTTAGCAAAGAGAATCTGTATATTTGCCTGGCTTTTCGCCATACTGGTTCCGGCATGGAGTCTTATTGATTATCTATTATTACCTTATGAGTTGTGGTTTCAACTGGCCATTTTACGCTTTATTTCCGGTTTTGTTTTTTTGGGTATAGCTATAGCCTGTAACAAAAGGAGCTGCCCTCTTAATAAAATCTTTATTAGCCTGACCCTGTTATTATATGTACCTACCTTTTTTTATCTTATTGCGAACCCTATTCTGGCAGATACTCACTTTGCGGGTCTTGCTGGTGCATTAGTTAATATTTACTCACTCTTACCTTTTTTGGTCATCGCAGCACTCACCGTATTTGCACTAACTATTACTGAATTACTCATTATCACTCTACCGCTGATTGTGATTACTATCTGGTCTTTATATCCCGAAAGCTCTGCAGATATCAGTAATTCATTTATGTTTATCTGGCTTTTTTTATTATTAATCGGCACCAGTTTTTTTTCCTCCATCAGCCAGATGCGTTATATGATTTCTCAGGTGACACGTGCCAGTTTTGATACCTTGACCCAGGCCATGACCAGACGGGCAGGCATTGAAAGTCTGGAACTCTATACGCGCATGGCACAATTACAAAATAACCATCTCAGTTTGTTATTTATCGATCTGGATCACTTCAAAAGTTTAAATGACGACTATGGACACGATGCCGGTGATAATGCTTTAAAAGGAGCAGTGGCCGCATTAAAAAATTATATTCGTAAGGGAGATTCTGTTATTCGCTGGGGTGGTGAAGAATTTTTAATTTTATTACCCCATGCCGATCAAGGCGATGCCCGGCGCGTTATTTCCAGAATTTTTGAACAGGGTTTAGGCCAACGTCCGGAGGGGAAATTGTTAACCGCCAGTATGGGTCTGTCAGAACTGATTGATGACAATATTGACAGCTGGAAAGCATTGGTTGAATTGGCGGATCAACGTATGTATCATGCTAAAGAATCTGGCAGAGCGCGTTGTGTTGGTTCTGATATGCAAATTCTGGGGCAGGCTGAACCTGAAACATAATCCAATAATGCCCCATAAGAGAAATTAAATAATAGGAGGAGATTTAAGATATCTTTTTATGGTTTCCAACAGTTTAATAATATCAATGGGTTTTGTGATATATTCTATAAAGCCTGCCTGCAGACCCTGTTCAATATCTCCTGACATCGCTTTGGCACTCACTGCGATCACCGGAATATGAGCCGTCTCTTTATTGTCCTGTAACTTTTTAAGTGCATCCAAACCACTCATACCATGCAAATTAATATCCATTAAAATTAAATCCGGTTGATGTACACTGGCCAGTTCAATTCCCAATAATGCTTCAGAAGCATCCAGTAAAATCAAGTCAGGTATGGTGGCTAATGCCTGCTGCACCAGAAGTAAATTAGCCGGATTATCTTCAACATATAATAGTGTATGCTTTTGTCTGTCAGCAGAGACAAAATCCTGTTTTATTTTTATATCATCACTATCATTAAATAAGGGTACAACTGCTTTTTCATTACAGGGAAATTCCAGCCAGAAAGTCGTACCTTCATTGGGTACACTTTCCACACCAATACGGCCCTGCATCACTTCAACCAGTTTTTTGCTAATAACTAAACCAATCCCTGTTCCTTCAATATCAGTCGCCTCTGCATCTAAGCGTTCAAATGGCTTAAATAAATGAGCTTGCTGTTCTTTACTGAGTCCCTTACCCGTGTCACTGATGCGAATACGGAATTGTTTATCTTCGTACTGATCACAATGAATCAGAATACTGCCATTTTCTTTATTATATTTAACGGCATTACTAAGCAAATTAATAATCACCTGCTTAAAACGCATGTAATCAACCATTAAGAAAACGTTTTTGCAAAACTCCTCACCTGCAGTAACCTCCTGACTATTATGAATTAATTTGACACTAATCCCGCGTTTTTCTGCTAAGGGCATAATCAATTGCAGTGCTTCATTCATCAGATGACTCAAAATAACCACTTCCTTAGACAACACAAACTGACCTGATTCAATTTTTGATAAATCCAGAATTTCATTTATCAGGTTCAGAAGATGATTACCGGCACTACTGATATGATTAATATTGTCCAGTTGTGTCTTTGTTAGTGTCTTTTCAAAATTCATACTGAGCAGCTGGCTGAATCCTGAAATTGCATTCATCGGAGTACGCAGTTCATGGCTCATACTGGAAAGAAAATCAGATTTTGCCTGATTGGCTTGCTCTGCCTCTTCTTTGGCATTCAACAATGCTTGTTTTGAACGATCTCTTTGCAAAACAATAGCAATGAAACGGGCAAGTTCTTCAATAATTTTTAATTCAGCAACATCAGGTGTTTTTACTGTCAGATAATAAATAGCAAATGTACTTAAAACACAACCCGTAGATGATAACACCGGTTCTGACCAGCAGGCACGTACTCCAGCCTTCTGTGCCAGAGTTCGATAATTCTTCCAGTTCGGATGCGCCATAATGTCGCTGACAATCACCCTGTCAGCAGAGTATGCGGCTTCTCCACAAGAGCCGACACCCATACCAATTTCAAGTCCTTCAATCGCTTCATTATAAAAATCCGGTAATCCCGGAGCAATACCATTGATCAGGTGTTTTCCAGAGGAATCAAGCAGGAATATTGAAGCAATACAGCCATTGAGCATGGTTTCAGTATGATCAATAACTGCACCCAGCACTTCATTGACAGGACTGTCACTGGCAATCAACTCCAGTATATTATTATTTCCCCGTTGCCTGACTGTAGCCTCAACCTGTGCACTAATGTCCTGTACTGTGCCTGTCAGGTTTAACAACTTACCTTGTTTATCACTTTCTGCCCGTGCTAATTCATGCACATGGGCTATGCTGCCGTCAGGTCGGATAATACGATGCACCACATCATGCAGACCTGTTTTTGCCGCCTTTTGCTCGCTTTCAAGTACCAGATGCCAATCATCAGGATGTACTGCCTGCTGAAAAATGGTAACACTGGGTTCAATACTACCCGGCTCATAACCAAAGATATGATAGATCTCATCCGACCAGATTAATTCATCAGTGACTATATCAGCATGCCAGTTACCAATGTGAGACAGCGCCTGTGCCTCTAATAAGTGTTGTCTACTATGGTACAGTGCATTTTCGAACATCTTTCGCTCGTGAATATCGATGACCACACCCAGCATGTGTGGTGACTCGCCTTTACTATCCCTGACCACATTACCCTTCTCGTGCAGCCAGCGGATCTGACCATCAGGCCATACCACACGATGTTCAATATCATACTCTTCCCCATTCTCAACACAGGCATTAACAGCCTCAATCACCTGATCCCGATCTTCCGGGTGTACTGCTGCAAGGAAATTTTCATAAGTCGTTTCTAATTCACCCTGAAGATAACCAAATAGCGGTGCAATACGCTCAGACCAGAAAAGCTCTCCACTGCTTATATTCCAGTCCCAGGTACCAATATTGGCAAATATCTGGCTGCGGCGCAGACGTTCTCCTGAGACAAACGCCTGTTGTTCGATTGCTTTAACACGGCTAATATCAGTACGGATTGAGATATATTGATAGGGTTTCTCTTTTTCATCCATCAAGGGCACGATGGTTGTTTCAACCCAGTAAAGTTTTCCACTTTTACTACGATTACATATTTCACCATGCCAGACCTTTCCACTGGCAATGGTATGCCACATTTTTTTGAATAAATCAGCTGAATGCTCATCTGATTTAATAATACGATGATTCTGTCCGATAAGCTCCTCACGACTATAACCACTCACCTGACAAAAAAGATCATTGACATAGACAATACTGCCCGTAGAATCAGCAACACTGACAATAGCATGTTGATTTAATGCCATATGTTCATACTGTAATCCCTGCGGGAAAAAATGCATCTTCATATTTCCTGTTTAAACTATCACTTATAATTTTATAATTTCTATTTTTAACGAATCAACTGTTTCAGATATTCCAACAATTTGTCACGAATAAACTGAAGTTCTGATAACATTACTTCAGCTTCATCAACTGATCCCTTACTTTTAAGCTGCTGCAATTGTGATGCAATAGAGTGTACTTCCTGATGTAAAGTGACGATAGACTGAAAGGCGGATTGTTCACCATATTTTTCCAGTCCTTTATGATTCAACCATTGACCAAAACGACATTGAAATTGATCCATAGTTGGTGGTATGTTTCGATCCCCCCTGAACCATTCCTCAATTTTTTTAACCCAGGCTCGATGTTCAGTACCAGCAAACAATAAGGGAATATCACCCCGGCTGAAAGTGCGGCTATTACTCCATATTGAATCCGGCTGCCAGGATGTTACCCATAGCTGCAGCTCAGCTGCTGGCAACGGATGGGAAATAGCATAACCCTGAGCCAGTTCAGAGCCCAGATTCAATAACATTTCTCCATGTTCTATGGTTTCTATCCCTTCAGCAATAATTTTATGTTGGAAGGCTCTGCCTAAACCTAAAATACCTTCCAGAATCGATAAGTTTTCCGGATCATCGAGCATATCACGTACAAAACTCTGATCAATTTTCAGCTCATTGACCGGCAGACGTTTTAAGTAGGTTAAAGAAGAATAGCCCGTTCCAAAATCATCCAGAGAAAAATAGATCCCTCTTTCCCGGCACAACTCTATAATCTGAGAGACAAACAATATATCTTCCAATGCACTGGTTTCAAGCACTTCCAGCAGCAGCATTCCGGGCTTTATATGCGGACTTTTATCCAGTCTGGCAAACAAGTTACTTACAAAATCAGGTTGTTGTAATTGCAAAGCATCAATATTAATACTGATTTGAATATCCAGCCCGCTTTTATGCCACTCATCCAGCTGGCTGATTGCCTGATCAATCACCCAATCTCCCATTGCAACAGATAACAGGTGATTTTCAATAATAGGCAAGAATTCACCGGGTGGTAACAAACCTCTTCGCGGATGCTGCCAGCGGATCAGTGCTTCAACACCCACAACTTCGCCACTACGCATATTTACTTTGGGTTGATAATAAAGCACAAATTCATCAGCAGCCAGTGCCAGACTAATGCATTTAAGATCTTCCTGACGCACCCGTATACTGAGATCTTCCTCAGCATCAAAGATGTGATAACGATTTTTTCCTTTAAGCTTGGATTGATACATGGCCTGATCAGCCTGACGTAATAGCTGCTCTGAATCCATTTCATCATCCTGTGGATAAAAAGTGACACCAATACTGGCTGAAATCTGAAAATTAATTCCATCAATCATAACAACTTGTGATGCTGCCTCCAGCAAACGATTAAGCAGAGGAATACTGTCATCAATACTGCTGAGATCAATTAAAACCACGGCAAACTCATCACCGCCAATACGGGCAATGGTATCCCCCTCACGTAAAGCCTTCTGCATACTATTAGCCAGACGGATCAATAATAGATCACCAGCATCATGACCATGATTGTCATTGATGCCTTTAAATTCATCCAGATCAAGATAGGCAACAGCCACTTTTGATTTTCGACGCTGAGCCTGTGACAGAGCCTGATGCAGACGGTCGGCCAGTAACAGACGATTGGGTAATTTGGTTAATGCATCAAAATGTGCAATATATTCGAGCTGCTGCTGGTGATATTTTTGCTCAGTAATGTCAGTGAATAAGCCGATATAGTGCTGAGTTTCATTGTTATCATTTTGTACGGTACTAATCGTCAGATGCTCAACATAAATTTCAGCATTCCTGTTTCGATTCCAGATTTCTCCTGACCAGTAGCCTTTATCTACCAGTTTACGCCATAAATTTTTATAAAATTCCGGCTCCTGACGGTCGGATTTAAGGATGCGAGGGTTCTCACCCAGCACTTCATCACGGGAATAACCGGTAATGCGGCTAAAGGCATTATTGACATCAAGAATTTTTCCCCCGATATCAGTGATGACTATCCCTTCATGCGCATGGGTAAACACACTGGCTGCCAGTTTTAGTCTTTTTTCATTTTGCACGATAGCCTGCATCGCGTTTTTCTGTTCTGTATTATCAAGGATAAATCCTGCCAGTTTGATCGGTTTACCTGTGTTGTCTTTAATAACAGTCACAATGTCCAGAACCCAGATAACCTCCCCGCTTTTCTTTTGCATCCTGTATTCAAAATTATGATCTCTGCCAGCGACAGTTTCTATATAGCAATGTTTAGCTGCTGACTCCCTGTCCTCTGGTATAATCATAGCAGCCAAGGAATCCATATTGACCCAGCTTTCCAGCGGATATCCCAGAATACGTTCAGCACCGGGGGATACATAGCTAAAGTAATTATCTGACAGATCCAGTTCCCAACTAATGCCGTTAATATTTTCCAGCAATAATTGTAATTGTTTATAGTGCTCTTTTTGCTTTAATTCACCCTGTATGCGATCGCTGATATCCTGATGAGTACCGCATAAACGAATAGTTTTTCCAGTTTCAGCCTCACGTTCAATGACTCGTCCTGAACCTTCTATCCATACCCATGAGCCATCCTTATGCCGCATACGAAATTCAACCCGATAAGGAATATCTTCCTTAATCGCCTGTTCAATAACCTGATTGACTCCGGGACGATCATCTTTATGAATACGTTCAGACCAGTCAGTGTCAACACCCTCAACATCTTCACTATTAAGCCCCAGAATATCCAACCAGCGGTCACTGACACTATGCTGACCCGTTTGATAATACCATTCCCAAAAACCCAGATTGGCTCCCACAATCACATTTTGTAAGAGTGCTTTTGACTGAGTCAATTCATCCGTTCGTTGATCAACGATCACTTCAAGATTATTAACCAGATTTTTCTGTTTAATAATTAAGCTGACAAGCTTCCAGGTAATCAGCAGTAAAATAAAAATGACCATTGTTACAATAGGAGATAACGTTCTGATCTGTTGATAAAATAATGCTTTGACAATATCAGCAGGAAGCTGAGATACAAGATACCAGTGATAATACTGATAATAATGACGATATTCTTTAAGTGGAGAAATCTTTACAAATGAAAAGTAATTCGAACTCACTTTAAAACGTCCTTTTTCGGCACCAGTTATCACATTCCAGCCATCTGCCTGCTCCTTTTGAAAACGAATATTATTTTTATACATAAAACCCCATTCTTTTGTCTGATCCTTATTAAAAAGAAAATAACCATCTGAATTGAGTAAAAATAATGTTGACTTATATTGTGTATTCACCAGTTGTAATTTTGCTAATAATTCTTCGGCAAGATAATTAAAAATAATCACTCCCCCCTTTTCCCCGTTTTTGTCATTAAATGGTATGGCAAAACGTATCATGGGTTTGAGTGGTTGTTCTATTTTCCCCCGTTCGATATTCAAATCCAGTGGTGAAATAAACAGCTCACCTGCGTTTAATACAATGGATTCAAAAAAATAATAACGCTTGCTTTTATCCTGCAGTTTTTCCTGGGGGACTATTTCAGGTTTGCCTGAATTATAATTAATACGCAGTGTTTCTTTTCCCTGATGATTTAATATGCGTATTTGATCATAATAAGGTTTGCTCTGCATAAATTTCAATCCATTAGAAGCAAGCTCATTCAGATCAAGACGATCATTACGAAAACTTTCATCGACCAGGCGATAAAAATAATTCAGGTCAGAGATATGGTCAGAGAGAATATGATTGATGTTATGAGAGGCCAATGTAATGGATATATCCTGCTTTTCTCTGAGAATATTCAGCCGGGCATCAAAAGTTGTATAGACAACAAAGGAGCTGATTAACGACAAAGGTATCAGCCATATGATACAAATAGAAATAAATTGTATCCAGAAATGTTTCTTGTAATAGTTAATATTATGCATAGACCCAAGACACTTCATTTTAGACGATCAATACATCTTAAAAAAAAGCTTTAAGCTGTTGCTGTTGTTAACAATTCTGAATGACTGGCTGAATCGCTATTATATTGCTGGATTAATTCCACTAAGCCATTCATTTCATTTGAAATTTTTGCCATTGAATCCACAGCATTTTGTGATAAAACCCGGTTATCCTGAGCAATCATTTGCAGAGAAGACACATTATTGTTAATTTCATCTGCTACACTGCCCTGCTCATCTGTAGAGTTAGCAATGTGGGCATTCATTTCCAGGATCTGTCTCATAGCATCTATCACATCTGATAAAGTCTTATCAGCAGATGTCACATGAGTGATAGCCGACTGTGATTGTTTGAGGCTGGACTGCATCACATCTGTTGCTTTCTGGCTTTGTGACTGCAAACGCTCTATCATGTTCTGGATTTCTTCTGTTGACTCATTGGTTCGTCCGGCCAGTGTTCTTACTTCATCGGCCACTACGGCAAAACCACGCCCCTGCTCTCCTGCTCTGGCAGCCTCAATCGCCGCATTTAAAGCCAGTAAATTAGTCTGCTCTGCAATCCCCTTGATCACACCTAAAACCTGTCCAATTTCCTGACTTTCATTGGCCAGTTGAGAGATCACTTCAGAGGCCTGTTCAATATTGCTACCCAGTTCATGTATGGAAGAAGCCGTATCACGCATGACCTGACCGCTGTGTTTCACATTATCATTAATTTCTGATGAACTTTGAGCGGTATTTTGCGTGGTTTCGCCAATGCTTTGAATGGAGGCAACCATCTCATTCATAGCCGTAGCTAATTGTTCAACATCCTCTTCTTGTTGACCTATCCCCTTATTAGTGGAGTGTGAATCCTGGATTGATTGTTCAACATGATTACTGATAGCTCCGGAGGATGATTTAATATGAAAGATTAACTCCCCCATGCGTTGTATCATGGTATTAAATGAACCGGAAAGATGTGCTATTTCATTATTGCCGGAAGCATCAACCTGCAAGCTAATATCTTTATCCTCAATCACTTTAATAAAAGTATTTTTTAACAAAGCAATACGACAGATAATATTATTAATCAGGTAAAAGCCCATCATTGAAAGAATAACAGCTAATACAGCAATGGCTGAGGACTTCCAGAATGAGAGATTGGCTACTGCTCCAAACTCATTACTATGTCGAGCGGCATCCAGGCTCACCTGTTCATTAAATTTTAAAATATCATTAATCGCACTGGTCGCCTGAGTCAGCCATTCAGTGGAAGAGACTGGATATTGTCCGCTTACTGAAGCCAGATAAACTTTCTCACGTAATTGCTGATAACTGCCGAGAAAATTGTTTTGAATATTTTGCCATTGTTGTTGTGTCTGTGCAGCAAACTGCTGGTGTTTTTGGTTGGTTAATAAGACCACACCAAAATCTTTTAAATAGTCTATCTGAAACTCAACAATGCCCCGATATTTTTTTAATGCATTAAATTTTTCCTGACTCAAAGGTGCAGAGGCAGCAATGGCAGAGGCAAGAATGGCACGTTCCCGACCAGCATATTCACCAATGGCCCAGACGGCATGTTTAACCATACTATTATTATAGATAGCACCTTGCAGATGACTTGAAGGAACAAAGGCAAATTGACGTAAGTTTGAAAAAGTCTTAATAAATTGACTTATCTGTGCTACCCATTCAGAGGCATTGACCTGATTATGACTATCTACCCTCTGTCTGATGTTTTGTAAATTCTGCCAGTTTTTTTCACTTATCTGCAGAGCCGTTTTAAATTCATTCCCACCCCAGTCGATAGCTGCTAATTCTTTTGCTAATGCAAATGCAGAATGAACACTTTTATCTCCCTGATGACGAAATTGATCAATTTTACTGCGAATATCCTCCTGAGAAACTGAAGCTGTTTTTTCAAATGCTGAAATATAACCGGCTGTAAAGCCGCGTTCTTTAGCTTCTTCTGCCGTTGCAGCAATAATCAAGTCAGCCATTTGATTGGCAGTTAAAAGACCTTTGGCCTGTGTTTTCTGGGGCTGATATATTGTGATAACGGAATAAATTAAGTTGGTGATCACCATACTGCTTAAAACCAGTATAGTGATCATCAGGATAGTTTTAATGGATATATTTTTTAGGATTCTCATAGTATTGACCTTGCTTGCACTCTTAACTCAAAACAGTAAAATTATTATAAATATTATCATCATTATCGTTAATTTTACTACTTTTGTCAATATTGCAGGTAATTTCCTGGCTATAACTTTGCAGAGTATATTATTAAGGTCTACACTTTAATTATGTGATTATTTTGATCTGTGTACAATAGGTTAATTCCCACTCCATAATAAAAGTCATTTACAATGATTATAAAAATACAACACAAACTGTTTCTTGGATTTTTTTCAATAGCATTACTGATAGGCCTGTTAGGATTTGTGGTTATAAATTCTAATATAAATATCATACAGGGTATGGAGAAGATAATTCATAGCAACTTTAATGAAATAAGAAGTACATCAGAGATAAGCTATTTCATTCAACGGATTAAATCAAATACCAGAGAGTATTTTTTATCCTCCATAGAAAATAATAGTTCAGAAATAAGTTATACAAAAAATGTGGTAGAAAATACTATTAAGGGACTGCAAGAACATATTTTGCTGCTTGGACATTCAATTGAAAAAGGAATAAAAATTACCAGGGATAAAGAAAAACAGCAAGAGCAGGAAGAATATCAACTATTTGAGGAATTAAAACTAAAAACAGAAACTTTTATAAAGGTAGTCAATCATGTATTTATTATCGATGACAAATTCGGACATCAGCAGGCTCGACTATTTTTTGAATCTGATGTAGAAGCACTATCAAGAGATATTCAAAAAATAGCCAGAGAACTTGATGATATAGCTAAGCAGGAGATCATTAATAAATCAACAGAAATTGATGCTGAAATAATAATTTCCATTAAAATAAGCATCATAACTGCATTAACTGTTCTTCTTATCTCATTTTTTATTGCATATCTCATGGCAAAAAACATTTCAAGTCCTATCAAAAAACTCAAAGATGCTGCTATTAAAGTAGGTGAAGGTAACCTTCACATTCCAATCAAAATTACATCTCAGGATGAAATCGGTCTTTTGGCCATGTCGTTTAATAACATGGCTGAGCAACAGGAAAAATCCAGGCAAAATAATATTAGTGCCAGATTATCTGCAGAAAAAGCCAATCAGGCAAAATCAGAGTTTCTCTCCAGTATGAGTCATGAGTTACGCACACCAATGAATGCTATTATAGGATTTAGCCAGTTATTAACAATGAATGTTGAAAAAACACTCACTGAACTACAGCTGAGCAATATCAAGGAAATTAGTCATGCAGGTAACCACCTGCTTGAGCTGATTAATGATATTCTGGATTTATCAAAAATTGAATCCAGGCAGTTTATGCTATCCAAAGGACTCGTTAAATTAAGTGTGGTCATGCAGGAAGCACTCAGTATGATTATACCTCAGGCAGATAAAAGAGGGATTAGTATCCAGTTAATTAATAATGGCAAGACTGTTAAAGCGGGAGTTGAATGTCAACCAATCCTGTTAAATATTGATCACACACGTTTGAGGCAGGTAATAATTAACTTTCTCAGTAATGCCGTCAAATATAATAAAGAAAATGGCAGTATTCTTATCAATTGCGATCAGAATCAAGGTAATTTATTATCTATTCGAATTAGCGATACAGGAAGTGGACTTAATAAAGAGCAACAAGAACAGTTATTTAAACCATTTGAACGCCTGGGAGCAGAGACAACTGAAGTTGAAGGTACCGGGATTGGTCTGGTTATTACTAAGAAACTGGTTGAACTGATGGGAGGACGTGTTGGGGTAGAAAGTGTACCAGATGAAGGATCTACCTTCTGGCTGGAGCTTCCTTGTGAGAGTGAAAAAACTTTGCCCATCATTAAAGATAGTGATGAAACAGAAAAAAAATTGTCTTCAGCTTCAAAAAATAAACAAAAGAAAACTGTATTGTATGTTGAAGACAACGCCTCTAATTTGCATTTAATGCAACAGGCATTATCAAGCATACCTGAACTGATTTTACTGGATGCACCTGAAGCATTAATCGGTATTGAGCTGGCAAGATTACACCAGCCTGATTTAATTTTAATGGATATCAATTTACCTGGAATGAGTGGTCTGGAAGCACTTAAGAAGTTACAAAATGATAACAAAACCGCTCAGATTCCGGTGATAGCTGTAAGTGCAAGAGCAATGAGCAAAGATATTGAAAACGGCTTAACATCAGGTTTTACAGACTATATTACCAAACCGATAGACATCATTAAACTTCTGGAAACTATCAAAGCAATCCTGATTATTAAATAAGTAAAGGTATCATTTGAGAACTTTGATACATAGAACCTACACTCAGTAAATTACGCAGTAAAGCAATTTCCCACTTCCTGAAGAAGATTTTATAATTTATAATACGGTATGACAAAGGAAGAAAAACAAAAAATACGTATCAAACTGGATGAATTGAAGCTGGAGCATAGTGACCTGGGTGAAGCTATTCACCATATGCCTAAAACCATTCATACCCAGATGCAAATTTCACGTCTTAAAAAACGAAAACTGCTGCTGAAGGATAAAATTACCCAGCTTGAAAATATATTGTTGCCTGATATTCTCGCTTAATCAAACATTCTGCATAACAGATCTGAAATGACGACTCAAAATATAGATTTTCTGAAAAATATTTTTCAAACTCATCTGGCTCAAATTCCAGAGATTTCTGACTATAAAACTCAACTCAATAAAATTCTGTCACTGGCAGAACCACAGCAGAGAAAAGCTCTGATTGATCTCTATGATCAGATTTTTCCATTGCTAGAAAAAAAATTATGGGGGACTAATCTCTCAGAAACTGAGTTTGATAAGCAGCTTGAAGTCTATCAGGAATTATTTCGTAAACAGGAGTCACTGCAGAATCAATCAAAACAAAATAAGCGCTATCATTTTATATTAAGTATTCCTATCGCCGATCGTCCTGATCATTTAAAAGCCTGTCTGGAAAGTATATTTCAACTATGCATGTTATACAACTATGGCGGCGTTAGCGATGGCTTCTTTACAAAAGTGCTGGTGATCATCGTTGAGGATAGTAAAGAACAGCAATGTATTGATAAAGATATTCAATTAGCAGAAGAATATACAAAAAAAGGTCTCAAAGTATACCACTACGGCTTAAAAGAGCAATATGATCTGATGCTGAAAATACCCGTTAAACTTCGTCAGAGTGTCAGTTCAATTATTGGTGATCCCTCAACAAAAGACTTCTATCACAAGGGACAGGCAATTACACGAAATTTAAGTTATTTAAAGGCACTAGATCTGACAAAAAAGACTGAAAATTATACTAAGGAAAATACACTCTATTTCTTCGTTGACAGCGATCAATTATTTCAAACTAATCTGAGTGGTATGAATGGTGATCGCAGTGTTTACGGGCTGAATTATTTTTATTATATCAATCGATTGTTTCATGAAAATAATATCGCTGTGCTTTCTGGTAAACTGGTTGGTGATCCCCCTGTGTCCCCTTCAGTAATGGCGGTTAATTTTCTGGAGGATGTGATTGCTTTTTTACAACAATTATCCACTTATCAGGCACTGCAAAGTTGCCAGTTTCATCCTGAGTCCAAGATTAAACCGGACGACGCAGCTTATCACGATATGGCTCAGTTGTTTGGTTTTGATGGCAACAATAAAACCACTTACGACTATTGCTGTTCTATCCATGATGAAGAGCATGATAATATTGCCTGTTTAAAGAAATTTTGTGAACGAATTAATTATTTCTTTTTTGGTGAACACCTGACCCGAAAGACCTATTTTAACTACCACTACCCATTGACTGATATCACACCTGCCCGAACCGTCTATCCGGGAAATTATATTACTACCTTTGATGGTCTTAAGTATATTATTGCATTCGGCAAGTTGCGATTGAGAATGTCGGGTCCGACAGCCGGCCGCTTAATACAATCTGAAATTAAAGAAAAATTTGCCTCTTCCTATTTACCCATGCTGCACACACGTACCTTACAAGGTAATTTTATAGCTGAGTTGAGCGGCTCGTCTGCTCGTACGAAACTTATGCCCTCCGGATATAAAGCTGAGTTTCGCCCTGGTGTGGAAGATAAAGATGAAATCATTGATCTGTCCAATGAATTTGAACGACAATTTTTTGGTGATCTCATGCTGTTTAGCGTAGCAAGACTAACCCAATCCGGTATAGCCATTGAACAATATCATGAGGCATTGCTGACTGAAACCTTTGTGATTGTTGAAAATGAACTACTTGATTTATACGCAGAGAAACAAAAAAATATCAAAGAAAAATGTCGTGAATTAGAAGTCCTGATGAATGATAAAAACCACTGGTGGAACCAACTGAACACAGCGGCAGAATCTGTTGCTCAATTACAGCAATTTATTAACAATATAGTGCATAATTTCAGCAAACACTCAACCGCCTGGCAGCAAATTCAATCAAAGCAAAATAGACAGATGCGTATAAAGGAAATGATTGAAGTGTTATTAAATTACCATCACGATCGCAGTGCCTGGGATACCATGTTGAGTGAATATAACTGATATTTCAGGATAAAATAACTGCATCCAGTGCCTGTGCAATAATGAGCTGATAATGTGCCTGAGTTTGCTCAACTGCCCGCTGCAGTAAATGCTCAGGTATTGCTATATGTTCATAATTATTTTGCCGCTTCACAATTATGCCTTTCTTCAGATGTATTGAGGAATCACCTGCCCTTGCTTTTCCTGTTAATGAAAACAACTGATATTGTTCTGTTAATGGTGTTTCCAGCTCAAGCCATCTCTGCATATGATTCAATATTGTTTGCGGCTCTATACGAATATAATCAGCATCATAATAATAATACAGACCTTTATTGTGCTGACAAAATTCAGCTAAGGTCTTAATTCTATCAATATAATATTGTGTCGCCTGCTCAGGATCAGCATAGGGATGATTAATATTTTTATTACAGAATAAATTCACAATACTCTTAATGGTTTGATCTGCCGACCTGATTGAAACCAGAGTTTTTATCTGTTTTGTCGTGAAATTATCCAGTAAAAGCTGATAATCATTATGCAGCAGCTTGTCAAATAAATATCGACTACTACTTTTAATACTATCCTGAGTGGAATACACTTCTTGCTGCTTTAGAAAGTCATCATCACAAAGATAACTCAGATGCATTTCATAATAACCGCTGATTTGAGGATGAGAACCTAGAATGTGAGCAATCAGACTGGTATTTGCCCGCATATGACTTAATAAAAAAATACGCTGATATACATATTTTTTGTTCATATAATACATCCTATGCCAATAAGAACTTCATAAGACTTCTTTTAAATATTCTCTCGCCTGATCATAGATATTATTATCTTCTGTCGCGATCCATAAAGCTTCT
Source organism: gamma proteobacterium symbiont of Taylorina sp. (assembly GCA_025655455.1). Taxonomy (GTDB): domain Bacteria; phylum Pseudomonadota; class Gammaproteobacteria; order GRL18; family GRL18; genus GRL18. Next base: position 67,523 of record JAHXIV010000010.1, read on the forward strand.
TTTTCACGACGCAGCCAGGTCATTTGACGTTTGGCAAATTGTCGGGTAATGGTAATACCCTGTTCAATCATTTGTGCTTTAGTTGTTTTTCCTTCAAGATATTCCCATACCTGACGATAACCCACCGCTCTCATAGAAGACAGAGATAAATCCAGATCACCACGATGAAATAACATTTCAACTTCTTCAATAAAGCCATTTTCTATCATTTGCTCAAATCGAACAGCAATACGCTGACGCAATAAATCCCTTGAATCCGGTGCAATAACTATTTTATAAGTATTCCATGCTAATGCTTCAGCCTGGCTTTCCTGTTGTAATTGGGTCATGCATTTACCTGTAATTTCATAAACCTCCAGAGCCCTTTGTACTCTTTGCGGATCATTGGGATGGATTCTTTGTGCTGCAACCTGATCAACTTCTGCCAGTCGCCGGTGCATAAACTCTGCACCTTCTTGTTTGGCCTGTTGTTCCAGTCTACCACGAACTTCATCATCTGCCTTGGGTAATTCAGATAGACCATAAAGCAGACTACGATGATACAACATCGTGCCTCCGACCAGTAAGGGAATTTTATTATCAGCATGGATCTCCTGCATGGCTGTCAGAGCGTCTTTTCTAAAACGAGCCGTAGAGTAGGATTCTGACGGATCAATAATATTAATCAAACGGTGAGGGGCAAGGGACAGTTCCTCATGAGAGGGCTTAGCAGTACCGATGTCCATTCCCTTATAAATCAGAGCTGAATCAACACTGATAATTTCAAAAGGATGGTGCTTAACCAGTTCAATAGCCAGATCAGTTTTTCCAGAGGCAGTTGGTCCCATAATAAAGACCGCTGAAGGTTTTTCCTGTTTCATTTCTTTTTCTATTGACCTGTTCTTAACATCTTTTCTAATATTGACTCATCTAAAGTCACCCAGACAGAAGGTTCTTTTATCAGCTGTTCATTTTGACCGATTTCCAGCGTTAGTAAATCAAGCAATTGTTTTTGTTCAGCTGGATTCAGTGCTCTGCTTATCAGCGATTTTTTTAAACCAACTAATAAATTATTTGCATCAATAGAATTTTTACTGTTTTTTATCATTCTTATAAACAGATTCATCAGTATTTCAATATTAATTTTACAGGCAGGTATTTCATATAAAGTGGGCAGCGCCCTAATCAGTATCGTATCAACACCTGATTGACTATATTCCAACCCCCATTCACTTAATTCCAGCTGGTATTGTAAAAGGATTTCAAGATCCAACTGATTTAAAATCAGCGACTCAGGAATCAATAACAGGTTTGACTGCCCTTTTTTAAAAAGTTGTGTTAATAAAAACTGCTGTGCCTTATTAATATGAATTACAAATATTTCATTAGTTTGTACTTTATGAGTCAATAAATAGCCGGGAATCAAACATCCTAAGGACTGCCCAAAAAATGACAATAGTGTATTAGTTTGATTATCTTCCAGTATTTTTTTTTCAGAATTCTTTTGCTTGGAAATGTCGACTGGATCTGTCTGATAAAGTTTCTGTAAGCCTTCTATCTGTTCGGCCACATGATTTTGTTTAACAGATCTTGAAAGCGGATATTTTTGAGTCTGATAAAAATTCCTGTTGGATGCGTTATGTTGATATGATGCAAGAGGATGGCTCTTATCAAACACAAACTCTTCCACAGTCTTGTTTGCAGGTGAAGATGTTTGCAAAACGACAGCGGATGAGTTTATTGACCGACGGCTCTTATCAGAATATTTATGTTGTTCAGCGTTTATATCTAAAGAATTCTGTGCCTGCTCATTAATCACCTGATTTAAAGCACTATAAATAAAGTCATGTACCAGACGGGTTTGTCTGAAACGCACTTCATGTTTGGTAGGATGAACATTAACATCCACTTGATGTGGATCAATTTCCAGATATAAAATATAGGCAGAATAGGTATCTGCAGGCAGCAAGTCCTGGTAGGCCTGACGTAAAGCATGGTTGACCAGTTTATCTTTGATATAGCGTCCATTTACATAGAAGTATTGCCAGTCTGTTTGATTACGATACCAGTCTGATGTACTGAGCCATCCCCATAGATGGATTTTACCCATATCACTAAAGTGATTGGACTCATAATCAACTTTATGGGTATGGGATAAAAAATCAGGAGAAAAAAGCTTGCTGATCCTTTGATTAATTGCCTTTTCTGTTACCGCTTTGGCTAACTGGCGAATTATTTTTTTATTATGACTGAGCTTAAAAGCAATATTGAACTGCCCCAGGGCAATGCGTTTGACTACTTCATCAATATGTTTAAATTCAGTTTTAACTGTACGCATAAATTTGCGTCTGGCCGGCGTATTATAAAATAGATCTCTGACTTCAATACAACTGCCATTGGGGTGAGCCGTTGGCTCAGGTTCAGCAAAGTAATCAGCAAAATCACTTTCCGTACCTGTATCTATCATCCAGGCCTGTTCCTGCTCTACAGGTTTACTTTTCAGAGATAATTTCGATACCGCACTAATACTGGCCAGTGCCTCACCACGAAATCCCAGACTAATAATCTGCTCCAGTTCATTCAAAGACTGCAGTTTACTGGTTGCATGACGTGTTACCGCTAAAGAGAGATCATCTTTTTCAATACCATCTCCGTTGTCAGTAATTCTAATCAGTGAACTACCGCCCCGCTCAATCTCAATCTCAATGCTGTCAGCTTGAGCATCAATAGCATTTTCCAGTAATTCTTTTACCACTGAAGCCGGACGTTCAACCACTTCACCTGCAGCAATTTGATTGGACAGTTGTAGACTTAAAGGTTTTATACGATGGCTGATAATTTAGACTCCCAATATTCAGGCTTTTATCAAGAGCGGGGAATATGTAAAACTTTGCCCAGATAGAGTGTATTACTTTTTAATTTATTGGCTTTTTTTATTGCAGCAACACTAACCCGGTAACGTTTTGAGATACCACTTAGAGTATCACCACGAGTCACTTTATGTTTTTTTACACTATTCTTTTTAGTAGGATATTTTTTAATTGTAACAAAGGATTTTTTATCCAGTTTTTTTATCTCAACATCCTTAGCATAGATAGTACCCGGTGTTGGATATTGTCTAAAATAGCTATCAACCCCGTTAAAAATAGCTCTGGCTAATTTTTTTTGATAAGAAGCCGTCCTTAACAACTTTTCTTCTCTGGGATTAGAAATAAAACCAGTTTCCACCAGAATAGAAGGGATGTCCGGCGATTTAAGTACGACAAAACCTGCTCGCTCCACACCGGATTTATGAGTTTTTCCGACTTTTTTCAAACCTTTCAGAACTCTTGATGCAACACTGGTACTGGCTTCAATAGTCGCTGTCTGAGATAGATCCAGAAGCATTTTCGCCAGCATATCATCCTTATCATCCAGACTCACCCCCCCCGCCAAATCCGCCTCATTTTCCTTTTTTGCCAGCCATTTTGCCGCTTCACTGGATGCCCCTCGGGATGAGAGGATAAAAACTGAAGCACCATTTGCCTGAGGATTTTTAAAAGCATCAGCATGAATGGAAACAAATACATCCGCATTCAGTTTTCTTGCTTTTTTAGTGCGCCCCCTTAAACTGATATAATAATCCCCATTGCGGATCAATACTGCTTTCATACCCGGTTTTTTATTCACCATATCCCTGAATTTTCGGGCTATAGCTAAAACAACCGTTTTTTCCTGTGTCCCTTTTTTACCGCGGGCACCAGGATCCTCCCCACCATGACCTGCATCAATAGCAACAATTAAGTCACGTTTTCGGGTTGAATTAACACTCTTGATAATTTTAGGAGCCTTAGACTTTGAACTATCCGCTACTTTTTCTAAATCAATAACCAGACGGTAACCATATTTTGCATTGGGTTTAAGCAAAAAACTTTTGGGTTTTATGCGATGTCTCAAGTCCAGCACCAAACGCAGTTTTTTATTTTTCTTATGTGCTGTACGAAGTTTTTTTATGGCACCATTTTTATAACTGACTTGCGTCTTTGAGGTGGTAAGTTGAGCCTGATCAATATCAATAATAACCCGTTCAGGCTTACTGGTTGTTGAGAGAACATAGGAGACGCCCTTAGATAAATCTAATACCAGACGGGTAGACTCCGGAGAAGCCCACATACGAAAGCCTTTTACCTGTGCAGTGGCAGCAAAGGCGGCATCTGAAAAAATTAACAGCATTAATATCGTAATGACTGTTAACTTAAAATGATAATTCGCATTAATAAACATTGGCTTGATATTCTACTTATATTTTTTGTTTTTCATAACCGGGAAAGCAAATCCATTCCTTTTTCCGATTTTGGAACAAATTCAAGTTGTCTTTTCTGTTGCTGATAAATTATTTTAATAATTAAATCAGCTTCAGGTAAAACCCCACTGCCTTTTTCCGGCCATTCAATTAAGGCGATTGCCCGACCATCTAAATAGTCTCGAATCCCCATATACTCTAATTCTTCAGGATCTTCCAGGCGATAAAGATCAAAATGATAAACTTTTAGTTCAGCATGAATTAAACTTTTATCAATATTGTTATCGATACGGCTATCAACATGAATATCATATTGACTATTCAGTTTAACTCCATCATCTAAGCCATTGTAATTTAATAACTTACTATAATCAAGAGAATAAGGCTCTACAATGGTAAATGTCGGACTCTTTACCGCCCCCCGGTAATCAAAAGCTCTGAGAAAACCACGCACCAAAGTCGTTTTTCCTGCTCCAAGATCACCTTCCAGATAAATTATCAAACCCTCACAGGCTAAAGCAGCCAACTTTGCACCTAGCACCAGCATGCCTTCTTCATCTATAATCTGTAGTTGCCTATGCTGCATTCTAAATTCCAAACTCATCATAAAAAAATGCTATTATATATGGAATGAATCAAGAAAATAACACTCCACAACTATCAAATCAGCAATTGGCCGATTTGGCAAAGCAGATCAAAATCTGGGGCAGATCACTTGGATTTCAAGCCATTGGAATAACAGATACTGATCTTGGTATCGCTGAACAGCGTTTTAATCGGTGGATTGAACAAAAAATGCATGGTGAAATGTCATATATGTCACGTCATGGTACAAAACGCACCCGCCCTGCAGAACTGGAAAGCGGTACCATTAGAATTATTTCTGTACGCATGGATTATTTTCCAGAAGATCCTGAACAGGCAATTGGCTTATTAACACAAAAGAATAAAGCCTATATTGCACGTTATAGTCTGGGTAGAGATTATCACAAACTGGTTAGAAAACGTCTGCAGCAGCTGGCAAAACAATTAGAGCAGGAAATTGGATCTTTCGGTTATCGTGTTTTTACAGACAGCGCTCCGGTATTAGAAAAACCACTGGCAGAAAAAGCCGGGTTGGGCTGGATTGGAAAACATTCCAACCTGCTGCAGGAAAAAACTGGTTCATGGTTCTTTCTGGGAGAACTATTTACCAATCTTCCTTTACCCATTGATTCACCTGCTGTGAATCATTGCGGTACCTGCAAGCAATGTATCAGCGCCTGTCCCACTCAGGCTATCATCAAACCCTATGTGGTGGATTCCCGTTTATGTATTTCATATTTGACCATTGAATCAAAGCAAGCTATCCCTGAAGTACTTCGCCCACTCATGGGCAACCGCATCTATGGCTGTGATGACTGCCAGCTCTACTGCCCCTGGAATCGGTTTTCACAACAAACCATTGAAAGTGATTATTTTGCCCGTGGCGATCTGGCCAGTCCTGAATTATTAGCACTATTCAACTGGACTGAAAATGAATTCTTAAAAAAGACAGAAGGCAGTGCCATTCGACGTATAGGTCATGAATCCTGGCAAAGAAATATTGCTGTCGCATTGGGAAATGCTCTGTCCGGAGAGGATTCTAAACACAGTGAAATTATCAATGCGTTAAAAAAACAATATGCTCAGGCAACACCACTTGTTCAGGAACATATACACTGGGCGCTCAATACAGTATTATCTAAATGAATTTTTAAGAAAATGAAACTTTGTCAGCTTAAATAAAAATACCGGATTCCTGAAATGAACAAAAGCACTAACACCGTTTGGCACAATGCCACCGTCACCCGCAGTAGAAGAGAAGCACAAAATAATCATAAGTCAGTTATTCTATGGTTTACCGGTTTATCCGGTTCTGGAAAATCCACTCTGGCACATGCAGTTGAAGAGCAACTTTTTCAAAAAACCTGCAAAACCTATGTTTTAGATGGTGACAATGTCCGTCATGGCCTGTGTGGTGATTTGGGATTTTCTGATATTGATCGGAAAGAAAATATCCGCAGAATTGGTGAAATAGCAAAACTCATGCTGGAGTCAGGCGTTATTACTTTAACCGCTTTTATTTCCCCATTTGCCAGTGAACGCCGTATAGCACGTAAATTAGTTCCTCATGGTGAATTTTTAGAAATATACTGTGATAGTTCTGTTGAAATATGTGAGCAAAGAGATATAAAGGGACTGTATAAAAAGGCTCGAGAGGGAGAGATTAAAGATTTTACCGGAATATCCTCACCCTATGAAATACCCCAAAATCCAGAACTTATAGTTAACACTGGAACAGGTTCAATTGAGGAATGTGTTGAACAGGTAATGGAATTACTGGAAAGTCGAAATATCTTTAATCTAAATAACACCGTTGAATCGTAACGTTATTTAGGTTCATCATTCATGCTTCGTAAAAAGAGCAAAAGCTTAGCACGATCAGTATCTCGGCGTATGCCTCTGAAGTTCATAATTCGACCGGGTACAGCACGTTCAGTATTAGTTAAATAATAGTTTAATGTTGCATAGTTCCATGTATGACCTGATTGACGCATTGCTTCAGAATAATCAAAACCTGCTGAGCTTCCTGCTCTGCGTCCAAAGACATTCCATAAGTTTGGGCCTTTACCATGAGTGGTACTTTTTTCATTATCATGGCATGAAGAACATTTACGCATAAAAAGGAGTTCTCCATCAGCAATATCAGACACATCTAACAATTGTTTAAATTCTATACTTAGAACAGGCGTATAACTTACCAGAGAGTTATTCATCTCCGGCTCTGAATCTGAACTAATGACAATATCAACATGTAGACCAAACACAAAGGCAAATAATAAAATTAATTGATTTTTCATATACATCCTTAATATCCATAAAAAAATTATTCCATCTGGTGAATGGATAGAACTAAGTTCTCAAGTTGAAATATATCATATTATTGCTACTAAAATATAACATAAGATTTACATGGTAATTCTAAATTTTACCTTATAAATGAGCATTAAGTGACTGTTTTTATATTATCTTATCCACTTTTAGAAAATTGTACTAAAAAATAAATATTAGAGTTTATTTATACATTGTTTATGTCAATAGCTGATTAAAGATAAATTTATAACTAATTGAATTTTATATAATTAAATTTTATTGATTTAGGCTTGTATAAAAAATAGGCAAATCAAATAAGAGTCAATAATATTGCTATCCTGATGCAGCAATACATGTTTATTAACAAAGTTATCCACAACTTCTGTGGATTATTTTACAGCGACAATATCAGCAAATAATCCACAGAAAAAAATTTAATCCTGCAGGTATTTATTGATAATACTGCTAATCTTATTCTCATTATAAAGGCCACTCCCCTGAAAAAGAATTGTTCCGGAAGGCGAATAAAGTAAGTGGTAGGGTAGAGTTTTGGTGCTAAATTTTGCCAATACCATATCAGAATCTAAATTAAAACGATTGGCCCATTGTCTTGCCGTAATTGCAGCAGGTGGTTCCATTACTTTTTTTGTGCTGGTCATTACAGTAAGAAATAGAATCTGATCACCCATTTTTCTATCCAGAGCCTTCATAGTACGAGTTTGAGGTTCACAATAACTGCACCATTCAGCAGCATAATCCACCCACAGATAATTACCCTGGAATTCATCCAATAGAACAATATTTCCATTGACATCAACATATGAGTCATAGGTAAGCGCACGTTTTGTTACCACACTGGAACTCATATCATCTGCAATATTCATAATCATCAGTATCATAAAGATAACAATGAAGATATTCAGTATATTTTTAATCATAGCTGTTGAATCTCATTAATAACAGGAAATCGTCCCTCTTTTAATTCATATGCCTGTCCGAATCCTCTCACATAATTTCCTTTTTTCGGGCTTAAGCAATAAAGATTAAAATCACTTAAACTTGCCAGCAGTTCGATAGTTTTACCCAGTTTTTCCTGTAATTTGTCAATAATATTCTGCCACTGCGCATCTTCTCTTGGGCAGATAGAAACTCTACAGCTATAACTTAAACGTTTTCTGGCAAACACATTACGGGCTGTTTTTTCATCTTCAATCAGTAGCACTGACAATTCTTTATTTGTTTCCTGGTGTTGTCTAAGATTCACACTATGAGAGGCAATATCGCTCAGCAGTATACAAAAAGATCCATTATCATCTTCTACAAAGGGGGCAAAACTTGCTAAAGGCTCATAGTTGGAAGAACAGCTTGCCAGTATGAGTGATTGCTGCTGTTGACGAAAAAGTTTTATTTCTTCAATCAGTTGAGTTGTAGTCATAATTTTTTTTGACACAAATTGATCCGCTATAGTTCTTTTTCTTATACATTAATATATTGAATATATCAGGAATATTACATCACTGTAAATCATATTATCGACCAGGTTCATAGGACTCATACTGTGGTAAATTTCCTTTAATTTCTTCCCAATTTGCCTTTGATGTTGTAAATATATGAGCCATAGGCCGCTCTGTAATATCTGATGTAATTGTGCCTAATCGTATACGCACCTGATCAGACTTTGATTCAGTCTTACTTATTATTGGGGATCCACAAATCCGGCAGAAGTATTTTATTTGCCCGGGAGTTGATTCATAAGCAGTCAGTTTTTCTTCTCCTGAGAGTATTTTAAAATCACCTGATTTGACAATGCCATTGGTTGCAAAAGCACTCCCTTGAGCTTTTCGACATTGAGAGCAATGGCAATGTACGATATGACTAATAGAACCGTTGATTTCAAATTGAATAGCACTACATAAACAACTACCTGAGTACATATTGCCCCCTCATAATCAGTTAATAAACTCAGTATCCCAAACTAAATTCAATAATTCAATATCCTTAAGTTTTTTTCTAACAGGACAGTCTGGGCATTCTTTAGTATTAGGAGTATTAGTACATCCATTACATCCGGAAATAACCTGCTTTGCTGCATAAATTTCATGACTTATTTTTTTTAACTCTTTTATTTGAGCATTAATTGTCGTCAAAACCTCATCTAAGTAGTATTTTACCTGAATGCTACTTTCATTACCTGTTTGACTATTTTCTCTTATCTCTGCTATTTTTCTTATACCTTCAATAGAAAATCCAAGTTTTGCAAGTCGTAAAATAACATTGAGTCGAGTGATATGTTTATCAGAGTAACGACGAGTACCTCGAGCCGATCTGATGGGGGTTAAAAGTTTTTCTTCTTCATAATATCTTATGGTACGAATGGAAGTGTCAAGCTTGCTTGCCACTTCACCAATTTTATAATTATTGATTTCCACTTCCTGCATATACTTCCTATTCTACTAAGTAACTTAAATTTTTCCAGCATCATTTATAGAAATTTAATATTACTATAAATGATGGCGGCCAAATTCAAGTTTGGCTAAAGGCTACAAGCCAACAAGTTGAGCTTTGTATCCTGAGGACTGCACCATATTAAGCAAAATTGATGACTTTGTTTTTTCGGAATTAAAATAAATTACAAGTAAATGCTCTTTATTAAAACGTGGGGCAATAACACCCTCTATTTCTCTCAATTGAGATTCAACATTATGTTTTTGAGTATTATTTAAATTATCCCTAACATGAATCATTATGTCTGTAGCTTGCATGACAAACCCCTTATCTTACGTTTACGTTATATTAATAATCCACCTTTAACGTAAGATTGTCAATATTTATCTTTTAATATTATAAATTTAACCTTGAGTAGAACGGAAGTCAGCTAATATCAGGTGGGGTATCGATAAATCTATTCAGCATATAAGATCAAAAGTGAAGGCTATAATCTTAAACGAACATTAAATATAATCAATGGGCATATATCAATAATTCCATATCAGTGTTACTTCCATAATGAAGAAACAGCCACACCTTGTGCGCCTGCCTGTATCGCATCATTTCGATCAGTTACTTTCATACCGCCTAAAGCATAAACGGGGCATTTAACGTGTTGGATCATCTGGCTGAATTTCTGCCAGCCAATACCTTCTAATTCAGGATGGCTTGACGTTGCTTTAACAGGAGAGAGTAGTAAAATATCAGCACCCAGCTTTTCAGCCTGCTTCATTTCTTCAAGAGTATGACATGAAATTGATAATAGCTGTTCATTTGAAACAGGTCGTTTCTCATATTCAAATAAAACCCGGCTGTTTAAATGCAGGCCATCAGCATTAGTCTGTTGAAATAGATCAACTGATGTTGCCAATAATAAAACAGCATTAAACTGTCTGCATACTGATTCTGCAATACCAACCAGCTCCAGATATTCGTCAGATTCAGTTATACCCTTGCTCTTAAATTGAACAACTTTATTTCCCTCTGAAAGAGTACGAGTTAACTTATTTTTAAAGTCATTATGATCACTAAACTTACCGGTCATCATATAAAATTCAGCTAATGTATTATTTTTCATAAATTAAAATTCTTTATATATCCTTGCCAATGGATGTCCTTTTGCTTTCATATCAATATCCAGAAAATAACCATAAGGTGTTTGAAGTACATCATAATCAACATTCTTTAAACGAATTTCTACGCGGTTAAGCAGATCAAGAGCTTCACCCGCATCTGCTTTTTCCTCACCCAGATGCGTAAATGAATGCAGGATCACTTTTTTATTATCCCATTTTTTAGCTAACCATTTGATATTTTTTAGCAGTTTCTTTTCAGCAGAACTGCCTTCTATCACATCTTTTGGTTCAACATGCACAAAGGCAAGCAATATTTCCTGATAATTCCCCTCTTCTGCTTCCGGTGCTGTATCTATTGTTTTCATTGCAGGCACCCATGAAAATTTATCACAGTACCAGAATAATACTCTCATTATTATATTTTCCTTTATTAAGCTTTAGGGATTCTTATAAATTTATTTTTTAGAATCCCTTATCCCAGTGATTAAGATCTGTCAAATTTGTACTTAAAATAATTCTTCAGCAGCCTCAGTCTTTAATTTTTTCAGATGCGTAATAGCAATAGGCAAGCCGTTTTTTTGTTCAAGTGCTTTTCTTAATGAGTGCGCATCAATCACCAGATTTAGCTGCTTATTTTGGCGGTTATTCCATTCAAGATGATATCTTTTAAAAAAAGCCTCTTTAATCAGCACCATGGTTTGATCGTATAAAACTTCATAGGCCAGTTCCTCTCCTTCCAACTGAGGATGGACTTCAATATAAATTTTTTCATTGAACCAGCCAACCTTCACCGGTTGATTAACAATATAGACCGGCATTCCTACCCTGACTTGAGAAAAAAGTTTTTCAATATCTTCCGGATACATACGAACACAACCATGACTGACTCGCATACCAACACCATATGGCTTATTCGTTCCATGTATCAGATATCCGGGAAGCCCCAAACGTAAAGCAAAAAGTCCTAATGGATTATCTGGACCTGCAGGCACAACATCCGGTAAAATTTCACCTTTTTCAGCATGTTCTTCTTTAATTGATTTGGGTGGTGTCCAGCTGGGATCTTTCTTTTTTGTCACTATTTTTGTTTTGCCCAGTGGTGTATTCCAATCCTGACGACCAATACTGACGGGATGAGTAAGCACCGTCTTCTTATCATTTGAAAAGTAATATAAGCGGTATTCAGGCAGATTTAATGTTAATCCTTCTCCGGGTGTATCAGGTAACAGACGATTTTTTGGAATTAATATCTGTGCTTTTGTTCCAGGCATCCAGCGATCAATATCAGGATTAACCAACAGTATTTCATTTTGACCAAGATTATAATCACGGGCAATATCCAGTAATGTATCTTCTTGTTTTGCCTGAGTAAAGAAGAGAACCTCAGGTAGAATACCAATCAAACTTTCATACGTTTCAGCGGGCAAGTCAAAAACCGTTGCCTGAGAAATTGAAGCTGAGTTTAAAAAAAAGCTTAAAAAAAAAGCCTGAAAAATAAATTTATTCATGATCATTTTCTTATTTACTGAAGTTTCCGGGTTCATTTTAAAACCAATTTAATTGAAAAAAGTGAATTAGCATAAAATAAATATTAAGTTGCTGTTTTTTAAAAAATAACATAGTATCGATGCCATTCACAATACCAATATATCATTTTTTATGATCATAATGATCAAGTTGATTGGGTATATAGTGTATCTAATGGAATAATTTTACAATAAAGATTGAGTTATCAGGAGTCTATTATGCACTTAAGAAAAATCAACCACTTGTTCTCTATCATTCTATTTGTTATCTCTCTAATTGGGATATCAGCTTGCTCTTCACAGACAAGACTCTATGAGCGCTGGAATGATGAACAATATTCTGGCCCGATGTTAAACAAAGTGCTGGTGATTGGTATTTTTAAAGATGATATTCAACGCCGTTCATTCGAAAGCAATTTTGTTAAAGCAGTAAATGCAGGAAATAAACAGGCAGTTGCCGGTTACACCCTGATTTCAACATCAGAAAATTATGACAGCAAAGAAGATATTCTCGCTGCTGTAGAAAAAGCAGGAGCCGATTCAGTGTTAATTACCAGTTATGAAGGATTGATAGAAAAACAACGAAAGGTACCTGCAAGAGTTGATTACATACCGAGAATGGGTATGTATGGTCGCTATGGTTATGGTTATAGGGGATATTACGGTTCAAGATATGATGCAGTTTATCGCCCGGCTTATACAACAACTGATACTATTGTACAATTAGAAACACGAGTTTTTTCAGTGGCTGGTGAAAAACTGGTCTGGGCAGGAAAATCCAAAAGTGTTAACGCATCATCCGGAGAAAAAATCGTCAAAGAACTGGTCAGGCTGGTCGTTGACGATATGAGAGAAAGTCGGTTAATTAAGTAGGAAAGCCTGACCCCCTGTATGTTAGATGCATTAACAGTCACTCAGTTTATCAGCTGTTTTATCATTATTCTGACGGCTTTTACTGTACGTGGAATTACAGGCTTTGGTTCAGGTTTGATAGCCATCCCACTGCTGGCATTGATGTTCCCTGTCAGCATTGCTGTTCCCCTGCTGGGAATCCTGGATTATATTTCAGCACTTACACATGGCATAAAGTTACGCTCTGACATTCGCTGGAAACAAATCCTGCCCCTTTTTCCTTTCAGCCTTCTTGGTGTCGTATCAGCACTTTATCTGTTTAATACAGTAGACGCTCTATTATTAAAAAAATCACTGGGCATTTTTATTATTATCTACGCTATCTATTCATTACTTACGATAAAGCCGCATACTCATAAGAGTATATTCTGGGCCATCCCTGGAGGTATTTTTGGTGGATTGATTGGCGCATTATTTGGTACAGGTGGACCATTTTACGTCATCTACCTTCAACTTCAAGGCTTGACAAAGGCCACTTTCAGGGCATCTATTGCAATTATATTTTTACTGGATGGCAGCGCCCGAATCATTGCTTATTCTATGAATGGTTTTTATACCAGGGATATCATCTTATTAATCCTGGTCAGTTTGCCAATAATGATGCTTGGTATGTATATTGGTGAACACGTCCATACTAACATTAGTCAGCAGACAATGCGAAAAGGAATTGGTGTACTATTGTTACTGAGCGGCAGTGCATTAATCTGGTAGGTTTTTGCTTGAAACCCATACTTTATTTATTGCAAATGATAGATTACTGATGATTATGAATTATTTGAACTAAATAAGTAGCCTGTTCCCCAAATCGTGCGGATATATTGTGGTTTTTTTGGTTCAATTTCTATTTTTTTTCTTAAACGGGTAACACGAATATCAATGCTGCGATCAAATGGAGAACGGTCATAACCTTTCATTAAATCCATCAATTGATCCCGGCTTAAAACACGTTCCGCATGACTGACAAAAATATGCAAGAGACTAAATTCACCTGCTGTCAATGATACTTCCTGATCATGACAATAAAGCCTATGATTATTAACATCCAGGGAATAAGAGCCAAATTGATAGATTTCATGCTGTATATCATTATCAGTTATATTTTTTGCTATTGTTTTACTTTCAGCTACATCATTTTCCACTGAATACTGTCTTCTAAGCACTGCACGAATTCGTGCCAGAAGCTCTCGCGGATTGAAAGGTTTAGCCAGGTAGTCATCAGCGCCCATTTCCAGGCCAATAATTTTTTCTACTTCATCACCTTTTGCAGATAAAATAATAATAGGTAATTCAGATATTGATCTTAATCTGCGGGCAATACTCAGCCCATCTTCACCGGGAAGCATTAAGTCCAATATTAATAAATCAACTGATTGAGCATTAAAAAAAACATCCATTTCTATTGCATCAGCAACAGTAAATACTTCGTAGCCCTGTTCAGTCAAGTAGCGTTGAAGTAAATCCCGCAAGCCTTTATCATCATCTACAACTAATATTTTTATATTGTTCATGCTCTCAATAGAATCCGTATTAATTAATAATAGTATAGCAATAATTAAAACGTAAGGCATTTCTATTTTGTAACATTGAGAATCAGTTATTGAAATAATTATGAAACATTTGTATTGTATATTTACTGATACTAACAAGCTGAATAACTCAGTTAAATCTATTTTGAATGATAGGGAGGATATATAATTTGTGCAATTTTGCTATTTTATTCACCCTATTTTTTTATTTTCTTCCTGATGCATCGGCTTCTGATGCAGATTATAATGTTCCAGAAAGCTCCGCCTTATCAAAAAATAAAACACATTATGGTATTGGTTATGAGCAGAGAATGAAAATATTAAATAATAAACGATCTTCTATAAAGCTTCAAAATCGTCCAGTAATACGAATACAAAAGCCTGAACATCCTGTTCGCCCTACTCGTCCTTATCGGCCACAGCGTCCTATCAGACCTGGTCATTAAGTATGGAAAATAAATATTGTAGTCATTTAATTCACATTGTTTCTACTTATCTGTTATTGACAGCTACTCTATCTGCAGATGATAGTTTTAACAATATGAGTGTCAATAATGATATTCCCGTTATATCTGAACCTCAGACCAATAATACTTTGCTTATTACAGGAGTAGATTATAGTTCAGGCTCCTATGGATTAAAACATGATACAGATATGCTCTATATACCCTGGTTATTAAAATATAATCATGATAACTGGAACCTGTCTCTCACATTTTCCTATATAAAAATAACCGGACCAGGAGGCGTTTTTGGTGGTGGTGACGGTGGGGTAATTCCTACAGGATCTGGCTCTTCCGATACTGCAGGATTTCAGCCCTTATCTGGTAATGGTAATGGTAATGGTAATGGTAATAATAAACCTGATAAAAATAAATTAACCACTAATGAAGGTTTGGGTGATGTATTATTCAACATTACCTATGCTGTTGATCTGGCATTAGAGTTACCTTTTCTATTGGAAGCAGGCACACAGATTAAAATACCTGTTGCAGATGAAAAAAAAGAGCTGGGAACAGGTGAATTTGATTGGTCTATTTATCTGGATTTTGCTTATAACCTTGATTCATTTTCTCCTTTTATAACCTTAGGTTATAAATTTATGGGAGATCCCGACAGCGTAAATCTTGAGAATATTTTTTATACCAGCATGGGAGTGGATTATGCACTTTCACAAAAGTTACATGCTGGAGTCATCTATGATTATAAAGAAAAAGTTCTATCCCATAGTTACGAAATCAGCGAGTCAACCATTTATCTTAACTGGTCTGTCAAACAGGATTTATCACTTAATGCTTATCTTGTGAAAGGATTTTCTAACGGCAGTCCTGATTTGGCTTCAGGCTTACAATTTTCTTTTTTATTTTGAAAAAATGAAACAAATTGAAACAATTTATATGATGAATGAAATATAAAAAATACAATTGCCCTGTACCATTCTAAGTAACTTAAATTTTTCCATTACAGGATTAGATGAAGGTTCTTTAATAAATCACCTAATGTTTCTGACATATCTTGATTTAAAAATCTACTTTGAGACAAATAACAGACAAGGATACTTATCATGATTATCAATAATAAAATACTTTCACTGATTATGATTTCAAGCCTGGCATTATCAGTGCCTCTTTATGCAATGCAGGGTCATGGTCAGGGAAATAACTCTGGTACAGGACAAGGTCCCGGCTCTCATGAGGAGCAGACTAATAGTTGTCAATTAGAACCTGACATCAGTAGTGAGATAAACCAGGAAGTTGAGTCACAACTGCAATTTATGGGCGAAGAGGAAAAACTGGCCAGAGATGTTTATGTTTATTTAAACACAGTTCAACCTCACAATGTCTTTGTTAATATAGCAAAAGCTGAGCAAATACATATTAACAGTGTAAATAGATTTTTAGAGGCCTACGATATCCAAAATCTGGCATCTGATGACTATGGTATATTCACTAATCCTGAGTTACAACAATTATATGATGATTTAATTGCCATAGGAAGCAGCTCATTAGTTGAAGCCTTAATGGTGGGAGCCTTAATAGAAGAGGTTGATATAAAAGATTTAATCATCTCCATTGAACAAACTAACGATCAGTCTATGATTCAAATGTATAGCAATCTTATGAGTGGGTCATATAACCATTTAAGAGCCTTTGTCGCTCAATTAGAAACACAGGGTGTTACTTATACCAACCAGGGTGTTCTATCACAACAACAAGTAGATGATATTTTAAATGGAGAGAACACCACTATAAAAACAAACACCGCCCAATCCCTCAATAGCAGCGGCACCACAACAGCATCAGAAAGCTGCTTTATCAATAAGATGTCAAAAAATTCAAAAATAGTCACCAATAATACTCAATTTAGTGAAAACGATACCATTCAGCTATCATCAAAGATTAAAGTGAGTACTCAGGATCAGGGCAAAAATGCAAAATTGACAACAATTATTTCTTATACTTCAGAAGCAGGAGAATCCTTTTTAATTGTGAGAGATAATCTATCCTGGAAGATGTGGGATGGCGACATCGCATCTCTCAGTTTTGCTGAACAAACAATTCTTGACAGCGAACAAAACCTGGATATTATTACTGGAAAACTAAATGGTTTAAGAGGAAATTATGCAGTGCTTGCAGGCTATATTCTTGAAGATGGAAGCATTGTTTATAGTGCTGATCTCATGTTCTTTAGTGTTCAGGAATAGACTTATAAATCTCCGATTATTAAGTGAAAACAATCATGTTAATTAATATAAAAAACTTATCTACTCTCACGCTTCTTGTTTTTATACTTTTTACAAAAACTATTAGCGCATCCGATTTAGACCTAAGTTATAATCCTGCAACACCTGAGTATTCACCAAATAGAAATATGGATACAGGCCAGTATTCAGATGCATTTAGAAATATGGGAGCTGATGGTAAAAAAAATATGCTGGAATCAGATAAAAAAAATAAAAAGAAAGCAGAGAAGAAAGGTAAGGGAAATGGAAAAGGGAAAGGGAAAGGAAATGGTCAGGGAAAGGGAAGACATAATTAAGGATCACAGTCGATGATGCCTAAAACACTACTTTCAAGAACAGCTTTTACTATATCATCACTGTTACTTATTTTTGTCCTACTAGCCAGCAGTGTCATTTTCTATTATATAATGACACCGATGGCACGTCAGTCAGCATCTCACTTAGCCGCATTGGTTAGTTTATCAGCACAAACCTGGGTAGAGCTGCCCCCGGAAACACGTCAGGATTTTGAGTCAGAGTTAAAAAAGCAGCACCATATTAGTTTGCATAGCCAAAAACAGGATTTTAAGCCCCTTTCCGTTAATACTCCTTTTTTTCGTTATTTTAAGGAAGAAGTTCAACATCTTTTAGGCAGAGGGGTTGAAGTATTAGAAGAATTAGACCCGGAATTCTGGATTTGGGTTAAAGTACCTATTGCATCAAGAACACTATATATTGGTTTTTCCCACAATATTATAGGTCCCAATCCATCACTGGTACTATTTATTTTAATTGGTGCCGGTGCAATACTAGTCATTATCAGTTCCTTATTTTTAGTCTCTTATCTGGTACAGCCTATTAATAATTTATTAATAGCCACCAGACAATTAGGACAGGGAATTTCACCTGACCCCATTGCTGAAACAGGGCCACGGGAATTCATTCATTTAACTCGTAGTTTTAATACTATGAATACGCAGGTACAGGAATTATTACAAAACAGAACAGTTTTACTAGCTGGAATATCTCATGATTTGCGCACACCAATTGCAAGAATTCATTTATCATTAGCTATGTTAAATGATCAACACGATCAATCTCTCATACAGGGGATTGAAAATGATTTGCAAGATATCAACCAATTAATTCAACGAACATTAGATTTTTCCAAAAGCCTGGACATTACCACTCAGCAATATCAGACCATTGAAATCAACAGCTATTTAAGGAAATATGTTCAATCACATCCTCATTCATCTTTGATTACTTTTATGCCTGAAAACAAGGATTATCCAATATATTTATCTCCAGATGTATTAGAACGAATCCTCAATAACTTACTTGAAAATGCTCTGAATTATAGCCAGAACCAGACAGTTGAAATACAAATCCATTGTGATCCTGACGAGTATCGTATTTATGTACTTGATCAAGGTTCCGGGATTCCAGATGATAAGTTAAATACGGTTTTTCAGCCTTTTTATCGACTTGAAGTATCACGAAATACAGAAACAGGGGGAAGCGGCTTGGGCTTGGCCATTGTACAACAATTGTGTCAAGCCCACGGCTGGAAAATACAATTAACAAACAGAAAAAAGCAGGGAATCAGAGCAATTTTAATATTACCTGTTTAGAAATTTGAGACAAGGCAGAGGTATGAGAGGTGGTCGTAATATGCCGGAATTTAATGACTTCGATGGAAATAAAGATGGTTATATTAGCGAGCAGGGACTTAAGCTAGCGTCTAAGAAGTTTAATCCAACGCCAAACATTAAACAGACTGGATAATGCAGCAGCAACATAAGTTAAAGCTGCTGCAAGTAACACTTGACGTACAGAAATAAGATCTTGTTTTGTCACATAATTGCCTTCTTTCAGTAGAGGCAATGCCTTATTAAAACTGGCATCAAATTCCAGGGGTAAACTAATCAATTGTACAACAACGCTTGAAGACAAGCTGAAAATTCCAATGATTCCCATGATCAGCCCTGCCGCCGGCATATGTGTCAAAGCACTAATAAGCGGAGCAATGAAAATAATACCGGCTCCAATTTTTTCAAAATATTGTGCAGTCTCAACCATTCGACCACGAGCAATCAACAAACCTTCTTGACGAAAATCCTGAACTGCATGTCCAACTTCATGCGCAGCAATAGCGATTGCTGTTAGAGATTTACCATTGAAATTTTTTTGACTAAGCCGTACAGTTCTTGTTTGTGGGTCATAGTGATCTCCAGCATCTGTCATTTCAACTGTAACTTTGAGTTGATATCGTTCAACAAGATGTTGTGCCAGCTCACCACCGGTTCCTGGTAATTGAGAAAGAGTTTTATCATATTTCTTCATTATGTAACCAACCCACCATTGTGGTGCGTAAATAAGGAATAAAAATATAACGATTACAATTGCTGCCATCAATAATCTCTTTGTTTTTAATATAAGTATATACAAGGACAATACAGGTATGTTGGTCATACCCTCTTAATTAAACATAAAATTGTGCCCCTATTTTATTTGCCGAGAACCTCTCATGCCAAATACTTGTCATTTTTATCCATAAATAATTATCACACTATAGCAGAACTTCTTTTGGTTTAATTTAAGTCATTGATATTTTTCTATGATATACATTATTAATATTAATAAAAACTGAAAATGCCAACATATTGGCGTTTAATGACAAGAATTATATTTTAAATACTAATATAATTAACTTAGATATTTTACAATTTCTAATCATATTCCCATGCTGGAAACGGGATTTCAAGAATTTGTATATCCCCTGCTTTAATACTCACTCACTGGCAGGGCAGTTAATTACTAGCAGCACAATTAACTGCTCGGGGATATACAATCTAGCAAAAGGAAAAAGTCAGAAACATGAACAATACTCCCATTGATGAATATTATTTCTGGAAGACGCTCATTGAAAATAAGCAGGAAGCTTATGAAATTGTTCCAGATAAGATGTTTGAACTGCTGGCTATTTCAGAAATCAAGATGACTCATTACCTGGCAGAAAAACATCATTTATCCAGAACTACAGTTACATCTGTCTATCAGCATTAGGGGAATGGCCTGTCCACCTTTTATATGATCGAGAGAACGAGCTTATTTCTGTAAAACCCAGGATAAAAGATATTTCAGTCAGACTCATTTTACCATCTGCAACATATTGTTCGGCCAGGTCTTTCCTACATTCTTCATATACTTTTTTAAAGGTAGTGCCCAACACCTTTAACTTACGCTGCAGACTCCTGGTACTGGTATAAAGCTCTTCTGCAACCCTATTATTTGAAACATTGCCAGAAGGTAATTCCCTTACAATAATAGATTTAATACGGACAATTAAATTATCCTGAGTTAATGTATTAAGATATTTAATCAATACCTGATCATTGAGCTTAGCCAACTGCTCATTACCACCTGATAATTCTTTGTCAACAATATTGACAGGGAATATCACACTATCAACACCTGTATTAAACTCTACAGGACACTGAAAATAAGCATAATATTTTGATATATCTTCTGGCTCGGGATGCCATAATGTTACTTTTTTTGGTGCTAAATGTTCCTGGTAGTTAATCCTGCACATATGCATTAATAACGATAATGCTGAAGCAGAGCGTCCGACACTATATTGCTTTTCATAAGAAATAATGACTTCATCATTAATCTCTTCTATCTTCATGCCAGCCTCTGAGTTCAGGACTTTGAAATAACGTACCAGTCGTTGAAACCCTTCTCTTAATGTTGAACTGCTTAACCAGGCATAGCCCAACGCACCCAGGCAACCTGGATGCCAGTATTTATAAGAATCCAGAGCAAAGTAACCATTGCCAATTAATTCTTCTGCATCTTTCCAAAGCTGATCAACTGTAGATGTCTTGATACGGCTATCAGAAATTTTAAGTTCTTTAATATTAATACAATTCGGCTTAAATATTTTTTCTGGATTAATCCCTTGTGCTGCAAACAGTTTCCAGAATAGTTCCAAAATAGGTGGGTAGAAAGTATTTTCCATAACAATTTCCGTTCATTATTGATGATAATGAAGTCTAGCACAATAAGTACAAGTATTGTCAAATTGCTGTCGCGAATTGGTAAGAAAGTTTGTATCCAGCCGTAATGTTCTTTTTTAACAGCAACAATTGGAAACCTGCATTGAATCCATTTATAATCGAGTTTAAGGAGCAAATAACACCTTATATTTAAGGAACAGTTACAGTTAGGATTTCACCCTCTATGTAACTCCTCATCTCGCCTTCTTAAACTTATAAAAGAACAGTTCTACCTCAAGACTCAAATTCAGCAGCAACATTTTCCTCTGAAACGAGTTAAAAAAAGTTAATAGTGCTGTTCGTTAGGTGCTTACGACAAAATAGGCAAATTAAAAGCTGATAATAAATATAGAATTTTAAGTTATGATATGATTAGTAAAATTGGAATTGGACTATATTTATTGCCCAATTCATCTAAAAAATCATGAATCCATGTCCCAAAATTAATTATATTGAATATGATTGATATGTCTTAGAAATGAGTAAAACACTTTGACCATTAATTAAGGCTCAGATATATGCAAGTTAAACCTAAAATAAAAAATACTGGCCATATGAAATAAATATTTATGATGTATGAAAGTTTGCTGGGACGAAATAAAGTGTTAATGATACTTAATTTATGATCTTTATAATTATCAAGTGATTTATTCCAAATATTTTTATGATTAATTTCCATATAAATTGAAAAAAGGGCAATAATAACACCCAAAACAACCAATAAATAATTCATTTAGTTAAACCTCAATAATAAACTTTAAAAGAAATAAAGTAATAAATGATACAATACCTTCTTCTGCACAAAAGAAGGCCGTTTAATAATTTCTCAGTCCCTATTCAAACTCAGCTTGTTCAACTTCAAGAACAGCTTTTATAATGTAACGTCCTAATTCACTGTCCACGTTTCCCCAATTAATGTATTTTTTCAATTTATTCATAATTTTAACTGTTGAATAGATTGTATTAAGCAATTCACGATTTTGAGTTAAAAGGTTTTTATTAGCACTGATACCATGTCCTGGTACAATTTTATCAACCATAAGAGATTCA
Source organism: gamma proteobacterium symbiont of Taylorina sp. (assembly GCA_025655455.1). Lineage (GTDB taxonomy): Bacteria > Pseudomonadota > Gammaproteobacteria > GRL18 > GRL18 > GRL18. Next base: position 90,042 of record JAHXIV010000010.1, read on the forward strand.
GCTTTTTTTATCATTTGAATACTGCCTCTAAAACTACTATCTTCAAAAACCACCAATCTTTCGTTATACTTTTTTCATGTTATAACTCTTTTAAAAATTCTGTATCTGAGTGCGTATATCAAGTTCATGCGTCCAGGCTGAACGATCTTGTTCAACTAAATTCAGGCAATTTGTTGCAACTGAGCGAGGTAAGATACACTCATGAATTTTCTTTCCGAATCTTTTAGCCTGTTCCCCCCAAATTGGACCATCTATAACCACATGAGAAATATGAATACCTTTTGAAGAATATTCACGCAAAAGAGATTGTGTTAAACCTCTTAGTGCAAATTTTGCAGATGAAAATGCTGAAAACTCTGCTCCTCCTTTAATAGATGCTGTCGCTCCAACTATTAACACTGTACCTTCTTTATTATTAAGCATATATGGAATCACTTGATGTAAGCCATGAATTGCACCTAGACAAACCAGTTTCCACAAATCAATAAATTTTTCAGCTGATGTTTGTAAAAAACCAGCTCGATATAAGTAGGCAGCATTATGAATATAAACAGATATAGAACCATATCTTTTTTTAATTTGATTAACCGCATTATTTACATCATCCTTATTTGTTAAGTCACAGGGAATAGCCAAATATTGGTTTCCAAATTCATTTTTTTTATTTCCTGAACGTGACAAACCAACTACTTGATATCCGTTTTCGATAAACTCTTCACAAAATGCAGTTCCAAGACAATCACCCACACCAGCAACAACGACAACTTTTTTTGAGTTCAATTTAACATTATCCATATTTATACCCTTGACAATTTGTAATTAATATTGCTCTATACAAAATATTTAAAATACATCAGAATATTACTCTCCATAACAATATTATTGACTTAGTAACCTAAAGATTCTCCAACAATATCTCTGACTAAATTAAGAACGAACATATCACTAAATCCATGCCAGGTACTATATTTTTCGCGCATAGGATAGTAAACCTCATCAAAATACTTTCCCATTTGATCATGCCCCACTCCTGGTGAACCATGTTTTTTTATGGCTGAAAGTGAAAGCTTTCTTGCATCTTCAATCATATTCCTCCAATCAATAAGGTCACTTTTTTTACCAAATCCAAAATGTGAAGGAACAAAAGTATCAAAATCAATTTCAATTATTCTATCCATTGCTGCAAGATATCCTGGAGCATAACGATCTGGTATACCGATAGGAGGGACTGTTTTAACAAGACCTACATCTGCAGTGAATACAAGTCGTTCAGATGGGATATGAAATGCATATAATGTATCTGTGTGTGATAAACCAAGATATAGAGCTCGTATCTCAACATCACCTATGTTTAGTACTGTATCACCAGAAATAAACTCTGTTGGTTTGACTAAATTTGGATGCTCAACATTATTCCAATACCATGGGCTTTTCTCATGTGAAACAATGTTTATTGGAGATAATTCGGAACCACCTGAAGTGTGATCAAGGTGATAATGTGAATAAATCAGTGTATGAACCTTCTTCCCTGGAAATCGAGTATTTAACTCTATCTTTAATGCTGCTGACATTTTAGGATTCATTGGATCAATGATGACTAAACCATCATCTGTATCAATAATTAAATTACGATACCAATTCCATTTATATGTATAGACATTATTTCCAACCTTATCGAATTTGGTTCCATCAACACCTGGGCCATGAAAGTAGGGGTCAACTGTCCCCATAACCGTTTTAAGCACTAAACTATCACAACCTGTTGTAATAATTATACTGCCTAATATTATCAAAGTAAAAATTGTATTTTTCATATATCATCCTCATATTATTGTATTGGAGAAAAGGAAAGATTAATTTACGCAAGTTATTAGTTATCAAGCTAACTGTGAAATTATTGTTATTTAATTTAATCTTTTTCTGTCTTTATTAATATGATTAAAACAACTTAAATAATTGCAGAAACAACTTTTAAAACCGTGCCTGCCATACACTATTATTGTTTAGTATCTTAAGTAAATGTTATTTAAAATATGCTACTATTATCCTCAGTCAGTTCGTTTAGAGTTTGGGTCACTTTAAATTCTTTTGATCAGCACGACAATTACTAGTGTGGGTGCATTTAATGACCCCGTTTAGGAAAGTGAAATAATTAGGGCACAGTGTCAGTGTCCCAGTCTCAATGCTAAGCATAGTTTGAATAATAGATTTGTCTTTCGGGAAACTCAGAAGGTCGGTCTTGACTCGCTACGGCGATAGCCGTTTAGTTCAACTACTATTTCATGTACTGAAACAACTTATTATATTTATTTTCACTATTATTTGTTTCTCTTCTTCTAAAAGTTCTTTATTACCACTTTTTCCATGGCTAGGAACTATTTTATACTTTGTTTTTTGATGTTCGCCACATTCCTGGTGACACTCCTATATGACGTTTAAAAGCTCTACTAAAAGAGGCCAAGCTTTCATACCCCAAGTTGTTGGCTATATCTATAATATTTGCCTGGTCATTTTTTAGTTCTCTACAAGCAATAAACATACGCCATTTTGTGACATATATCATCGGTGAGTCTCCTACACTAGAAACAAATCGTGCAGCAAAACGTGATGGAGACATGGAGACTTTACTGGCTAATTCCTTTACTGTCCAATCAAACTTTGGATCTAGGTGAATTGCTTCAATGGCTTTTCCTATCATTGGATCTTTGAGTGCTGAAAGCCATCCAGTTGCTTGTTCTGGAAGAGTTTCTGTATGTGCACGAATAGTTTCAGCACAAAGTATTTCTAAATAACGTTCTATAACATAGCTACTTCCTACTGTTTGATATTTAAATTCCTGAGTTATTTGATGAATAACACCATAAAGACTCGGAAATTCATTAGGGTCACTGACTTTGAGTTTTAATACTTGTGGTAATGTACTCAACAAAGGATTCAAAACAGCATCATGTAATAAAAATACACCACAGACTAAAGATGTACTCGGTTTATTTTTAATTTTATCTGGTTTAAAAACATTTTCGGCACCTGCCATAATATCCTGAAATGGGGTTACTATGTCGCTTTCTCCCTGGTAAAGCACATGTCCCAAACCAGAAAAACATACGGCTATTTCTCCAGCTTCAATTAAATAATCATTATTAGTTTCTAACTTCAGACGTACATGTCCCCTTTCTACCATATGAAAAGTTGCTACTCGCATCCCTTTTGATAAATTTAAAAGTGAATTAATTTCTCTTGAATCCGGTACAGAAACAGCCCAGGGTGAACAATATTCTTCTTTTAGAAGCAAGCTGCCTGATATACCTATTGAATTTAAAATTTGGCTCAGTGCATCACTGGATTCTAATGTACTTACCCTTTTTGAAAAACTAAGTGTTGTTTTATGCATTCTGATCTCACAGAGTTAATATCCTCTAATCCATTATCTATTTTATTTATCATTAAATAACAAACTCATGATTGAAAAAAATATATTCCAATAAAGATTAATAAAATTGAAAATAGTTTTTTTAGAGTTTTCACATCCACTTTATGAGCCAGATAGACTCCAATCGATGTTGAGAAGTAACTTACAATTGAAATACCAAAAATAGCAGGCCAATATAGGAAGCCGGTTGTCATTGGTGTAGTCGATGTATGTTCCATTCCTACTATCACAAAACCTAATGCACCAGCCATAGCAATAGGCAAGCCACAAGCACTTGCTGTGCCTATTGCTTTGACCATAGGAACTTTATGCCACATCAAATAGGGGACAGTCAGTGAACCACCGCCAATACCAGCCATTGATGAAAGTAAACCAATTACACTACCAGAAGATATCATATTTAATGTTGTTGGATTATTTTTATGAGCTTTAACCGAAAAACTTGAAATCATTTGAATTCCAATAATGATAATAAATAATGCAACAATCTTCTGTAACAAAAATGTTGAAAATAATCCTGCTAACCACGCTCCAAGAAGTGCTCCAATAACGATCCCGGGACTTAGGGAAGCAAAGATACTCCATACTACAGATCCACGTTTATTGTGTGCTTGCATTGAACCTATGGATGTCACTACAATTGTTGCCAATGATGAGCCAACAGCAAGGTGCATTATAATGGATTCATCTATATTCTGACTTCTAAACAAGCCCGCAAGTACCGGAACAATAATTAATCCACCACCAACACCAAGCATCCCGGCTAAAATACCTGAAAAAAGTCCCACAATACCATATAAAGCAATTAACAATATGATTGAATCAGCCCATTCCATTATTATTTAGCCCTCAGGGTGTGTCATTTTCATAAAATCGTGTTTTTTGAAATCTAAATACCATAGAAATGTTTTAGGATGTTTAGCCTTTATTGAAAGATCTGGTGTTCTGAATTCTAAATATCCGAGTGCACTGGCAATTGACAGATGAGCTAATAAAAAAACACAACTTATATCATTGATTTTTCTTTCAAATTCATCAAGAGTATTAGTAATTTCTTCTGTCCACTGCTTAATAGAGGAATTCGATTTCTCATTGTCTGGCCTACGTCTTTCCATAACCAGATTATAAGTCGCATCCGTTAAACCATCAGCCAATGCTTCCCAACGCAAATTTTCCCAATGTTTCCAGTCATTATGTTTTTTCTGTGGCAGATCCGATGTCATATTTTCAATATATTGACAGATGACCTGACTATCATACAAAATTTCACCATTATCCAATTCTAGAACAGGTACTTTTCCAAGAGGATTAATTTTTCTAATTTTTTCAGTTTCTGTAAATGGGTTAATTAAAATATTTTCTATCTGAGTCTCAAGATGCATTATATGTATCATCATACGTACCTTACGTGAGTATGGTGAGGTATTCGAATAATAAAGTTTCATATTGACTCCTTTAAGCAATCGACGTAAATAAAACGGCATGAGCCTATCGTGAAAATAAATAAAGAATGAGCGCAAGTTCCATTATCCATTAATAATATACCAAATATATGAACTACCATGATTTATAATGCTAACACAATATATTTTAAAAGCATTGGCAAGCATTAATCGCTTTTCCCATAGAGCCATTATAATTTGTTGGTCATCATGATTTTATTATTCAATTAATTATTGTTTATATTAGCTTGTTTAGTCTATATTAAGGTAGAACCCGTACAAGTTCTATGTGCAAAACAACTACATATATTACAGAAACAACTTTTTATTCATACAAAAGCAGGAATATCTCGAATTTGAATTTCTGTTTTTCATAAGACGTTAAATAGTTGAAATGATTTCCCCGACCAAAAAATTACTTTCTGGACTCCGAAAAAAACGTCATTTAGAGGAAGTTTATAAGAACCATCAACTGCTTGATAACACCGATTTTAAATAGAAATACTTTTAATCGAGTCTTCAAATTTCATATCAATTACATAGAGCTAAAGTATCAAATAACGTGGTCTAAAAGTGTTTTCTTTTTTGCGCAACGCTTTTAACGATCCATACTACCTAATGTAACAAGATCATCAACATACAAATGTTTACCCATAAATAAGTTTGTATGAATTCGATATCCAGCAGTTACAACAATGCTTACTTTAAGTACGAGGATGGTAAGTTTATACATCAACCACATCAATCATGGCAGTCAGATGAGATTAAAACACGCATTGAATAATTTACAGAAGACCCAGAAATTATAACAATAATTAAAAGCAGCTTTATAGGTAATCAGGCTGTAGAAAAAAGCGGAATAATACACGGAGCTATAGATTTGGACGATAAAGATAAAGAAAAGATAAAGGGCTATTATGTCAGCAAGACTGATTGTTACTCTATATAAAAAACTGACAGTATCAGTTTCACATCTCATCGAACTTATGAAAATACAGTTTTGTGGTTCTTTATCAAATATTAGTAAATGCTAATATTTTACATAAAGGACGGAACCAGAATATTTAATTTTCGATTGTTCGTTAGGTTTTATCAAGACCTTTTTTAATAATGTCCGATTAAGTCTAAGTCTGATATGGGTGAGGAGCATATATAACTACTCACCTCACCTTCTTAAACTTAAAAAAGATAATTTCTACCTTATTAAGGCTCAAGTTCAGTTTCAACATTTTCCTCTGAATCATCAGAAGAATCATTCGATGGTAAAAGTTCAGCCCTTATCTTTGACTCAATTTTATTGGCAATATCAGGATTTTCCTGAAGATATTGACGTACTTTCTCTTTCCCCTGACCTATTTTTTCACCATTGTAACTATACCAGGCACCGGCTTTATCAATCAGTCCCTGTTTAACACCAATGGATATAATTTCACCCATTTTTGAAATACCTTCACCATACAAAATATCAAACTCTGCTTGTTTAAATGGTGGCGCTACTTTATTTTTGACCACTTTTACTCTCGTTTCATTTCCTAAGATTTCATCACCTTTCTTAATTGCACCAATACGGCGGATATCCAGACGAACTGAGGCATAAAATTTCAAAGCATTACCACCGGTTGTGGTTTCAGGGTTACCAAACATCACACCAATTTTCATACGGATCTGGTTAATGAAAATCACCATAGTATTAGAACGTTTAATAATACCAGTCAGCTTACGTAATGCCTGTGACATCAAACGAGCCTGTAGACCCATATGCGAATCACCCATATCACCATCAATTTCCGCTTTTGGTGTTAAGGCTGCCACTGAATCAATGACAAGAACATCAACCGCACCAGAGCGTACCAGCATATCGGTAATTTCCAATGCCTGTTCACCTGTATCGGGTTGTGATACTAATAAGTTATCCACATCAACCCCTAATTTTTCAGCATAAACCGGATCCAATGCATGTTCAGCATCGATGAAAGCAGCCGTGCCTCCTAACTTCTGAGCTTCTGCAATCACCTGTAAGGTAAGTGTAGTTTTTCCTGAAGACTCCGGTCCATATATTTCTACCACTCGCCCTTTAGGTAAACCGCCGATACCAAGAGCAATATCCAATCCCAAAGAACCGCTTGAGATTGAGTCAATCTGGATTGCACCAGCATCTCCCATACGCATTACAGAACCCTTACCAAATTGGCGAACAATTTGTGAGAGTGCAGCGTCCAATGCTTTTTGTTTATTGTCATCCATAATATTGGCCTTTCCTTTTTTGCTTAAATAAATTATAATTTTTTCTTTTTGATATCTGTACATCAATTATATAGCTAGACAGGGGTCAGAGTCAAAAATTTTTTTGTATGAGTTGATACAGTTTGTGTAAAGAAAAATCAGCCGATTGATTTCTCACTGCTTCACGATCCCCTGGAAACTGTTTTGTCATTGAGATGCTTTTAAGTTGATTAGTGACTTTATCCTGAAAAGCCCAGGCAAAACAGACGGTTCCAACCGGTTTTTTCTCACTACCACCATCCGGACCCGCTATGCCTGTAATTGACAGAGCATAGTGTGCAATAGAATGCTCAAGCGCCCCTTTCGCCATAGCGATTGCAACAGGTTCACTCACTGCACCCCAAAGTTTTATTATATCAGCATCAACTCCTATCATTTGTTCTTTCGCCAGATTACTATAAGTGACAAAACCTCGATCGAACCATTGAGAACTGCCAGCTAAATCTGTAATCATCTTGGCAACTAAACCACCGGTACAGGATTCTGCTGTGACAAGCTGCACCTCAAGAGAAATACAAATTTCAGCAAGTTGACTGATGATAGATTCTGAATTCATACTATATTTTGCTCAGTTTAACAGACTGGTCAATTATGCCATTTGACTCTGACCTCTGTCTATTATAATGTATCTGTCACGCTGTTTATAATCAGAGGAATAATTGATTTTGGAATCTTCCCGGAAAAGAATACGCATTGGTGACTTGCTTGTCCAGCATAAATTAATTTCAGAGGGGCAACTTAATGCGGCACTGGCTGATCAAAAGACAACCGGACGCAAGCTGGGTCAGGTACTCATTGATAATGCCTATATTTCTGAAGAAAAGTTCATGGACTTTCTCTCTCAGCAGCTGGATGTCCCATTTATTGACCTGAAACAATATAAATATCAGAAAAACGTCGTTCGTCTTCTGCCTGAGACATTAGCCAGACGTTTTCGTGCAATTGTTCTGGCTGATAGAAAAACCGGCCTGTTAGTCGGTATGGCGGATCCTTCCGACATTTTTGCCTATGATGATATCCATAAAATACTAAAACGTCCTATTAGCCTGGCTTTGATTCGTGAACAGGATTTACTGGCTTCCATGGATGTTATGTATCGAAAAGAGGAAAAAATTACCTCATTGGTTGAAGAGCTGGATGAAGAGCTTTCAGAAACCGATATTGATCTGGATGATTTGGCTCAAAGTGATGATATTGAAAATGCTCCTGTGGTTCGACTGCTGCAAACTATTTTTGAAGATGCTTTGCAAGTCAAAGCTTCAGATATTCATATAGAACCCGATGAAAAAGTACTGCGTATTCGTATGCGGATTGATGGTGTTCTTAATGAACAGGTAATGAATGAAAAACGTATTGTTGCGGCCTTAGTGTCACGTCTTAAGCTCATGTCCGGCTTGAATATTTCAGAAAGACGTCTGCCTCAGGATGGTCGTTTTCATATCAAGATAAAACATCACTCTATCGATGTGCGTTTATCAACCATGCCGACACAGCATGGAGAGTCTGTCGTGATGCGATTACTGGATCAGAGTGAAGGCACGCTGAATCTGGATGATCTGGGGATGAATTCAGATATACTGGATCGCTTTAGAAAATCAATCCATCGTCCCCATGGTCTGGTTTTACTGACCGGACCTACAGGCAGTGGTAAAACAACGACACTTTATGCAGCATTGAGTGAGCTTAACAGCAGTGAAAAGAAAATTATTACGGCAGAAGACCCTGTTGAATATCGCCTGGAACGGATCAGTCAGGTACAGATTAATGCTAAAATCGGCCTGACTTTTTCAAGTGTTTTACGTACAGCTTTACGTCAGGATCCGGATATTATTCTTATTGGTGAAATGCGTGATGCAGAAACTGCCGACATTGCTGTGCGTTCAGCAATGACCGGACATATGGTACTGTCAACTCTACATACCAATGATGCAATCAGTTCAGTTTATCGTTTACAGGATATGGGTATTGAAGGTTATTTAATTGCCACATCACTGCAGGCTATAGTGGCACAACGTCTGGTTAGAAGAATCTGTAATGACTGTAAAACAGAACATCATCTGGATGAACATGAAATGAGCTGGCTGCAGGGGGCAGTGAGTGAATCTCTTTCTTCCAATCATTTTTTTCAGGGTACAGGATGTCATCATTGTAATAATACCGGTTATAAGGGACGTCAGGGTGTCCATGAAATTTTAGAAATTAATGAACAGCTGGCAGATGCTTTTCGACATGGTGATGCAAAAGACTTCGTACAAAAAGCACGTCATGCCCCCGGCTATATACCATTGGTGAATAGCGCTCTGGATTTGGCTAAACAAGGTATTACTTCTATTGAAGAAGTATTAAGACTGGCCGGAACGATAGAAGAGCATGAAGAGGCGGATGAATACCAGGATAGCGAAGCAACTGAGAAAACAACAACTTAAGAGCCATCAGCCAAAAAGAGAGAGATAGTGGCAAAATATTTTTATAAAGCCCGTACCACACGTGGTGATGCAATAGAAAATACGGCAGAAGCCAGTTCAGAAGATGCCCTGGCCACGCAATTATTCAATAGTGGTCTGACACCCATTGAAATTAAGATTGTAGCTGAAGCAAAAAAAAATATCGATCTGGATCTGAATCGAATGCTTGGTTTGGGTAAACCAAAAACAGAAGAGCTTATTTTATTTTCCAAACAAATGACCGCCCTGTTTAAAGCCGGAATTCCCATTACACGGGCAATTAACGGCTTGTCACAAACCACTGATAATGCATATCTTAAAGAAGTGCTGGAACATAGTGTTAAACAATTAGAAGCTGGAAAACCCCTGTCAACCGGTCTGGCAAAATACCCGGATATTTTCCCCGGTGTTTTTCTCAATATTATTAAAGTAGGAGAAAATACCGGACAACTGGATAATGCCTTTGAACAGCTCGCATTTTATCTGGAACGGGATAAAATGATCCGAGATAAAATTAAAGAAGCTACCCGTTATCCCACTTTTGTTTTAATCTTTATTGGCGCCGCTTTTACCATCCTCAATATTTTTGTTATCCCCAAGTTTGCCGGGGTGTTTGGTAAAATAAATATGGAATTACCCATTTATACCCGTATATTATTATCAACCTCAGAAATTTTTATTAATTACTGGCCTTGGATGCTGGCTGTCATTGCGACATTAATCCTGGGTGCACATCAATACATTAACACAGAAATCGGGCGTTTCAATTTTGATAAGGCCAAGTTTAACATACCCTATATTGGAGGAATTTTGCGCAAGGCAGTGCTGGCTCGATTCTGTCGCACCTTCTCTCTTACTCAACAGGCCGGCGTACCTTTAGTACAATCATTAAATTTAGTCGCTAATTCAGTGGGTAACAGCTACGTCAGCGATAGGGTTATCAGTATGCGCAGCGGCGTAGAACGTGGTGATAATCTAACCAATACCGCCACTGCAACCGGACTCTTTACTCCATTAGTTTTACAAATGCTGGCTGTGGGAGAAGAAACCGGCATGGTGGATGAAATGCTGGTAAAGGTTGCTGAATTTTATGAAGAGGAGGTCAATTATGAAATCAAGTTCCTCAGTGCCCAGATAGAACCCGCTTTAATTATGACCATTGGCGGTATGGTATTGATTATGGCACTTGGAATTTTTATGCCTATGTGGGATATGGTCGGTCATATGAAATAACTTGTTTTTCAATAAGATATAATGTATATTTAGAAAAATTATTTTATATGTAAGAGGATTCTTACAAAACAAGACATATTTAATCGCTATTATATGGGAAATAGTAATATGAAAAAGCAACAAGCTGGTTTTACATTAATTGAATTAGTTGTAGTGATTGTTATTTTAGGGATTCTAGCAGCGACTGCTTTGCCAAAGTTCGCTAACTTAAGTACTGAAGCAGCTGATGCAGCTGCTGAAGGTTTTATCGGTTCTCTTAGTTCCGCTTCCTCTATTAATTATGCAAAAGGTCTTGCCAGCGGCACTCCACCTTTTACAATTACAGCAGCAACGACTTGCTCACAACTTGCTGCAGGTTTACTAAGCACAGCATTACCAACAGAAGTTACAATTGTTACGGGAACAGATACACTTGCTGGTTGTGGTGCGGCAGGTAACCTTGATACAACTTGTGGTGTTAAGCATAGTAAAGGTAGTACTGGTGCTGGTGAAAGTGGAAGCGCAACAGGAAAAACTGTATCCATTATCTGTACCGGATAAATAAATATAGAAAAAGCCTGAAAACAGGGGTCAGAGCCAAATTGATTCTGACCCTGTACAACCCCACTCCTCAAATATTATCCGGAAAAGCAAGTAAACTCTAATATTATCCTATCATTTACACCGGTAAAATCCTAGTGTAGAATCAGGTTATGACCGTCCTAAAAAGAAATGACATTGTAAAAATTAATCAATTACTGGATATTTTTCCTATTGTATTAATTCTTGGTGTCAGACAATGCGGCAAAACGACTCTGGCAAAGCAGGCACGTCCAGAATGGAAATATTTTGATTTAGAAAATATCAGTGATATTGATTTTATCAGTAATGATTTGGACTTCTTTTTCAAAGAATATTCAGCAAATATTATCATTGATGAAGCCCAGGAACTACCGCAACTCTTTAAACAATTAAGAGGAGTGATTGATGCTGATCGTTCACAAAAAAACCGCTTTATACTCACCGGTTCAAGTTCCCCGCAATTAATAGGACAGGCCAGTGATTCACTGGCTGGTCGCCTGGGTATTATTGAATTAGGAACTTTTAAAAGAAATGAAATCAGACAAAAAAAACTGCCTGATTTTTATCAGATATTAAATCGGGATATCTCTATTGATTCCATCGCTCTATTAAAAAAACTTCAGTCTCCACAAAAAAGTGAAGATATTATAGAAGATTTTCTAAGGGGCGGATATCCTGAACCTGTCATTGCCCAAAATGCTTTATTCTATAACACATGGATGAATAATTATTTTCAACTGTATATTAACCGTGATCTGAAAAAACTTTTCCCGCGTATTGATGCCACTCGCTATAGACGATTTATCTCAACACTTTCTGAGTTATCCGGGACAATTATCAACAAGGCTCAATTAGGGCGTTCCATAGATACCAATGAAGTCACTATTAGGGATTATCTGGATATAGCCGATAAAACCTTTGTCTGGCGCATTATCCCCTCTTATGAAAAATCTAAAACAAAATCTCTGGTAAAAATGCCCAAGGGGATTTTAAGAGATTCAGGCCTGATTCATTTTCTCGCCAATATAGACAATAGAGAAAAACTGATTCGTAGTCCTAATGTCGGGCAAAATTTTGAGTCTTATATCATTGAAGAACTGATAAAGGGTATGTATTCCAGTGATGCAGTCAATTGTTTCTATTATTATTACAGAACCAAACATGGATCAGAAGTGGACTTAATTTTAGAAGGTAGTTTTGGACTATTGCCCATAGAAATCAAGTTCAGTACTACAACAAAATTAAAACAATTAACCTCACTGACAAAATTCGTTAAAGATAATGAGCTGCCTTTTGGTATTGTTATTAATAATGCCAGTGAAGTCAGAATGTTAAGTGAAAGAATAATCCAGATTCCAGCACTTTTAATATAAATATTGATTAATATTCTGCAATGACTGCTATAATTCCTGTAATCAATAAAAAAGGATCTATTTGAATGTCATTTAGAAACTTTCGATACAATCAGGGTTTTACGCTGATAGAACTGGTCACGGTGCTGATAATTCTTGGGATTATATCGGTTGTAGGCAGTGCAAAGTTCTTTAATAATTCTACATTTAAAGACGCTCGTTATCATCAGGAAATTCTTTCTGCTTTTCGTTTTGCCCAGAAAATTGCTATTGCCAGTCAGAATAAAGTGACTATTTGCCTGACTTCTACCAGCTATACATTATATTATTCATCCGCTGCCTGTTCCGGTACAAATGTTCAACATCCTGCCAAACAAGGGGGTTACAAAGACACCGCTACTTCAACCATTAACCCGGTAGCAAATTATACTTTTAGTGCTGACGGTAACGTCTCTTCTTCAACAGGAGTCTATTCTTTTACTATAGGCCCAGGACATAGCATTAAAATTGAATCGGTGACAGGTTATGTCCATGAATAAAACCATATTCTTTTCTCAGGGTGCTACATTGATAGAGCTGATCATTTCTATCGTGATTATATCCATTGCTGTTATGGGAGTAAGCAGTTTATTTGTCACAACTACTCGTAGTAGTGCTGATCCGATGATAAGAGCTCAGCAACTGGCAATTGCACAGAGTTATATGGATGAGATAATGATGCAGGCTTATACTCCTATTGCTAATTTTTCAGCCACAGGCAGCTGTACCAGTGGCTCCCCCATTGACAGCAATCGAATTCAATATAATGACGTGGATGATTACAATGGTTTGTCTGATAGTTCAGCACTGGATCAAAATGGCTGTGCCATCGCTTCATTGAGTAATTATAGTGTTGCAGTAACTGTAACTCTCTGCAGTACCTGTGGTACAAAACTTAATGCTTCTGCAGCTAAAAAAATTGTCGTGAACGTCTCTCACAGCAGTCAGGGTGCATTACCAATGACAGCTTATAGAACCAATTACTAATGAAAATCCCTTTGCATAAAGAAAACGGTTTTACCCTGATTGAATTAATTACCGTGATGATCATTACCGGTATTATCTCCATGATGGCTGTTAATATGATCACACTTCCGATGCAGAGCTATAGTGATATGAAACAGCGTGCTGAACTGGTGGATATTGCAGAAATCACATTACATCGTATGGCACGTGATATACATCATGCCTTGCCTAATAGTGTTCGCACTAAAGATACCAGCAGTAATGGAAAGGATGATCATTTAGAAATTTTGCATACTATTGATGGTGGGCGTTATACTACATCAGGTGTAGATGCATATACCACAACAACCGCAATAGACAAATTTACATTACAAAAAGAGCTTAATATTAGTAATACTGATGCCATTGGTTCGTACGTCGTAGTGTATAATATGGGTGCTGATAGCGGTGCCGATGCCTATCAGTCTCCCGCACAAAACCGTGCCCAAATAACCAATCTGACTAATACTCTTATTTCATTTCCACCTTCTATACAATTTCCCTTTTCATCACCTCAGTCTCGTTTCATGGTGGTCGACAAAGCAATTACTTTTGGCTGTATTGGCAGCAAGTTATATTTAAAGCAGGGCTATTCAATTCAAGCAGCAATACCGACGGTATCGACAAGTGATAATTTATTAGCACAAAATATCACCAGTTGTGATTTTAATTATAATCCCGGTTCTTCCACCCGCCCCGGACTGGTCACTATGGAAATTGAAATAACCGATCCTGACTCCAGTGAATTAATCAAATTATTACATCAGGTAATGGTGGAAAACCAACCATGAAGATTAATTATTCTCAACAAAAAGGTGTCTCACTGGTTGGTGCTATTTTTATTGTCGTGGCTCTGGCCTCAATTGGTGCAGCCATGGTGACACTCAGCGGCACGACAGCAACCACCTCAGTTCTTAATATTGAACAACAACGCGCCTATTATACCGCCAGAAGCGGTATGGAATGGGCTATTAAAACTGTTTTGGATACCGACTCCACTTCAACTGCAAGTTGCACTAATATCAGTGGTGTTTCTTTCACCAGTAATGAGGGATTTACAATTACGGTAGATGCTTGCACAGATTGTGCTTCATCAGGAGGAAGCTGTTGTGATGAAAGTACAACACCCGGTTCCTGTACTATAAATCCCAGAGTAACAACGATTAAAATTACAGCTGAAAAAGGTAACAATGGTGATATATATCATGTATCCAGAAGCATTCAGACGACGACTTCTTATGATGGACCTTAAAATTGGTTTTAACGATAGATTTAACCTTGAAAATGATACAGATCTTTTGACCTGCAATTCAAAAGATCAATTATTTAAGGAATTCAAATAACTGAGCAGTTAGTAGACTTCTCTGGTATAAATTAAACGTTTTGAACGGTTAAAAATACCAAAGCTGGCTCGTGCTGCTGGTGAAGTGTCGGATGTCGTGCCGTTATCATTATCCCAGTTAAATTTAAGCCATTCATCCGCAGTAAAAATATAGTCAACATAACCTGTCTTCCGGGGAGTGGATGTCTGATCAAGAGTAAAACTGCTCAGACCGCTGCTCAAAGTTCCACTACCCACCCCACTAATATCACCATTTGAAAAATTAGACGAATAAGCAGCAAGTGACCAGTCGATATCTGTTGCAGCATCATACAGGGTACAGTTATCATTGAGATTAAGCGTAAAGCTCACACCATTATAGTATTCAGAGGAGATTCTGATATTACTTAATGGCTGATATTCAGAACCATAGGCATTATCAACAATCAGACGGCCATAACGCAACTCATTGGCAACCGCTGTTGTGTCTTCTGAAATAGTAATATTATATTCATCACAGACAGTATTATTATCCGGGTCATAACAAACACCATCATCATCAGTGAGTGCAGCAGCGCTATAAGTAATATCAATATCAGCATTAAAGGGGATTTCAACACCATTTTTATTATAGCTGAACTCATCACCTGTTATTCCAGACTGCTGAGCAATATCAGCAATACCATCAAAATCCGTTTCACCTGATAGAGTAATACTTCCAGCACTGGTGACACTAAGAGTGGCAGAAGGTGTTGTATCATGTCCATCCAGAAAACTTCGTTCTAATATTGAATTTAGCTTCCAGAAACCCTCTGCACCACTATTGCCGCTATCATAATTAATGGTAGTATTGCCCTGTTTATTTTTAGCGGTCACAGTTAAAACAGGTGCGGTGTTGTAATAAAATGGCTGTTCTAAATAAGTAAAAAGCGTACAGCTGTCAGCAAAGTCCGGTAAGTTATGAATGACATCAAAGTGATGAGGAGTAAAACGCCCCACATTATTTTTACTCGTACTAATATTTTTTCCACTACTGAGATAACTGGTCAAATCAGTATTAAGATCAATAATGCCTACTTCACTCCAGCTTAAAGTCACATCACCTGTCACTCCTGAGCTAAAATCACCACCACTGCCTGTATTTAAAGAGGTATCACCTGACAAGACACCATCACTTGCAGCAGCATCTGTTGGATATCGTTTTGTATGACTGAGAGAGACCGTTTGTGTCATGCTTTCATGACCAAAATTGGGGGTCACTGCATTGGCACTTAAATCAATATTATCATCCGCAACACCATCAATATTTGTATCCTGACCACTACCCCAGACTTTAGCCGTTAATATCGTGATAAAATCATCCCCTGCTTTAGCAAAAACATTAGCATCTTCGGCATCTACCGCTATGCTTAAATTAGCCAGATCAAACCCAAAGGGGCGCACAACAAAAGCTCCAGAAGCCACTTCTAAAGTGGCAGCTGGTAAGACGAGAGTCTTTTTAACATGAAGTTTTATCTGACCAGCATCTTTATAATTAAAAGAAAATGGTGCTCTGCCATTGCTATCAAAAGTCATATTAACCGAGGTGTAAGTTAAAGCACTGCCATCATTGTTGCGCTGAATTAATTTATTTTCTGCCGCCGAGATAGTCAGTAAATTACTTGTACTGCAATTAGATGGATTTTTACATTCATAGGCAAAATTAACCGCTGTAGTACCCGCCAGTACCGCTTCACAAGCCTGGGTAGTAGTATTGGTTTGTACTGCCCGTAATTCCAGAGTTTGATTATCAGGTGCTGTATAAGAAGGTTTGCCGGCAATTTGTGCATTAATAGCAACCGGCATCCCGGTTGAGACATCAAAAAAACGAAAAGCTGTATCAGAAAATTGTGCATATTCATCTTCACCGGCATCTTCCAACGCCGTCCCGTCAGATACTCCGATATTAATATGAGGTGCTACCGTAGGGGTAGTCTGTCTCAGCCAGAGCTGTACAGAACTTTCTACACCATCAAAGGTATAATGATTGGGGGGTGCAAAGCTGCCACCTCCCGATTTTTTACTCCAGTCACCATCTGCAGCAGGAGTGGATGATGTACTCAGATCAATCCTTGTGTCTGCAGCAGGAACAACCAGAGCATGACTATCATCATGAGCACTAATAATAACAGTATTAGCCTCACAGGTGATACCGGGATTACTGATATAGGAAATACTATAATGATCTATAGTAGAACCACCACCGCTATTTGATGTTCCTGGTGTGCTTTCAGTACCATTATCTACAAGTTCTCCTGTACCATCCGGAATACGAGCAATATCTTTTGCTGCGGCACTATGATCAGGATACTCAGTACTACAATTATTGTCAGTAACTGACCAGTCAGGCTGTGGTGGTTTGCCATAGATGATATAGTCAATCACCACACTGGCATTATCTGTAGCTGTATTATCTGTCAGTAAAACTTCTGCCTTTGAGGGGATTACTCCGGTATTACAGACAATAAAGGTACCTGCAGGCCATGTTGTAGTTGGATCATTATCTGCTACACTCCCATCATTCACATTACAAACCCCACTACCTAGTGTAAAATCATTTGAATCATCAATATAAACCAACCAGCCATTGATATCAGTTTCATTATTCACATAAAACTCAATAAACTTGTCTTGAGATTGAATTTCATTAATCACTATATCACCAGCAGAAACTGAGCAATTAAGATCGATAGAAGCAGCATATATCGGTAATGATAGGATAGGCAATATAAAAAAAAGCAAGAATTTGATGCTGCAATAGATATAAGCTCTATGGCATTGTAAAATCATTATGACATCCTTTTTTTACCCTAATCCTTTCCAAAAGAGAGGAATTTACAGAGAGACAAGTTACAATTCATAAGGAACACGCACCATCGGATCATCAGCTGAAAAATCTTTGGTATTTCGAGAAATTAATAAACATTCCTGTTGTTGAGCAGTAGCGTAGATAATGGCATCCGGCAATTTGATTTTATATGATTTTCTAATCACGACACTCTGATCACTAATGGCCTCATCAAGAGAAATGATATTAAACATAGTCTTCAGCCAATCTCGTGTTTTTGCTTCTGTTTTTTCATTGGTTCCAGCCATCACTTCCATCCAGGTGATAACACTGATAGATATACTTTCATACAATAAAAGTTCCTGTTCTGCCAGGTCTATCCCATTTAAATAATCAATGAGAATATTAGTATCAAAAAGTGCTTTTACCATTCATGTCTCAACTCTTGCTGATATTGCAAGCCATCTTTTGTTTGCTGATTTTCTTTCTTCCACAGGCCAAAAGCATTACTTTCTTTTTTATTTTGTTGTCCTATATAGGCAGTGATAGCCCTACGTATTAATTCAGCTCTTGACAGCTTCTGTTCCCGACATAAGAGACTTAATTCACTAATTTGCTGCTCAGGGATGTCAACCAGTGTTCTCATAGAAAAGTCCTAATGATATAAGTTATATATATCATATATTATAGCACTGAATTATAGTTAATTAAAATTACTGTTCAAAGCAACAGTATCTATCATTTACTAATATTATAATCAGTTGCTATAAACAATGATTTAGAGTTACAATGCTTATTAAATTATTTCTCTAAAAGACTGATTATATTGCATTTAAGGGGTAGCTGCTGACAAAGAGCTATTAACAGGAATAACAAATACGAATGTTTTTTAACTGGTTTAGTAAAAAAAAGAATAATAAGGGTTTGATCGGTGTCGATATACAGGCGGAACATCTTGCCATTGCTCATATTCTTTATCCACAGAAAGAGGGAGAAAAACCAACCTTAAAACAATGTGTTTATAAAGAAATATCGACTGTTGATGAAAAAGAGTTTATCCCCACTCTGTCTAAAATGGCAAAAACCTTCCCTGTTAAGCAGTTTTCCTGTAATTCAATTCTGGATAAGGGACAATATGAATTACTTCTGATCACGCCGCCCAAAGTTGAATCCAATGAATTACGACAAGCCGTAAAATGGCGTATAAAAGATCAGTTGGCCTATCATGTTGATGACGCTGTTATTGATATTTTTGAAATACCTGTACAGCAATCAGCCAGCTCAAAATTCATGTATGCCGTTGCTGCGCAAAAAAGAGACATTGATGTGCGGGCAGAATACTTGAAAAAATCCGCACTGGACATTGCTTCCATTGATATTTATGAGTTATCACAACGCAATATAGCCCGCTTATTTGCTGAAGACAAAGACGGTATTGTGCTGCTCAAGTTTAATGATAATGGAGGTCTCCTGACCATTACCAGAAATGGCGTCTTATATCTGGCACGAAATATTGACTTTGGTATCCAGCGGCTAAAACAGGCACTAAATGAATCATCTATGCAGGAGACTTCAGCTGATGAAGAAATTGAACTTTTTTTAGATGATGAAATTTTAGATGAAAATACGGAAATATCTGTTGCTCCAGCACCTGTTTTAAATGAACAGGCTAAATTAATTCTCGATGAAGTCATCCTGGAAATACAGCGTTCACTGGATTATTATGTCAGCCATTTTAATCAACGACAGGTCAGAAAAATTGTATTGGGGCCATTGGCACAAAAAATTCCCGGCGCCAGTAATTATGTCAAAGACATGCTGGGGATTGAGACAGAGGTGCTTGATTTTAATCAGCATCTGAATATTTCAAAACCCTTAAGCCGTGAACTGCAGGCACATTGTTTTGAAGCAATAGGACTGGCTTTACGACTAAATACAATAGAAGAGCAATAGTTTATTATGCTGCAGCAAGTTAATTTATATCAACCGGAAGATAATATAAAGCGTGAGCCATTTTCTGCTTTATTGATGTTGATAATCAGCATAGTAACTCTGCTTCTCATGCTGGGCTTATATGCTCTATTATTCTGGAAAACACAAGCATTGGGCACAGAAATAACTTCTCTTAAAAGCCAGTATGAACATAATCTAACTGCGGTTGCAAAACTGGAAACACTGGCCGGAAAACTGGCCGATACAAAAAAAGAAAGAGCTCAGCTCAATGCTTTGAATAATCGCTACAAAGATAAGCAGGCAGCCTTAAGTGAATTATCCTCACTCATTAAGGGCAATAGTAAAGGCCTGTCAGATTATTTCTCAGCACTGGCGAAAAAAAATATTGAAGCTATATGGTTTACCGAAATCAATATTTTTAATGGCGGTCAGCAGCTGCGTTTAAAAGGAAAAGCAAAGGCAGCACATTATATCCCGCAATTTATTGCATTGCTGAAAGAAGAAGCGGTTTTTTCTGGTGTTAATTTTAAATTATTTAATGCACAATTGAATAAAAAAGATGGCCTGGTAGATTTTAGCCTGCAAACAGGGTTGGAAAGTACCACAGAAAACTTATGAAAAACCTATTAGCCTTATCTGAAAATTTTGTTGATAAACTGACCCGTAGAGAGAGAATACTGGTATTGTTGGGTATCCTGTCAGTTTTATACATGATTTGGGATACTTTTTTAATGACTCCAATACAGATGACTCAAAAAAAATTAAATGGAGAGCGTTTAACTATACAAAAGCAGCTATCTGAGCTGGAAGTCAGAAATATTCTTGCCACGGGCTTACTGAAAAATAATAATAATGAAAAATTTATTAAGGCAATTGCTCAGGTAAAAGGTAAAATCAATGAGCTGGATAACACCATTAAAGCACAGCTTAAAGATCAGGTACCTGATGAATTAATGGTGAGCATGCTGGGTGATCTATTACAAAAACATCAGGGGCTGGAACTCCTGTTTATTCATAACTCCCCCGCTGAGCCTTTGAAAAAAGAGGATGATACAGAAGATAACTCTCAAAAAAAGAATCAGCAAAAGAATAAACCTGTAAAAAGCATAGACAAAAAAATTAATGCACTGGGTGTCTTTATGCATCCTCTGGATATTGAACTACAGGGAAGTTATCTGGATATTCTGAACTATTTAATCGAGCTGGAAAACATGGGATGGAAAATATTCTGGGATCAGGTACAGCTGAATGTTTTAGAATATCCCAGAGTCAGAGTACATATTAAAGTACATACTTTTAGTTTAAAAGATGGTTGGTTAAGTGTATAAGTTATTTTTATTAATTTTTTTGCTGACAATAGCAATGCCGCTTGTTTCCGCTAATAGTCTGACCGACCCAACCCGTCCGGCTAATAGTCAAACACCCGGCATCGAGAGTTCAATCGACTATAAAACAACTTATAAGTTGTCTCAAATCCATATCAGAAACAGGCATAAAGCAGCCATTGTGAACGGACAAAAAGTCGTTGCAGGCGACTGGCTGGATGACACCACAGAAAGTGCCGAAGTACTGGATATCACAGCAAACAGTGTACGTCTGCTGATTGATAATAGTCATATTAAAGTGCTTACTATTGCACCTTTAATCAAAGAATATAACCGCTAATGATCAAAGATATTATGATATGTTAAAGAAAATCAAGTTACCTGGAAGTCCCTTATTGTTAATCCTTGTCTTATCAAGCGGTCTTTTCGGATGTTCTGTAAACAAGGAATTGCCGCCGGCCAGAGATCAGGGAGAAATTGATAAAATGTTTGCTGCTTCTATTGCAGAAAATCAGGCCATTTCCCAACGAGCATCACAAGCAGTCAATGCGGCTGAAAATGAAAAGTTATTGGATGCCATATTGCCGGCAATGCCTCAATCTCAACAGCTTCAACAAGAAGCGCATTTTAATATGGCCGTCAATGAATTGCCGGCCAAACAATTCTTCATGGGTTTGGTTGAAGATACCGATACCAATATTATTCTTCATCCACAGGTGAGCGGAAATATTACTCTGAATTTAAAAAATGTCACTGTCTCTGATGTTCTGATGATTGTTAAAGAAGTCTATGGTTTTAATTATAAACAAAAGGCTAATAATTATTTTATCTATCCCAATACTATGCAGACTCGTCTATTTCATATTAATTATATTAATCTATCCCGCAGTGGTTCCTCTAATATTGATGTCAGCTCAGGGCAGATCACAAAATCTGAAGATAATCCATCTGATTCTTCTAATACCCCTACGGCCAACACCAAATTCGGCACACAATTAAAAACTGAATTTAAAGTGGATTTATGGAAAGAATTGAGCATATCGCTACGCACTATTATTGGTAATAAAGAAGGCCGTGATATTGTCATCAATCCTCAAACAGGAATTATTCTGGTGAAAGCCATGCCGGATGAACTCTCACGAGTTGAAGAGTTTTTAGAAGCAACACAAATGATCACTGCCCGTCAGGTCTTGTTAGAAGCCAAGATTGTTGAAGTTGAATTATCCGATGCGTTTCAGGCTGGTATCAGTTGGGCGGCCTTAGGTCAGCCAGGTGATGGAAAATATGCTGTGGGTGGTTTTAAACCGGTTGGTCAACCGGATGGCAGTGGAATTGCTGATACACTCAGCAGTCTATCCAGCCCCTTTGGCGGTATCTTTGCATTGACCCTGGACTTGAATGATTTTAAGGCAATGATTGAACTATTAGGTACTCAGGGTAATGTGCAAATTTTATCCAGCCCCAGAATTGCAACCATGAATAATCAAAAAGCCGTTATTAAGGTCGGCACCGATCGTTTCTTTGTTACTGATTTGAATTCCAGTAATACTTCAGGTAATGATGGCAGTGCCAGTGAGATCCCGGATGTTGAACTTACACCATTTTTCTCCGGTGTCGCTCTGGATGTGACGCCTCAGATTGATCAGAAAGGAGAGATTATTTTACATATACATCCTTCCATCAGTGATGTCACAGAGGAAGATCGGGATATTCGTTTTTCTGATGACCTGGCTATATCACTCCCCATGGCCAAGAGTACTATACGGGAATCAGATAGTATTATACGAGCAAAAAATGGCCAAATGGTCATTATTGGCGGCTTAATGAGTACCAAGGCAACAGATGATAATGCCAGTGTGCCCTTTTTTGGTGATATCCCTATCATTGGCAATGCATTTAAACATCAGCGTGAATTAACGGTTAAATCAGAATTAGTGATAATGCTCAAGGCAACCTATCTTGAAGATGATAATAGTATCAATGCCACTTTGCAGGAAACACAACAGCGTTTTAGAAAGCTGGAAAATTTTGATGTCAGCGGCCGTCCATCTACCAAGTTACCTTCATTCTGGAATCAGAAGTAATTCCGGATGTCCAGATAATGTATCTTGATTTTTTCAAGCTTGAAAAAGAACCATTTTCACTAACCCCTGATACTGATTTTTTTTTAAACTCAGATTATTTTAAGGATGCTTTAGAAACATTAATTATTGCCATTAATAACGGCGAAGGCTTTATTAAAGTTACCGGTGAAGTCGGTACAGGCAAAACCTTACTATGCCGAAAACTACTCAATTATTTTTCTGATAAACTGATCACTGCTTATATTCCTAACCCCAATGTTTCACCAAAAACACTGGTTTTTGCATTGGCCAGAGAGTTAAATATAAAACTCTCGCAAAGAACCACCGAATATGTCCTGCATCAGTTAATCAGTAAGAAACTCATGCAGCATTATCATCTCAAGCAGAAAGTCATTCTATGTATTGATGAAGCACAGGCAATGCCTGATAAAACATTGGAAGCATTAAGGCTGCTTACTAATCTTGAAACTGAAAAAAGTAAATTACTCCAGGTCATTTTATTTGGTCAACCCGAATTAGATGAGAAACTGCAATCACGACACTTGCGGCAGCTTCGCCAGAGAGTCAGTTATTCCTTTAAATTGAAGCATTTAAACTTTAATATTTTAGTGGATTATTTAACACACCGCCTGGTGACTGCTGGTTATAGCGGTGGTGAATTATTTCAATTGTCAGCACTCAAATTATTACACCGTTATAGCCGGGGAATCCCCCGTTTAGTCAATGTCATCACTCATAAAGCCCTTATTCTCTGCTATGGAAAAGGCAAGCATCAGATAACGAAGACGATGATGAAACAAGCCATTGAAGATACTGAAGATGCTTATATTGACACGACAAAAAAATCTTCCAGTCGATTACTGATCAATATTATTCTTTTTATTTGCAGCTGTATTTTTGCCTATAGTCTGTGGATATTACTATGAGTGTCATCAATCAAATGCTGCGGGATTTAGAGCAGCGCAAAGTTCAATCAGGCATTTCCAGCCATTATATTGATGAGGTCAATATTGTTGCTAAAAAAACAATCAACCTCTGGTTTCCTGTTCTGATTTTACTATTGGCTTTAATTCTAATAACAGCTCTGTATTTTTATCCTGTTAAAATCAATGAAAGCATGAAAAAAGAGAGTGCTATCCTTGCAAAAAAAACTCAGGAAAAAATAATCTCCAGACAGGAAACAATCAAAATATCACCAGAACAGAAGGAAATAAAAGCAGAGCCAATACAAAACAAAGTCGATCCCATCTCAGAAAAACAAGCAGAAAAGCATATAGAAAAGCAACAAACAGCAGCAGAAGT
This sequence comes from gamma proteobacterium symbiont of Taylorina sp., assembly GCA_025655455.1. Taxonomy (GTDB): domain Bacteria; phylum Pseudomonadota; class Gammaproteobacteria; order GRL18; family GRL18; genus GRL18. Next base: position 114,643 of record JAHXIV010000010.1, read on the forward strand.
GAAACAGGAAGCAGCCGTTACTCAATCTGTCAGTCAAAAGAAAGACCCCATAAGTACATCTCCAGAACAGAAAAAAACCAAGAAAAAACCAAAAGTTACGCTAAAACCTGAACAAGCTAAAACTCTCATCAACCATCCTGTCAGGCAAACAATAGCAGCTCCGACAGAATCAAAAGTAACCAGGCGTTACTCCAGAACTATCGTACAGAACACCCCCTTAGAGATTGTCAATCAGGCAAGACAGTTAATGAGCAAGGATATTTCAAAAGCGATTGAACTCTTAGAGCAGAACTTAATAATAATAACACCTGATGCCGATTATTATGCCACTCTGGCTAATCTTTATTTACGCCAGAAACACTTTGACAATGCCATTTTTAATTATCAGCAAGCGTTAAAACTGGATAAAAACAAAGGGGAACTCTGGATTGGACTGGCCTTGTCATATAAGGGTTCAGGTGCAGCAGATAAGGCTGAAAAAGCATTTAAACAAGCCGCAAACTCAAGCGATATCAGCCCGCAACTAAGAGATTACGCAAAACAGCAATAACAGTCTAAAGTTATTCGCTCATTTGCCGATATAAGTATTTGATACTATAATGAACCTATAAGAAAACAGGATATCATTCAAGGCAATGCAGATTTCTAATCAATCAATTCTTTCCGCCGCCTTTTCAGGGGTTGGCAGCGCTTTAAATCGCAGACTACCTGCCGAACAATATGCGCCGAAATCTGTAACGCTTGAAGGTCAGCTCATTAAAGGGGATGAGGATAAGAAACGAGCAAGAAAACAGGAAAGAGAAGATCTCTCAACACTTCAACAAGATTCAAACGAGCAGCAGAAAAATACGGAAATCACACAACTGCTTGTCAACCTGTCTCCTGTTTCACAATCTGAAGACACAGGCCGTTCCCTCTTAATAGACAATCAGCTATCACAAAAGAACTTTTCCAGAAGTCTCCAGGCAGGCGGGCAGACACCGGAACAATCTGCTAATCTGGAAGAACATAGTTTCCCGTATAGCAATAGAAGAAGTGATAATGGTCTTGCAGGCGGAGCATTAATTATCCAGAAATATTTAAATAATGAACCTGCTGGTAACCATAAGACGAATAGTTTTATTAATACATTTATTTGAAATTAATTCACTTCATCCAGTGAAATTCCAACGATAAACTTTTGAGTTTGTTCATCTTCAGTCACACGAACCACTTTGGCCTTAGCGCTTAAAGGCGTCACTGTCTTAATAACAGGGTGTACCACGACATCCAGTTCCTGCCCTTCTGTCAGTTTATGTTCAGTAATAAAATTAACCCCGGTTGCACTTAAATTTTTACCTTCACCCTGATATTTCTCTGAACTACCGGATTCAGAAAATTCAACGTGACAATCTACAGACATACGATAAAAAGAACGTTGCTCGTCATAATTGATTGTCATAAGTCATACTCTTTATTTGGTTTTATAGTGAATGTAATGATAGCAGTAATTTAATAAAAAATAGAGTAATAATCCAGTTTTATTGATTTATTTTAATTTTCAGTAATTTTGCTTTTCTTTCCGAGCTGACATAGTAGTTTTTATTGTTTTTTGACAGACACATGCCCTCCGGCTGGAATAATTTTTTATAGCTCAGAGAATAATCATAAATCCACTGATTACGACTATCATTTGATCGATGGAAACGGTGGATACGCGCATAGGTGTTGATCGACATTAATTGCCCATCTGCACTAATATCAAGAGCTGTTGGATTGACAATACTTTTAAATTCACCACTTTTGATTGCTATTTGCGTTTGATCTAAATTATCAGGCTTTAAAGGTAATTCAAACATCAGTGCATGCGGGGTACGTTTTGTCAGTAGGATTATTCTCTCAGCAGCCATATCAACAGCAACTGATTCCACATCATAAGACTGTCCATCTTCAAACTCAAAATTAAAAGACCATGCCGGAGAAATTCTTGAATGATTGCGATTGTTTAGCTCCGGTTCTTTAATAATATAAATCTGGTAATCAAATCTCAATCTGAAATTATCACCGGTATCAGCAATCAGTAAATAAGGTGTGCCATGGTATTTAAAGGCATCCATGTCTTCCCAGTCATTGGCTTGTATTTCTCCCCCGGGACCGGCTTCAAGATGAAATACTGCCTTATCCTTACCCTTACGGCTGATAGCATAAATAATCGGCATGTGTCCGCTGTCATTATGTGTCCATAAAAGTTGTTTATCACTCTTTGAGCAGGCCAGACCACTGGACTCATTTATTTTTTTATTTTCAATCGGATAAGATTTTTGTTGTGCAGCAATAATTGTCTGTTTCGTTTGTGACCAGCTTGACGGACTATAAAAAAACAGGCCATAGCAAAGCGCAATAGAAAAACACCCGAAAAAAAATAAAATTGATTTTAAATGAATGATAATACCTCATGAACGTTATTATTGAGTTGAGAATAGACTTGCTCATCAGTTAGTTGACTATTTTTTATAACAAAATCCATGTCCATATGCAATGCAGCAGTATAGAGATTAATAAATTCCTGAGCAATTTCCTGCAGGTATTGCGGACTATTGACCTGTCCTTGATATTGACATGGTGTCATATCGGGAGCATCTGTTTCCAGCACCCATGAGCTAAGCGGCAGCCTGACCAAAAGAGAACGTAGCCTGGTCGCTTTAGGATAAGTGTATGCCCCACCAAAACCCAGTTTAAAACCCAGTTGCAAATATTCTTCAGCCTGTTCATAACTACCGCTATAGGCATGAATAATACCTGTAATTTGTGGATGTTTTTTCAAATGCTCAATCACATCAAAATGAGACTTTCTGGCATGGATTAATACCGGCAGATGATATTGTTCAGCGATCTGTAATTGCTGAGAAAAAAAACTCTTTTGTTTTTCCTTATCAATATCATTAGTATGATTTACCTTATAATAATCCAGGCCTATTTCGCCAATGGCTATCATCGATTGAGCGGCACAAAGTTGAGCTAACTTTTCCAAATCATCCGCTTTATGTTTATCAATAAAACATGGGTGCAAACCTAATGCCGGATAGAGACTGCAATGCTGTTGACAAAGCTGCAGTACTCTTTGCCAATGCTCAGAGCAAACACCGGGAATCACAATGGAAGATATTCGATTACTTTTACATACCTGCAGGATATTGTCCCGTTTATTATCAAAAATGGGAAAATCAAGATGGCAATGAGTGTCAATAAGATAAGAATAGGGGTCGGAGTCAAATGGCATTATAGCTGTCCCGGTTTAATTCCCCAGAGAACCAAACACATCTTTAAGAATATCAGTTGAACGTGCCATTGGATTAGCGCGGATTAATTTTTCCTGATCAGCAATCTTGGTAAATAAACCATCCAGTGTTTTATCAGTCACATACTTATTAATATCCTCAACATCACCCAGATATTTTTTTGTCAAACCAAAGCTATCATATTGCTTAACAGTTGAGCTTAAAGATTGATAGTATTGTGTAACCTGATTTTTATCCATGGCACTTTTTATATAAGGGTTGATCAGTTGACTCAGCTGTTTAGAGGTGTTTTTTCTAAAATAATCAGTAGCAGCGGTATCTGAACCCGATAAAATAGATTGCGCATCGCGCAAAGACATTTTGCTGATAGAATCAACAAACACATCAGTGACTTTTGGCACAGCCTGTTCAGCAGCACGATTCATACTGGATACATAATCATCTATAATTTCCTCCTGACCGGCTGAACGCAACAGTTTTTCAATAGTTTCCATTTCTTCAGGCAGCATAATTTTAACCGCTTGATCAGACAGAAAACCATTTTTTTTACCTAACATATCCACTGCAGTTTTTACACCCACATCCAGAGCTTCTTTTAAACCCTGAGAAATCTGATCATTGGATAAGGTGGATCCAATATTAGATGCCGTACTTTTTCCTGTCGAGGTTTTAAGCACTTTATCCGCATCTTTAAGCATGTCCTGCCAACCGGCAAAACTTGCTGTTGTCAGAAGCAAAGTAGTAGTTAATGAAGTGATTATAATTAATTTATTTTTTAACATTTTATTTCCTGTTTTCTATTTTCTATTTTCTATTTTCTATTTTCTATTTCATAAGTCAGGGTATTATAAACCTGAAGAAATTGACCAGTTTGGATAATTTACTTTTTGATTTTTTAAAATTACTTTATTTTGTTTAAAATTACGTCCTTTTTTAGTCTCTGTTTTATACAATAATTCCTGTTCTTCTCCGCCTGCCAGCTTGCTGTGAATCTCAACCGTCTGGTAATTATGTTTTTTAATATCCAACTGACTTTTTATCATAACATCACCATAAAGTAAGCGACGTATTTCAATTTGAATCGCTTTATCAGTATAATTTCTTACCTGCTGAACAAAAATACTATGTTCATTCCAGCCTGATACTGTGCTTCTATGATCGACTATGATACGTCCATCATCAATGCGTCGATGAACATTGCCTTTTTTATAGTGCATCCAGATATTGTCACGCCAGTTCTTTAAATTGACTATTTTAAAGTGAACATCCCGATCAACACCGCTATTTAACTCTATTTTTTCTCCTACAGAAGTATATTTCAACCTTAAACTGGCAATATAGTTCAGGCTATTATGCTGATTTTTTTTATACAGCTGTATTTTTCCTTCCGGCAACGGAGACTCACCCAGAGCAGCACTTTTGTCATTTTTAAAAATAAAAACCTTAGCCAGATATTCACCATATTCCCGGGGTCTATAGCGATACACAGTTTCTATTGCAATGGCTTGGGAAAAGCTACTACGCAAACGTTTCGACCATTGATGCGGAATATTTTCTGTCCCTTCAATAGAAAAGATCGTATATTCACTCAGACTGTCTTTTGCAATATTTTTTTCTTCTTCCATACTTTCCAGAACCGGAGCTGCCACCGCCATATCACTCATTACATGAAGTCCAGACGGCTTCATCATCATTTTTCGAGCTTCTTTTTTGCGTAGATTATTTCTTAAACGATCCTGCTTCCCCCGAGTAATAAGATCCTTGTTCTGCTGCGCTTTTCTTACCAGATCATTGATTCGTTCCACCAGATTAATCTGTCCGATCACCAGTCTTATTTCTGCATTTTCATAATCTTCACCGGATAAATTAGTAATCGTCACAAAATTATCCAGCGCCATTTCTTCTCCTGAGACGTCAATAATCCCCAAATAATCAGCTTGCCATGAAATACCTGAAGTAAAATAAGAAATTTCTATGGTAGAAAGTGTTTCAATAGAACTTTGAATATTCCAATATAACATTTGTGGTTTTTCATGAGGAAAGATCGTATTTGTTAAATTCATTTGCATTGGATGAGAAATAAACTTCAGCTGAACAGAAGTCGGATCTATCTGAGTATTTGCCCAGCTGAATTGTAATCGGTTAACCCCATTCTTAAGACTAATCTGCCGTGTTTCTTTGACCAGAGTCAGATCTTCTGAATTATAGATTGTCAGCTGAACGCTGTCTCTAAGGGGTAAGGTAGACAAGTCAATGTTTTTTGCAAAAACGTAACTGACTGACAAAAGCAATAAAATTAGAATCAGGCTGATTAGACTCTTATCAAACATGAATTTATTACCACTGCCCCTTTGCAGGAAAAAATGTTTGCAAAGCGACAGCGGTAAAAAATTCATTAGCTGAAGGCTCAAAATATTTTTCATTTCACTCACCACTCATTCTTTAAATTAATATTCAATTTTTTTGTCAGCTTGACAACTTTTTCGCCGCTTTTTCTGGCCGGCAGAGTGATCGCATAGGCAATTGTCTGTGCATTGCTGCGCTCTTTAATGGGCTTTCTATCAAAATTAGTCTCCTTGCCGACTTGCCATTCAAGTAACTGATATTGTGAACGAGATGGTAAAACTTCATTTCTTAAATACTCCAATGACTCTTCAATAATAATGGTGACCTCTTCATCTTTAAAATTTTCAATTGTATATTCAAGTAATATATCCATATTTTTCAGATTGCCATTAATCTTCTGCTGATTTTTTCTTTTAATAATACGTTTAACAACAATATCTCTGGCCTGGCCAATATATAATTTTTCCTTATCTCCTTTCGCAGTATACTGTCCCCAGTCTTCACCCGCAAAGACCAAACTGCCCTTTTTATCCTGCTGATAAATTCTGAATTTACCCGGTGCCAAAGACTGTTTCCCGAGATTATGCTGAGTATCATTATGTATTTGATAATGCATTAAAACATTCAATTTATCCTGAGTTCTGTTGCGATAACCCAGCTCTGCAGCATTCACAGTATAAGTTTTATCAACGGGTATATTTTCAAAATGATAATTTAAAAATTCCTGAGTTTCATTCAGTCTCATAGGTAATGATACCGTTTTGGCTAAACCTGTATTCATTTGTGCATTTAAGTATTCTTCACCGGATTGATTAATCACTTTAATATATTGATTTAAATCCATTAGCGTTTCATCTGCATTGGTTTTCGCGATATAATGATATTCTTTATCCAGGTGATTAATTACATAAGTAATTCGAACAATTGCACTGCCATTTTTGTCAGAGGCTATGATCCAGGTTAATGCCGCTTCATTAGGTGGATAACTCACTGATAAAATATTAGCCCGCGGCTGATCTTTTCCCTCAATGACTCTAAAAATAATGGTTTCCGGCTTGATTGAGGTGTTGTGCCAGGAAAAATCAATCAGGTTATTGCCTTTCTGCAGGGGGACAATTCGCTCTTCTTCTATAATCGTAATATTTTCATTTTCCAGCTGGATCTCAATGTGTTCTCTGGCAGGCAGAGTGATCAATTTAATGCGTGCATAGCTGTTCGTCGATATTAAACACAAAATAAAGATTGCAACAGCATACAAGGTTTTATATTTCATCGTTATCTCCAGCTTATAAAATAGGATATACTACACATTATAGTAAATTCTTACAGAATTATTCAATTTTTTCTTAAACTCTAAAACAGCCTTATATTAAAGTCTTTATTCTATGCAAAATCATACCATCCATAGCTGGCAAAGTAGTATTCAATCATTGTTGCGCCCGCAAGTTATTACTATGCTTTTTTTAGGTTTTTCTGCCGGCATTCCTCTATTATTAATTTTTTCTTCTCTTTCACTCTGGTTAATTGAAGCTGGTGTACATCGTTCCACAGTCACCTATTTCAGCTGGGCGGCGCTGGGTTATTCATTTAAGTTTTTATGGGCACCTTTAATTGATCGCCTGCCGATTCCTTTCTTAACCTGCCTGCTGGGCAGAAGACGTGCCTGGTTATTGGTTACTCAGGGAATGATAGTCAGTGCAATTGTTTTAATGGCATTGATTGATCCATCAAAAGGAGAAGATCATTTAACCTTAATGGCTTTTGCTGCCATTTTATTAGGTTTTTCATCTGCAACCCAGGACATTGTGATTGATGCCTATCGTATCGAATCAGCGGAGGAATCACTACAAGCCCTGATGTCATCGACTTATATCGCCGGTTATCGCATAGGTATGCTGGCATCCGGTGCCGGGGCTTTAATTTTAGCCAGCTATTTTGGTTCTGACAAAGGTGCCTATAATTATATGGCCTGGCACTGGACCTATTTGTCTATGGCCTCATTTATGTTAGTCGGTGTCATCACTACATTATTAATTCCAGAACCTGATAGCGAACGGAAAGCAGCTCATTTGACAGAATACACTAGCATACAATATATTAAGTTTTTAATGCTTTTTATTTTTTGTATCATTATATTTATTATGACGTTTATCAGCATACACGATCCAATTTCAGCAGCTAAAGGGTATTTGTCTGCAATACTGGGCAGTACCCCCATCAGCAATTTTATTATGGAATTAATCAAATTCATGATAGCTTTTTTGAGCGTTAGTTTATTTACCTATCTATTATTATTTTTTAATTTTGTAGAAAAAGATCTGGTTTTTGAATCCTATATAGCACCGATCAGTGACTTTTTTAAGCGTTATGGAAAAAAAATTGCATTAATTTTATTGCTTTTTATTGGTTTCTACAGAGTTTCAGATATTGTTCTGGGTGTTATTTCCAACGTTTTTTTTCTGGAAATAGGCTTTACCAAGCTACAAATTGCAACGGTTGTTAAAACTTTTGGCCTGTTTATGACTATTGCAGGCGGATTTTTAGGCGGTATTCTCTCAATACGTTTTGGCGTAATGAAAATTTTATTTCTAGGGGCTTTACTCACGGTCATCACCAACCTTTTATTTATGCTACTGGCATCAACAGGTAATAACATCACCTTATTATACCTTGTAATTTCTGCTGATAACTTATCAGCAGGGCTTGCCAGTGCAGCTTTCATCGCCTTTCTTTCCCGGCTGACCAATATCTCTTTTACTGCAGTACAGTATGCAGTTTTCAGCTCTCTTATGACGCTTATGCCCAAATTAATCGGCGGTTATTCCGGTAGTATAGTGGAGAGCATTGGTTATTCTAACTTTTTTCTGGTGGCCAGTTTGATGGGGGTTCCGGTATTATTTTTACTTTATTACCTACATAAACAATTACAATTTAAGGTGTAAATTGAGATACATTCTCAAGCTCTTATCAAACATGAATTTGTCACCACTATCTCTTTGCAGGAAAAAATGTTTGCAAAGCGACAACGGCAAAAAATTCATTGGCCTAGGGCTCTTATTGATTTTATTTTTCCCGCTTCATATTGCTGCTGAATCGGCTGAAAATGTCTGGCTTCTGGTTGATACAAAAAAACTTGAGTTATCAGTCAAACTGGGTAACACCACATTGATGCATTTTTCCAATATTTCTATTGGGCGCAATGGTGCCGGCTTTAAACATAAACGTGGTGATGACATTACTCCCTTAGGTGCTTATAAAATCAGCTGGATTAATAAAAAAAGTCGCTATCACTTTTTTTATGGTTTTAACTACCCTTCTATAGAAAATGTTCAAATAGCATTAAATAAAGGATTAGTCGATAAAAGAGTATTTAATCAGATCATTAAAGCCCATAAGCAAAATCAAACTCCCCCGCAAAATACCCCTTTAGGCGGTATGATTGGGATTCATGGTCTGGGTCGTGCTGATAAGACAATACATGAAACCATGAATTGGACCCATGGCTGTATTGCATTAAATAATGAACAAATTATAAAGCTTGACAAATTAATAAAAAAAAATACCATAGTGATTGTTAAATAGTCCTGGTACCTTGAACCTAGAAAACACAGTGGACATCGTTACGAAATGTTCAAAAGTGCTGCAGATAAAGGGTTTTACTGGATATTTTGGCTTTATTCGTAGTCACTCTACGGGTGAAGCCAAAATATTTAGAAAATCCTTTAGGTGCAGTGCTTTTGGGCATTGTAGTAGATGGTTACTGCGTTTTCTAGGTTAAATCACCCACTTAAATTATGGAGTTTTATCCGATGAAAAAATCTTTACAACTATTTTCAGTTATTTTTATGGCATCTTTTGTGATTGGTTGTGCTAATTCACAATTACAAACTGATGTAGATGAATTAAAAGCTCAAATGAAGGCCGTCTCAGCTGAAGCATCTGAAGCTAAGCAGCGTTCTAAATCTGCTGAAGCCACAGCAAAAAATGCTGAACAAAAAGCCAGTCAGGCAGAACAAAATGCAGCAGATGCCAATAGTAAACTGGATCGCATGTTTAAAAAATCGATGATGAAATAAAAAAGGATATAGGCAATATTAATACTTGCTTATATTAAAAAACATCTATATACTGGCTACACTTACTAAGAAATTGAAAAAACAAATAGTTTTTATCAATTCGAGAATACACATTACCTATAAATTTTTGGAGAGTTTTACATGAAAAAATTATTAATTGCTGCAGCAATCGCTGCTACTACTGTTTCTATGTCTGCTAATGCATTTTGGGATGACGGAAACAGCAATACAAACTGGAATGGTACCGGCTATAACAACATGAACAACAATGCCAATGGCAATGGTTATGGTAATGGCTGGGGTGACGGTTCTGGTGATGCGGATATGGATGGTGATGTTGAAATCACTATTAAGGGTAGTGGTCGTGGTCGTGGTCGCGGTAACACTCGTGGTTCAGCTTACGGAAACGGCAACAGCAACTACAATGGTTATAACAACATGGATTACCGTGGTAATGGTTATAATAGCTACCAGAATGACGATCGTGGATACGGTGGTTATGGTCGCGGCTATGGTCGTCCAGCACCAATGATGGCACCTCAGCAAGCTCCTATGATGGCACCTCAGGCTGCACCAAGACCTGAAGCAAATGCACGCTATGAAGCACAGCAAAAGCGTATGCAGGCTATGCAGCAGCAGCAGCAAGCTCAAATGGCAGCTGCGCGTAAAGCATACGAAGAAAGAATGAAGCAATGGGCTGCACAAGCTCCTGCTCCAACAGCACCTGTAGCTAAGTAATCAGCGCATCTAAAAGTGGTTGTAAAAAGGGGTCGGAGTCAAATGTTCCATTTGATTCCGACCCCTTTTTTTATTGACCTTGAAATTCATAAAGCTTTTCTAATATCACACCTAATTCATTACTCAGTTCATGAGTCAAACCAGCTGTATCTTCCAGTTTTAATTTAGCCTGATCGGCCAGACTCATTAGTTTTTCTTCCTGATCTTCTTCCAATCCCAAACTGAATAACATAGATTCCATTTCACTCAACATACCCTGCATAATTTGCTGATTCTGCTGATCATGTTTGAGAAGTTGTTTACCCGTTTTTTTAATTTGTTTCTCCGCTACATCAATAATCTGATTAAAAAAGACTTTACGCTGTCTAATAACATCATTTCTTGCTTCCAGAGTCATTAAATGTCCATTGGCAATATCCATAAATACGGCCAGATGATCCTTAACACGTCCATACAGATTATCATTATCTAATGGCATATCTTTGATTAATAAGACAATATGCTTATTTTTTACTACAGTGCGAACACCCACACTAAAGATACGCTCATTACTGCCAGCTACCTGTCTTAGTAATTCAGCTTCAAGAGAATCTTCCTGACAACCAACAAAATGATTGGCATCACTAATCACCATGGCAGCACTACTGAGACTGAACTGCTGAGCCGTATTCATAACAGCCTGAGCAACAGCTTCTAAGCTATCAATCATCTGAACGTCTTTTACAAAATTAATAATCAGGCCTAACTCACCACTCACAGTCATAGCTTCCATTGCCATACTGGTTGCGTCATTGACCTGTTGTAATGTATCACCTAATACATTCATCTGAATTTTTGCCAGCTTAATTTCGTTTTCTCTTTGCAGACAGTCAGTAATCTTTCGCAGCAGTCCATCTTCATCAACCGGTTTAATCAGATAGTCATTACCCCCGGCCTCAAAACCTTCCAGACGATCCTGTGTACTGTCCAAAGCGGAGACAAAAATGACTGGCAGATATTTTGTATCATGTTGTTTACGCAGCTGCATGCAGGTTTCATAACCACTCATACCCGGCATTTCTACATCCAGCAGAACCAGATCGGGCATTTTATCAGCAATACTTTTCAAGCAGGTCTCTCCTGAATCTGCTTCTGTCACTGTATAATCATCTTCCAACATCATATTCAAAAAAAGACGACCATCTTTGGTATCATCTACAACTAAAATATGTCCCTTACTCATTATTATCTCTCTAATGTTTGTTACTTTTTTATTAATTATTCTGTTTATGCTTAAAACTAACAAATTCCTGCTGTAATAGTTCATTTGCTTCAAGCAATTGCGGTATTTTTTCTGTCAATAGTCCCAAATTCCCCTCTTTTGCAGCTACTTCAATTTCTGCCGCTATACTTTGCAGCCGTATACCACTTAAGTTAGCAGCAACGCCTTTAATCGTATGTACAAGCAGTTTGGCATCATCCATTTTATTATTATCTACAGCTGTTTGTAAGTCCTGTAATCTTTGCGGCATATCTTCTAAAAATAGATTAATCAGGGGTAATAAGCGTTTTTCCTTACCCTTTACTCTTTTGAGAACACTGTCTTTATCCCAGTGCTGAGAGTTTTCTACCTCCCCCCCCAAAAGACAGGGGGGAGGGACTTCTGCAGGCTCCCTTTCCCTATTTTTTAAGGGTGAGGATGCTTTTAGCTCTTTTATGTCAGCATTCAACAGCCATTGCACCAGTTTATTATAAACCCGATCAGAATCAATTGGTTTACTTAAATAATCACTCATTCCAATTGCCAGACATTTTTCCTTATCTCCCTGCATCGCATTGGCAGTCATAGCAATAATAGGAATGTTTTGATACAATTCCCCGGCTTTACCTGAACGTATCTCACGAGTCGCTTCATAACCATCCATTTCAGGCATCTGACAATCCATTAAAATCAGAGTATACGGGTGTTCTGCTGGATTATTCATACACTCCAGTGCTTCCAGACCATTAGCTGCAATTTCTATCGATAAGCCCATATCTGCTAAAATACCCTTGGCAACCAACTGATTAACCTTATTATCCTCAACCAGTAATATTCGTGTTTGCTGCGGCCACTTTTGTTCCGAAACTTGCTTCAAATTATGTTGTGTTAAGCTGTTTTTTTCCAGTGTCGTAAGATAATGATGTGTCACCAATGGCGAAGCCTGTTTTAATGCTTCACCATCTTCAGCAATGACGTTGAGCGCATCGAATAAATCTGAGGTGGTAGCCGGCTTAGGGAAATAGGCACTAAAACCCAGCTCAGCAAAATAATTACCATCCCCTCTATTATTCATAGAGGTCATCATCACCAGTTTCATTGACTGATAGTATTCATCAGCCTGAAGTAGTTTACCAAGTTCAGCACCATTCATTTCAGGCATCTGCATATCAAGTAAAGCAATATCAAAAAAACTTGCAGCATTTTGTTTTTTTCTTAAGGCACACACTTCAAGTGCTTCAGCACCATTTGCTGCTTCTTCTACAGATGCACCCCAATGTTTCAATTGTCCTCGTAATACTTCACGATTAGTTGCATTATCATCAACTATCAAACAATTAAGTTGTGTTAAATCAATTATGGGTCGTACCAGACGGGATTTTTTACTCAATTCAAGCTTTATATTAAAATCAAAACAACTGCCTTTTCCTTCAACACTGCTGACATAAATATCTCCTCCCATTAAACGACAAAGTTTTTTGCAAATTGCCAGTCCTAAACCCGTGCCACCATATTTTCTGGTGGTAGAGGCATCCACCTGGCTAAATGAATCAAATAGAATATCTATTTTATCAGCAGTGATACCAATTCCAGTATCACTGATTTTACAATGCAACGATAATTGTGTGCTGGAACCAGAAATGAGTTCCACAAAAACTATAATTTCACCCTGTGCTGTAAATTTGATAGCATTGCCGGTTAAATTTGTCAGCATTTGACGTATGCGTCCGGGATCCCCCTTTACCATTGAATGTTCTACACCTTTGATATCTAATACAAACTCCAGCCCCTTTTCCTGAGCCTGAAGTGCCATCGCTTCTGCAAATTCACCCAGCATGCTGCGCAGATCAAAATCAATGGCTTCTAATTCCATTTTGCCCGCATCCACTTTAGAAAAATCCAGGATATCATTAATCAGTGAGAGCAGTGCTTTAGCACTACTTTGTGCAAGTGACAAGCGATGCTGCTGTTCTTTATCCAGCCGGGTATTTTGTAATAAATCCAACATCCCCAGCACCCCGTTCATCGGGGTACGAATTTCATGGCTCATGGTCGCCAGAAACTCACTTTTAACCTGAGCATTCACATTAGATTTTTCCAATGCTATGCTTAATTCATGGGTTCTCTTTTCAACCTGCTCTTCCAGAGCCCCAGCCAGTTTCTTCAAATCATCATGAGACTCATTTAAATGCAGCAGCATAGTATTAAATGATTTTGCCAATACTCCCAGAGCATCGTCCCTATCAATCTCAGGAATACTGATATTCTGATGACCTTCAGCTATCTGATTAGCAGCTCGGGTCAGCAGCTGGATCGGTTTCAATAAATAAAAGGCCATAATAGCCATAGCAAAACTTAATACCATAACAATAATAAGCACACTCCAGACAAGACGTTCCCCGAAACCTTGTGATTGTTCATCAATCACACTATGTGAAGCACGTGCCAGAATCACCAGAAATTTTTCATGATCAAGCGGATCGTAATGCAGATGATACATTAGTAGAGTGGCTGACTGCCTGGCCAAATCGATAACATTATAGGAATCATGCTCATCATAAGCTTCATACTGGTTTAATAGATCATTCTCAGGATAATCTTTTAACAGGCCGGAACTGCGACCAATCGCCAGAGTAAAACAACGATCCTTGTCCGGATGAACCAGATAATCACCTTGTTGATCAGCAATAAAATAGCTGATATTTTCAGGAGATTCTAAAAAGTGACGGCTGATTAAATTAAAATCAACATTAATCACAATCACACCCAAGACTTTACCGGAGGGCTTATAAACAGGTGCAGCAACACGAATAACCGGCTGAAAAGGCAGGACAATACTGCCATGTTCACGGTTCAGTTCAACCAGAGAAATATATTGTTGATCCTTTTCTAAATCAATTGTTTTATGAACATATTCATAATGTCCTTTCCTTTGCAGCTGGTCTTGCGGCTTGACCATAACTTGAGTGTCTTTTTTTTCCACTCGAACAATCTCAAGTCCCTGTTCAGCCAGACCAATAAAACGTACCTGGAGATATTCAGTACGCTGTTCCAACAAACTGCTGAAATTAAGCTGCAGACGTCGCAGCCATAAATTCTGCGTCATATTAGCCTCATCATCATAACCACCAGCGGATTCTGCCCGCAGATATCCGGAGATCTCATCTGAAAGTGCTATTTGCTGCACATCCCATTGCATTCGTTCAATAACATCATTAAGACTGGTGCTTAAACGGTGTAAATCTGCACTTAAACGCTGTGTACTTTGCTGGCGCAATAATGATGAGGCATCCTGATAACTAAAAACAGCAATGGCCACAATACCCGCTCCGGCAATAAAAAAAGCCATTAAAGCCAGTTTGACTGGTAATGACCAGGCAATCAGATGTTTCATCATTTAATCATCCCGGATATTTCTTTTTTGTGCAGCAGGATTTCCAGTGCTGACTGGATTCCCTGTAATAGCTGCATCACGTGCCCGGGGGTTTTATTATCCTGCCTCTGCTGATATTTTGACAGCTCATTAATTCCCAGAAATAATTTAAGCTCTGATAATTCAGTCACCACCAGTCTTACCTGATTATAAACTTCAGAGAGTGTGACCACATCTCCAGATGGAATTAAAACATCCTGTTTTTGAAAAATACCTGCCCGACGTTGCACCTCCATAATCAGTTTCATTACTCTTTTTGCCTGTTTTAAGACCTCTTGCGGTCTGTTATTCAAATCCAGTTCACTTTGCAGCCAGATATTATCGGCAATAGGTTGTTTAAAAAATTGTGATAGCATAATCACATCCTGTTGAATCAGTTGTACCTCATGATAAACATCATCGGGTGTAAAAACATCTCCTCCTAGCACCGTATCTAATAATAATGAAATACGCTGCATATTCCAGTAAACATCAGAGGGGGTTTTATCTTCATAATTTCTAATATTATTGCTTGCCAGCCAAATTTGACTACTTAATCCGGACTGGCGATAAATCAATACCAGTTCTTCATCCACCCGCAAGGCTTGATTAAACACTTCAGCAGGGGTAATTTTTCTAAGCGGATAACGCGGCACACTGATCATCCCCATGTGCTGTTGCTTACGGATTAAATTGATCTTATCAATTAATTCTAATGCTTTTGCATAAACATGCTGTGGTTTTAAACCGGAAATTAACGGCATCGGCTCTACTTTCATCTGATTACCACGTAAACGACGATATTGCTGTAATTGCTGCAATATATGTTCAGTGACTGAATAAACATCATTAGGTGTTTTGATTAAGGCACGACGATCAAATTGTCGCAAGGGGGTTTCAAGACTAAAATCCGGTAATAATTCCATTGCCCGGCGGGTATTATATATCACATCATCAGGGGTTTTGTTTTTATATCTCTCAGTTAAATCAAACCCCCTTTCCAGTCCCAAACGAAACTGAATACGCTGCAACTCGGCCAGCACCAGCCCCATAGCATCATAGACATCGCCTGATTTTATTACCTTCCGGGGTAACTCCGGTATCTCAATGGGTTTCATCCACAGATTCATTTCCGCATGGTGAATCTGTTCCAGCAAGCGATACACTGATTGCAAAGCATGATTGGATAACTTATTATCAGTTCGTTCAGGCTTTTCTACTAATAGAGGCAAATTTTGACTGCTGCGCAGGAAACGGCTAATTTCCTTAACCTGTTCACTGCGGGTATAGACATCGGAAGATGTAATACCTCTTATACCCAGTGCTTCGTCCAGGACTATCGATACCTCTGATAGTACGGCATAAACAATCGTATGAGTAATCGTTAATTTAAATGATCGATCCTCTACATCAGAACCATTATAGATATCGCTTTCTATCTCTTTGTCGGCATGATCCGGAAGCAGCAAAATCAATACTTCAAATTCCTGATGCAGCCGTTTTACAATACTATATACCTCATTAGGTGTAATATCACGACCAGAAAATTTCGGTACTACAATACCACCTGTTTTCAGTACATGAATACGATAACTATTAATTTTATCCAGAATTTCCAGGGTTTTTTGAAAAACATGCTGTGGTGCACGTTCATACTCAATAGAAAACTTCGGCCAGGGAGTGGTGATATTATTTTTTTGTCTAATATATTGAACATCTTTGACCAGAAATTTTACCTGGGAATAAATATCAGCCGGTGTTTTTTCTGCAATCTGAGCGGCATAAGTGCCCCTACCAAATAAAAGAAAGAATACAATAAAACAGAGACAAATAAAAAAATACCGCTTAGTTAAAAATACCGAACTATTTTTCATTTAAAACCATTCCCGGCGAAGATTACATATGTAGGAAATTACTTACAAACCAAGTTTAATCTAAATCTTCTTTTTTTAATAGCCCATCATGCCTGAAACAGCTTTACGATACAATTCAGATCAAATGAAGCATTTAATTGATATTGTCGGACAATATAAGAGTCATTAAAGTTAATTAGATACCAATTACTGAACATGCTAAAATGCTCATTTTTTATAATTAAGGTTTATTTCATGAAAGTTTTAGTGATTGGTAATGGGGGTCGTGAACATGCACTGGCATGGAAAGCAGCTCAATCATCACAGGTGGATGAAGTTTTTGTAGCACCCGGCAATGCCGGCACCCTTCACGAGCCCATGCTGACCAATATTGATATTGGTGTCACAGATATTCCCGCACTGGTGAACTTTGTTAAAACAAATGATATTGCACTCACCATCGTTGGTCCTGAAGCACCTCTTGTTGATGGTGTGGTTGATACGTTTAAGCAGCACAATTTAGCAATTTTCGGCCCCACACAAGGGGCTGCTCAGTTAGAAGGTTCTAAGGCCTTTACCAAAGACTTCCTGGCTCGTCATAATATTCCCACAGCCGCTTATGAGAATTTCACTGAAATTGAACCTGCCATTGCCTATGTAAAAAAGCAAGGGACACCTATTGTCATCAAGGCAGATGGTTTAGCTGCCGGCAAGGGGGTAATTATTGCACAGTCCGAACAGGAAGCGATTACTGCCATTGAGGATATGTTAGCTGGCAACCGTTTCGGGGAAGCCGGTCACCGTGTCGTAGTAGAAGAATTCTTAAGTGGGGAAGAAGCCAGTTTTATTGTTATGGCTGATGGAAAAAATATCCTGCCGCTTGCCACATCACAGGATCACAAAGCCCGTGACAATGGTGATAAGGGACCTAATACCGGTGGTATGGGTGCTTATTCACCAGCACCGGTTGTCACTGATGAAATAACTGCTAAAGTCATGCAGACAGTGATTGAACCCACTATTCTGGGGATGGCGGCAGAGGGTAATGAATATAGCGGTTTTCTTTATGCCGGCCTGATGATTTCTCCCGCTGGTGACTTAAAAGTACTGGAATATAATTGTCGCTTTGGTGATCCTGAAACCCAGCCTATTATGATGCGTCTGCAGTCTGATTTGGTGGAACTTTGTCAGGCTGCCATTAATCACAAGCTTGATACTGTCACTGCACAATGGGATAAACGTGCTTCAATAGGAATAGTAATGGCTGCTGGCGGTTATCCTGACAATTATGAAAAAGGTCATATTATTGAAGGACTTGATTGTGTTGATACTGAGACAACAAAAGTCTTTCATGCCGGCACAGCTGACAGCAATGGTCAGGTAGTCACCAGCGGCGGTCGCGTCCTGTGTATGGTGGCATTGGGAGATTCTGTCAGTGAAGCACAAGCTCTGGCATATCAGAAAGTAAAACAAATTCATTGGATAGATACATTTTATCGCACAGATATCGGCTATCGGGCTGTTGCCAGAGAGTAGGGATTGACTCCGACCCCTGACAAAGGTTAATATCATCTAATATTGTTATATACACTTTCAGGTCATTTAATTTATCGTTTATTTAATACTTTTTTCTTATTTAATACTTTTTCTTATTTAATTACAACAGGAATACATTATGTCTATTAAACACCCAGTTGTTGCAGTAACCGGCTCTTCCGGTGCAGGTACCACTACAGTAAAAGATGCTTTTGAGCATATTTTCTTTCGTGAGAATATCAACCCAGCCATCATAGAAGGTGATAGTTATCATCGCTATGATCGTGCTGCAATGAAGAAAGCAGTTGAAGAGAAAGGTGATACTTTTAGCCATTTCGGCCCTGAAGCCAACCATTTCGGTGTATTATCAGACACATTTAAGGAATATGGTGAAACTGGTATGTGTAAGCGTCGCTATTATTTACATAGTGAAGAAGAAGCCGTACCTTATGCGCCTTTAACTCCAGGACAGTTTACTGACTGGGAAGCGATTCCTTCTGATACTGATCTATTATTCTATGAGGGTCTGCATGGCGGTGCAAAAGATGGTGATGATGATGTTTCTCAACATGTTGACTTATTGGTCGGTGTTGTACCTATTGTGAATCTTGAGTGGATTCAGAAAATTCATCGTGATAATGCACAACGCGGCTATTCAGCAGAAGCCACTGTTGACACTATACTGCGTCGTATGCCTGATTATGTCAATTATATTACACCACAGTTTTCACGTACAGATATTAACTTCCAGCGTGTTCCTACAGTGGATACTTCTAATCCTTTCATTGCCCGTGATATTCCAACACCAGATGAAAGTTTTATTGTCATTCGTTTCAAACATCCTGAAACAGTTGATTTTCCCTATTTACTCAATATGATCTCCAACTCATTTATGTCTCGCCGTAATAATATGGTGGTTCCCGGTAGTAAAATGGGATTTGCAATGGAACTGATTCTTGCACCACGCATCCATGAATTAATGGAAAAGTCTAAGGCTTAACACAAGCGGGGTCGGAGTCAAATTAACTCAGGAATTTATTTGACTCCGCCCCCTTTTTTACCGTATCTATCATTTATTTCTTCTAATCGCTGTGGTGTTCCAATATCACACCAAAGCCCTTCATAAATTTCACCTGAAACCATTTGTATTGACATAGCTGATCGTAACAATGGCCCGAGAGCCTGTTTTCCTGCTGGTAGATTTTTAAAAAACTCAGGCTTATAGCAAGCAATACCACTGAATGTAAAACGCTGACCTTTAAGATTATTCTTCTGTTCAGAAAGAATATTATCCTGACAATAAAAATCACCCTTTATATGATGTGGCGGATTAGGCACTAAAATTAAATGAGCTGTTTGCTGATTATTTTTAAAACTCGTCACAAAATATTTTAAGCTATCAAAAGAATAGTCCGTATAGATATCACCATTAACCACAATAAATGGCTCATCACCCAGAATATCCAGTGCTTTTATAATTCCACCAGCCGTTTCTAAAGCCTGATCTTCCCTGCTATAAATTATTGCTGCTCCATATTGAGAACCATCACCGAGATGTGCTTCAATTTTTTCCCCCAGCCAGGCATGATTAACCACCAGTTGAGTAGTCCCTGCTTTAACCAGTGCTTCAATATGATATTCAATAAGACTTTTTCCTGCCACTTGCAGTAAGGGTTTGGGCAGGTTATCCGTTAATGGTCGCATCCGTTCACCACGTCCCGCGGCAAGGATCATTGCTTTCATTGCCTGGTATTTCCCTGCTCAAGACGTTTTAATAATTTTAACAATTCATCAAATTCAGGATAACGGGAACAGACCTTAAATAAATAGTCTAAAGTTTGCGGTATATCATGT
Organism: gamma proteobacterium symbiont of Taylorina sp.; assembly: GCA_025655455.1. Classification (GTDB taxonomy): domain Bacteria; phylum Pseudomonadota; class Gammaproteobacteria; order GRL18; family GRL18; genus GRL18. The sequence goes on from JAHXIV010000010.1 coordinate 134,976, forward strand.
AAGTAATTATCTTTTCCATCGCGATAGTTTAGACGACAGAATATGCCCACCACTTTCAATTGTCTTTGCATACCCATCCAGTCAAACCAGCGCACAAATTGTGTTTTATCATCAACTGCTAATAATTCTTTTTCCAATAACATCTGACGATATTGTTCAAGCCAGGCATAAACTCTTTCATCCGGCCAGGCAATATAGCTATCACGTAATAAAGAGACCAGATCATAAGTAATCGGGCCAATAACAGCATCCTGAAAATCAATAATTCCAGGATTATCAGGTTCATCACAAACCATCAAGTTGCGTGAGTGATAATCACGATGCACAAATACCTGCGGTTGTTCATGAGCAGATAGAATCAAACGACTCATCGCCTGCTCCAAAACAAACTGTTCTACATCACTCAGAGCCTGTTTACAATGAACTTTAATATACCAGTCTGCTAATAAGTCCATTTCAGTTTGCAGACGTTGTGCATCATAAAAAGGGAGTTCCATCTTTTGCCCAATAGAGGAAAAACCCTTTTGTATTTTCACTAATGCATACATAGCATCACTATAGAGTATATCTGCTGAGTGTAGATCTGAATCAAGCTGAGATAAATAAGCTGTCGATCCCAAATCAGACATCAGAATAAAGCCGAACTCCTGATTAACAGCATAAAGCTCCGGCACATTAACCCCGGTTGCTTTCAGACTTTTTGCAATATCAATAAAAGAGGCAATATTTTCCTTCTCAGGTGGGGCATCCATAATAATAAAAGACTGACCAGCAGGCTGATTTTCAATCATATTGTTAAAAACGATACGAAAGTAACGCCTGAAACTGGCATCTTTTGACGCAGCTTCAAAGTTTTTAATATCAGCCTGAAGATCATTTTCAAGCCAGGACTTTATAAGTTGTATACGTTGTGGCATTTTATTCCTGATAATTATCTCTTGAGTAACAAAAAATCAGCACAAATGATTTTAAGTCATTTTTATGTTACTTAAATAATTCGTGCCAATTTTTTTGGCTGTGGGCACTCTTGAGTAACAAAAAATCAGCACAAATAATTTTAAGCCATTTTAATGTTACTAAAAATCATTCGTGCCAATTTTTTTGGCTGTGGGCACTTCTAAGTAACTTAAAACTCATACGATAATTTAATCTGCAGAAAATCTTCATCATCATAGTCAGAAACAACATCTTTAACTTCACTATAGGCTTGAGCATGTTTCCATTCTGCAGCCAGGGTGGTATTATCAATAATTCCAACAGAAATACTGGCTAACCAGGCATCTTCAAGAAAATCTGAGCTTTCAGTATCAAAATACATATCCTGTGTTTTTTGATATCCCAGAGCAACGGTTGTTTCTTTACCCGCAATTTCAAAGTTATAGGCACCTTCTATATTCAACGCACTGGGTTTTAATTTATCTGAATTCACTATACTGACTTCATTCGCTTTAAATTCATTCAATGCTGTCACATATTCTCCAATTAAATTAAACTGACCAAATGTTGCAACAGCATGAAGACTTATTCCCCCGACATAGTCCTTAATACAACCATCACCTGCACATAAAGCATTTCCATCAACCACTCCCTGCAGCGTGGCAGAACTGGCTATATTATTAATATATCCGGCACCCATATCTAAAGCAAAGTCATCATTTTCCATAGCATAACCCAGATTTAAACCAAAGCTGTCAATGCGATTATTTTTAGTACTGGAATATTGACCGCTCGCCTGTTCTGCATCACTATTAAAAACATAAGCGGAACCATAAAGTCCATCTTGCGTTTCTACACCTATCTGAATCACATCTGCCCGTGTTTCACCCAGTGTCAAAGTTACCGGGTCAGAAACCATATTCGATTCAAAATTTCCAAAAGGCACATATAATCGTCCGACAGAAGCATAAAATGGTGTGACTTCTGAGTTAGCAATCGTAATATAGACTTCATCCATAAGGAAATTATCATCAGAAGCATCTTCATATAAAAATAATATTGAGCCGCTAACCCAATCACCTGCCGATGCACCAATACTTAACTCAAAAGTATCCAGAATTAAATCACTGGAGGAGTTCCCTGACCAGCCGTCACTATTGGAGTGATTGGCAATGACATCAATGACCCCTCCCATCGTAATAGAGTCTGCAATCTCGTGAGTCACCCCTCTAGTTTCCTTATCTTTTTCTCTGACAGCCTGTTGATGTGCTATATCTTGAGTCGCCTGCTGCTGCTTATTTAACACCACTTCCTGTGCATCCAGTTTATTCTGCATAATCTGCATTTGCTGCTGCATAATCTTTAACTGAGCTTTTAGATCTGCCAGATCATCTGCAGATACAGTTTGTGAAATTAATACAGCAAAGAGTATTGCCGGCACTATTAGTTTTAGTCTCATTATCTTTTCCATTAGTTAGTCAAAATTTGAAATCATTTTAATAATAAATTTAAATATTGTTTTGTAAACAGTCTTTCATTTGTTGGTATGATAACAAGGATAATTCCTTTCTTGTCATATTTTCAGTTCTGATCAACTCTGTAAAATAGATATCTACAGTTAAATTTTCCAGACCTAAAACCATCCATAAATTTTTCAATAAAGAAGTATCATCCGTATAGGCAACATCAGCAGAGTATTTTTCATTAACCCGATAAATAATAACAACAGGTTGAATGCCTATTTTTGCATCAATAGCCGATTGAAACAGCCCGGGATATAAATGAGCAATATCATTCCCAACACTGGTTACACCTTCAGGAAAAATTGTAATACTTTGTCCACTACTTAACAAGTGGGTAATCTCCTTATTCAAACGACGGGCATCTGTCATGCTGCCGCGTTTAACAAATAATGTCCCTGCCCTGTAACTTAACCATCCCGCAACCGGCCATTTCCTAATCTCACTCATAGCAACAAATCGTGTTGCATAGGCAGAGTTAAGCACAATAATATCTTTCCAGGAAATATGGTTAGCCACCACCAAATGTTTATTTGCAGACATTTCCCCATGAATTTGTTGTTTTATATTAAGAATTTTCAGGAAATTTCTAAACCACTGACAAATAAGCTGTTGTTCTTTCTCCCCGATGCTTTTTTTTTCGTCTATTAAGAAAAACACTTGCACACAGCCCCAAAGAACATGCACAATAACACGAATTAAACGCACCACCTTTATTACAAAATTTTTTTCCAACATAAAATTTAACACCTGATTCTTAACACTAACCATCATGCAAAAGAAATTCTGGGAATACAAAAAACTGGATGAGATGACTCAAACAGAGTGGGAACAGCTATGCGATGGCTGCGCCAAATGCTGTTTACATAAGCTTGAAGATGAAGATACTGGTGTCATATACTCTACTAATGTAGTTTGCCAATATCTGAATCAACACACTTGCCAATGTAGTGATTATACTAGTCGAAGCACTCTTGTACCAGAATGTATTACTCTGAGCAGTCAAAATTTAGATCAGGTTTATTTTATGCCTTCCAGCTGCAGCTACCGTCTGCTGACAGAAGGAAAAACTCTGCCGCAATGGCATCCATTAATATCCGGAAACAAAGAATCAGTGCATGAGTCAGGACATTCAGTACAAGGCAAAGTCATTTCAGAACTGGATGCAGATAATTTAATACATCATCTGACAGGAGAGTGGGAATAAAATAAAAAAGCAGTGTTAAGTGTTAACTGAAGTTTCCTAGAAATTAAATATCTTCTAATTAATAATAGTCAAAGTCTAGCTCAGTTATTTGTTTATACTTTGATGGATAACACTGACTCCAGATGAGATTGAGCCTGAATCATACCATGAGCAGAGACTGACATTTTATTCACCTGCAACATGAGTATTTCAATACTTTTTTGCAGTGCTTCCTGACTTTTCTATGATTGTGATATTTAACAAATACCTGTCCATGAATTTCCTCTCCCAGGGAGATCGCTTTGTCTTACTCATTTTTTAAACGATGACCATGGTATATAGAAAATATAGCAGGTATTACCAATAATGTCAGCAACATGGCACTAATCATCCCTCCTACCATTGGTGCTGCTATACGCTGCATCACTTCTGAACCAGTTCCTGTGGTAAGCATAATCGGTAGTAAGCCGGCGATAATTGCTGTCACTGTCATTACCTTGGGACGTATTCTTAATAAGGCTCCCTCAATAATTGCAGCCGTTAATTCATCATGTGTGACTTTTTTAGCATTATCTTTTGCATAACGCAGTCGTTCCTCCCAGGCATTCTTTAGATACACTAACATGATAACACCAGTTTCTGCACCCACACCCGCCAGGGCAATAAAACCAATCCACACAGCCACTGAAAAATTGAAATCAAGCCAGTACAATAGCCAGACACCGCCCACCAAAGCCATAGGCAGTGCCCCTAGAATCATCAGTACATCAGCAAAGTTTTTAAAATTAAGATACAACAGCACAATAATAATCATTAATGCCAACGGAACAACAACTAACATCTTCTCCTGCGCCCTTAATAAATATTCAAATTGTCCTGACCATGCAATAGAGTATCCAGCAGGTAAATCCAGATTATCCTGTAAAAATTGTTTTGCTTCTTTAACATAAGAACCGATATCTCTATCACTAATATCCACAAATACCCAGCCATTGAGACGTGCATTCTCACTTTTAATCATTGGGGGGCCGGATTCATAACGAATATCTGCCACATCGCCCAAGGGAACCTGTGCACCATTTTTTGCAATCACAGGCAGCAGTTTAATCGCTGCAACCGAATTACGGTTAACCTGAGGATATCTGATATTAATAGGATAACGTTCCAGCCCTTCAACACTTTCACTGATATTAAGACCACCAATAGCACTACCGACAACTGTTTGAATATTCTTAATGGTCAGGCCGAGGCGGGCTGCTTTTTGACGCTTAATATCCACTGTAATATAACGGCCATTATTCGACTTGTCAGCAAAAACAGAAGAAGTTCCAGGTACATCAATCAGTATTTTCTCAATCTGACTGCCAATACGCTCTATTTCTCCCAGATCAACACCGGAGATTTTAATACCAATAGGTGTTTTTATACCAGTTGACAACATATCAATACGGGTCTTAATCGGCATCACCCAGGCATTACTTAAACTGGGAATTTTAACTACTTTATTAAGCTCTTTTTTTAATTGAGCCAAATCCATTCCTTCGCGCCATTGTTCTTTAGGTTTCAAACGGATCAGAGTTTCAATCATAGTCAAAGGTGCCGGATCGGTTGCCGTTTCTGCACGGCCAATTTTACCAAAAGCCTGACGTACTTCCGGTACCGTCATAATCAGTTTGTTTGTCTGCTGTAAAAGTTCTTTTGCTTTGCCAATCGAGAGTCCGGGGAAAGTAGTCGGCATATACATTAAATCCCCCTCATCCAGATCAGGCATAAATTCACTACCAATTTTATGCTTCAAAGGAGTCCAGCCCATCATTGGCCAGAGAGCTGACAAAGTCACTATAATTGAAAAAGCTATCATTGTTTTAGGCAATTTAAGGACTAATTCAATAAATGGTTTATAGACTGCAATTAATAAGCGGTTCACCGGATTATTACATTCTTTAATAATATGACCACGAATAAAGTATCCCATAAGGACTGGAACTAAGGTAATTGATAATATTGCTGCCGCTGCCATTGCATAGGTTTTAGTATAAGCCAGCGGGGCAAATAATTTTCCTTCCTGTGCCTCCAGAGCAAAAACCGGCACAAAACTCACGGTAATAATGAGCAGTGAAAAAAATAACGCTGGACCCACTTCTTTTGAAGCTATTGCTATAATCTGCCAGCGGTTAGTGCTGTTAATTCCACCCTGTTCATTTTCTCTTTCAAAATGCTTATGCACATTTTCCATCATTACAATACTGGCATCCACCATAGCACCAATAGCGATAGCAATCCCTCCTAAGGACATTATATTGGCTGTAATACCCTGTGCATTCATCACCATAAATGCACTTAGAATACCAATAGGCAAGCTGATAATCACAACAAAAACAGAACGAATATGAAACAAAAATATCAAACAAACTAAAGCAACCACAATAAATTCTTCCATTAATTTATGTTCCAGATTTTCTACTGCATTATAAATTAAAGTAGAACGATCATAGGTTTCAACAATCTCAACCCCTTTTGGTAAACCCTGACGCAAAGATTGCAATTTTTTCTTCACTGCCTCAATCACCTCTAATGCATTTTCTCCTGAACGCATGACGACAATACCACCGACAACTTCTCCTTCACCATCCAGCTCAGCAATACCGCGACGCATTTGCGGCCCCAGTCGAATATCAGCTATATCACGCAGCAGTATAGGAGTGCCTGTGTTATTAACCCGAATCAACACTTCCTGAAGATCTGAAATATTAGAAATATAACCCTTACTACGCACCATATATTCAGCTTCAGCCAGCTCAATAACTGACCCTCCAATCTCACTATTTGCAGATCGAATAGCTTTGATTACTTCTTCCATAGCTAAGCTATAAGCACGTAACTTATAAGGATTGATAACAACTTGATATTGTTTAACAAATCCACCCACTGTCGCCACTTCTGAGACACCGGGGACTGATTGTAATTCAAATTTTAAAAACCAGTCCTGAATACTGCGTAGTTCTGCCAAATCCATTTGACCTGATTTACCGGTAAGAGTATCAACAATTGCGTATTCATAGACCCAGCCCACCCCGCTGGCATCCGGCCCTAATTGTGTTTTAGCTTCCGCTGGCAGACTGGCTGAAACCTGGTTCAGATATTCCAGAACTCTGGAACGAGCCCAGTATAAATCAGTACCATCTTCGAAGATGATATAAACATAGGAATCCCCAAAAAAAGAATATCCCCGTACCGTTTTCGCTCCCGGTACGGCCAGCATTGCTGTAGTCAAAGGATAGGTCACCTGATCCTCCACTACCTGTGGTGCCTGACCGGGAAAAGATGTCTTGATAATGACCTGTACATCCGATAAATCCGGAATAGCATCAATCGGTGTCGACTTAATTGACACAATACCGCCTATCGTCAACATCACTGAAATCATCAAAATCAGAATTCGATTATATATAGACCAGTCTATTATTTTTTCTATCATTTTCTTATCTCAAATTTATCTATTCTTACTTACAATCCATACTGTTGGAGTTCCAACTCCGCTATTCCATCCGTGAAAAACTAGCCTTTAAACTAGCCTCCGAGTCAATTAAGAACTGCGCTGAAGTCACAATTTCTTCATCTTCTTTTAAACCTGATGTTACAACTATTTTATCTTCTATTTCTGCACCAGTATTGATAATTCTCGCCCTGAACTTACCATCTCCTAATGCCACAATCACTCTTTCTTCTTTGCCATCACGAATCACTGCCTGTTTAGGAATAATCAATACATTTTTTAACTGACCGGCATCAATAGATATTTCAGCATACATATTTTTTTTCAGTTTTTGATCTTCATTGGGAACTCTAAGCCGGACTTTTAAACTACGGGTAACTGGATCTAACTCCGGATAAATATAATCCACCTTACCCTGCCACTGCTGCTGTGGATAAGCATTTAAAACAGCTTTCATATCCTGCCCCTCTTTAATCCAGCCTGACTGACTTTCAAAAATATTGGTTTGAATCCAGACAGAAGAAAGGTTAACCAGGCTCATAAGCTCGTTGTTGGGTGTAACATACATTCCATCACGCGCACCCATACGTTTAATAACACCATCTTGTGGCGCATAAATATTGATAGTCTGGGTCACTTTTTTGCTCTGGCGCAGTTGTTCTATCTGGCGATGGCTCATACCCAGAGCCTTTAAGTTACGTTCAGCAGCCCGGCCTAATACACTTCCATCACTGCTCAAAACCCGCACAAAATCCTGCTGGGCACGAATCAACTCCGGTGAATAAATAGACATAAGCAGCTGGTTTTTCTTAACTCTGTCACCAATTGCACGAACCTGTAATTTTTCTACCCAGCCTTCTGTGCGCAGATGAATATGACTAATGGCATCTTCATCATAATCAACATAGCCTACTGTTTTTATCTTGCGCCATATATTTCCACGCTGAACCTGAATGGTTTTAACGCCTATATTCTGCTGTACTGCCGGATTAATTTTAACAACATCAGCTTCCATATTCTCATCTTCAGCATAAACAGGTACCAGATCCATTCCCATTGGAGATTGGCCGGGCTTATCACGTCGGTAATTAGCATCCATGGGAGCCACCCAATAGAGGATTTTTTTCTCTCTATTTCCGGATTCTAGCAGTTCTTGATGTTGTGCCACTAAATCCATACCGCAAATAGGACAGGTTCCCGGCTCATTTTTGATAATTTGTCCATGCATGGGACAAATATAACTTGGATCCAGATGTTTTTCAGCGTGTTCCAATGCTGTTTCGGTAAATTTTACTATTGAAGTTCCTGCTTGCAGTTGATCATAATAGGCTGTTATTTCCTGTTTATAAGTATAACCGCCATATATTAAAGTCACGCTCATTGCGGCGAAGATAAACCATTTCATATTTTTCCACTCAATTTGTTTATAATTTGGAGACACAATTACGAGCCACATAATTCCGGTGCAGAGTAAAATGATTCAAGCATTGGATTTATTATTAATTCAATGAGTTGACATTTGACTCCAGCCTCAATGGACAAAAGTATATGAAAGATGGTTTAAATGCGTAAAATGCCAGTGAGGCTTAAAGGGGAAAGATGATAAACATTAGTTTGCTTGGGGATTTTAAATGGCAATGATATTTTTGACTGTATTATAGTCACAGAACCGGGAAGTTCAAACAAAACACAGGGTACACTATCAAGACTGTCTATATTTAATGATATCGTATCGGAGAAGTTATTATGGGTGTTATTACAAATCACCTGACTGGTCATTAGTTGTTCTGAACGGCCATCATGACTTTCCGGACAATAACTGCAGTTATCCATATTGCTGTGTAAATTAGCGATATCAGCAGCCGTAATATTATCAAGATCATTAGCCATTACACAGGGGGTTATTGCCATAGACAGCCAGACAAACAACAGCATACCCAGTAGAGTACGACCATAAATTTGTGAATATTGTCTTAGCATTTGTAACAAAATATTTCCCTGTCGGTGATTAACTTATTGTCAGTCTAGCATATTTAATATTCAAAGTAATATTAAATATTTGTAATGTTCAGCATGGATTACGAGATTAGATTCAAAGCCCGACTCTATACCTGACAGAATTAACCAAAAGAAGTCTGTGCATACGATAACTGCCAAAGAGTCTTATCATGATGTTGTGTAATACTTTTTAAAGCACCACATAAACTTCCGGATGAAAGCAAACTGATTTCAAAAAAATTACGTGCACAAACTGCTTCCTTAATGGTAGCAAAACAGCCAATAAGATGACGCTGACCATTAGCTAAATCATAATAAGCCCGATAAGACTTCAGATAGGGCGCTGCTTTAAAACAGCGGATATTCTTTAAATTTTTCATAATAAGACCTCCTTCGAATAAGCTGCATTCAGAACAAATCTTTTATCTGGATCTGAATAAACACCTTTTAAGGGATAACAGGTAATAAGGCTGAGTTTGCTTTGTTCACTGAACAGTGAAATCTGCTCTTCCCGTATATTCATCATTTTTTTATCACTGACCTTAAATTCAAATGATCTGCCGTCTATCCTTTCGATAGAAATAATATCACCTGTCTGCAACCTATCCAGATTTTGAAAAAAAGTATCTTTATGTGCACTAATCAGGCTATTTCCCTTGTTTCCGGGAAGCACACTTTGAACAACATGTCCCGGAGCAAAGGCCAGTGTTTCACCACTGGCACCTGAAAGCACCACTACATCTATATCCAGTTGTGGAATTTTTATTCTCGCCACAGGATAGCTATCCGACCATGCCCAGGGTCGTATCACAGACTGCCTAAGCCGACTTTCCTGCCATGCTTGATCCAGTAAGTATTGTGCAAATTGAGCTTTTGCAGGAATATAGGCTGCACTCAGTAAACAAATAATTCCAATCATAAAAGAAAGCAATATTATGGATTTTAAATTGAGTAAATTCACCAGAAAAATCTCCCTGTATTCATGTATTTTACCAGCTTTAAACAGCTCAATAATAGTAAACTCATCAATACCAGCATCAATCCGGTTTGCTGCAATAATGGGCCTATAGTTGCTGTAGCAGGGTAAACATTTAAGGTCCATCCTTCAGGTAAGTGCAGTGGCACCTTAAGTCGCTTTATCTTTTTTTGTTCACTAACAAGCGGCTTATTGGACACAGCCACAAAACTGGTAAAGGGTGAGATAATCTGATGTTTTAAAGAGACATCAATAACTTTTTGTTTTAATTCTTCCTGTCCGTGTTCCTCTTCACTCTGTCGATTTGACACACTGCTATGATGATATAAATCCATCAATGCTGATATTTTTTTTCTTGCCCATAAATTTGCAACACCACGATGATTCGCCTGAGCATTAATCATTAAATGGCTTTTCCATTGGGTCATTCCACCCTGCCCTTCGATTAGCAGCTTATACTGCTGCTCAGTATCTCCCTGAACAGTGACTTTTGCATTAACCAGTATAGGCTGTCCCAGATATAAGTCATTCAATCGTTCAGGATACATTGCTATCTGCTTAAATTCATCAGGCCAGGTGATATGAAGCCCTGCCAACAACGGGCTTTCCAATTGCTTAAAAAGAGCCTGCATTTTTTGCTCTACTTCATCAACATGAGCAATATAAGTAAAACTTCCTCTACCCATCTCTGCTGCTTTTCTCATAAAGTAACTATTTGGAGCAGAACCAATACCCACTGTAAATAAATGACTATCTCCCAGTCTATTTTTAATGATGCTAAACAGTTCCGCCTCATTAGTAACATTGCCATCGGTAATAAACACAATCTGTTTCAGTTGTTTTTTCAAAGAACTGTCAAAAGGTATTTTTGTAGAACTGAGTGCTGCCCGCAAAGGCGGGATCATTTCTGTTCCTCCCTTTGCCTGCAGTTGGCTGACATAATTAATTGCTTTTTTTATATTATGACGATTCACAGGTACTGCAAATGAAAACAGGCTTTCATAATCACTATTAAACTCAATAATATTAAAGCTGTCTCCTGCATGCATACTTTTTAATAATTTAAGCATGGCTTTTCTAGCCTGCTTAATTGAAGTTCCACCCATAGATCCTGATGTATCCAATACCAGGATCATTTCTTTACTCAAACGCTGTTCATCCTGAAACAGCTCCTCCGGTGGCATTATCATCATATTGATATAAAAGGTGTTAACAGGAGAGTCAACACTTGCCTTATCCTGCTCGCTAAATAATGCTGCCCTTGGATAATCTGACTTTTTTAATTGCCATTGTAAGATGAAATCTTTATTGGCAGGCACCTGCCTGTCTTTTAAAGTGACCGAATAATCCCATGAGCGATGCTGTACGGATTGTTTATTTTCTAAAGTATTTTCATTATTAAAGATAATAGCATGACTGGGACTATTGATGCTTTCTATTTCAAATCCGGCATTCAACTTTACATGAATATTAACCGGATTCATTATTTGATTTGTTTCTGAATCCGGGGGAATTAAGTAAAGAGATTGAGTGACTTGACTATCATTTTGACTTATTTGTGATGCAGAACGAATATCAATTTCTTCTTCCAGTACTTTATCAGGTTTGAGATTATAATAATCAGACGGGGTGTATCTTGGACCGACCACTAAAGGAAAACGTAACTCATAACCCAGTTCTGAAAAATTAATGCGACGCTGATACTCAATAATAACAGAAACTTCACTGCCTTTTGTTATATTAGCCACCTTAGTTTTAAAAATATTAGGGCGCTGTTGTTTCATGACTGCACTTTGTTTACCTGCTTTTTTAGCCTGTTGATAAACATGCTCAGCCACTTTTTTCTCCATAATTTTCCCTTTAATCACTTCGTCACCTATAATGAGTGTAAATTTTTCAATAGTGGAGTTTTCCGGCAGAGGAAATACATAAATTGCTTCAATATTATCTTCATATTGATTACTGAAAATCTGTGTCACCTTTGTACGGCTGATCAAGCCATTAACAGAAATATCAACCTGAGTACTCAATAAATCAACGGGAACATATTCATGGTTATTTTTTTGTATTAACAAACTGCCCTGTCCCACATCTTCCGGATTTTCAAAAGACTCTTTGTTTAAAGACTTTTCATTTAAAAGTAATTCATCAGCCTGTGCTGAACTGACAGAAAGAATTATCATTGTTAAAATAGTACTGATAACAACACCTGCAACAAGAGCCTGGAAAATAAGGAAAATTCCGGGCTTAATTAATTCAATGAATAGTTGGTAATTTATAGTTTTTTCTTTCATGACTCATTTTCCTTTAGGTTTAACCATTATTTAACAGTATAAAAATGAAAAGATCGGGGTAAAAAAAAGATCAATTGAGAATGAAAAATGATGAAAAATGACAATCAAAGAAAGATTGTTATAAAATACAAGGATTCAAATCTTATGGGAGAGGCTGGGAGTGACACTGCAAAACTCACTAAAAACTATCATCATTGTTGAAGATGAATTTGCTTTACGTGAAAACTATACAGCAATGCTGGAAAATCAGGGCTATAAGGTTATTGGCTACGCCTCTCGACACGAAGCTGAGGCTGCTTTTCAATCAGGCCTGCCTGATTTGGTCATTCTGGATATCAGTTTAGAAGATGATCTGGAAGGTGGCTTTGATTTATGCAGACAACTACGTGCACTATCGATTGAACTCCCTATTATTTTTTTAACCGCACGGAATAATGATATTGATACGATTTCCGGCCTGCGTTTAGGTGCCGATGATTACCTGACAAAGGATATATCCTTACTCCACTTAAGTGCACGTATTAGCGCATTATTCAGGCGCACTGATGCCCTGAAAACAAATCATCCGGCAAATATCCACAATACACCTGAAGCCGTATCAGACCTGACGATTGATTTAGAGCGACTGAGCGTTAGCTGGCAGATGCAGCCTGTTGACCTGACTATTACAGAGCTGTGGATTTTACATGCATTAGTCAAACATCCTGGTCATGTCAAAAGCCGGGAACAACTTATGCAGGCAGCTAATACTCTGGTTGATGACAATACCGTCACCGCTCAAATAAAACGCATTAGAAATAAATTCCTGCAACAGGATGCAGAATTTAACTGCATTGAAAGTATCTATGGAGCAGGCTATCGCTGGCAGTGCAAAGTAATATGAAACTCTCTTGGATCCATCAGCAAATAAGACAGAGGCAACTCTTTTCTCTCTAAAGGCTTTTTATGTTTGATAAAAGATATAAAGGTTTAGGACTGCGTGGTAAATTATTAATTGCCACCCTCTCTGTCTTTATTCTACCTGTGGTCAGTTATTATTATCTGATTGAACTGGAAACTTTTCTAAAAGACAACCAGAGCAAATCCCAACTGGAAACCAGCCGCATTATGGCTGGATTTTTTGACAATAACTATTCAATCAGTCATTCCAATAAAATCCATAACGGGCAAAGGCCCATTTATGTCAATACACTGGACAACATGCCGGTTATTGATGCTTATGCTGAAGACTGGCAGCAACCCGGTTTAAAAAAACAATCATTTAGTTCATCTACCGGTGATGAAAAGTTCAACTTCTATATTGGTATAAAAGATAATAATTTATTTGTTTTTTTATCCGTCATTGATGACTCCAGCCGTTACAACTTACCAGAATATCAAAACCATCATGACTATATTATCATCACTCTATCTGATTCCTACACTTTAAATAAACGGAATTATTACCTGGAAACTGAGGCTCCAGGCTGGTTCACGGCAACACAGGAAAAAGATCATACCACTCAAACAACAAGCCCTGTCAGAGGAGAATGGCTGGAAAATAAAAATGGTTATCAATTAGAGTTTATGATCCCTTTAACTAATTTTACTGATATGATGACCATTGATATCTATGACAACGGTGTTTCTTTTTCAAGCTTAGACAAAAAAATCAGTAGTAAGACATCACCTTTTCATCTTAACCCGCTAGTAATAGAGTCACCACTATTAAGTCAAAAACTACAAAAATTCCAACAAAAACTCGCTAACTCCAATACCCGTTTATATATTATCAACCAACATTATGAAATACTTGCCAGAGCCAATCAGTTCACTTTTGACAATTTTTCATTTAGACAGGCCAATACATTTATCACACATTTAGCCAATATCTATAGAGCAATCATTAATCTGGACATTCAGAATCAACGCTATTCCCAATATCTGATACATCTGCATGGCAAGGAAATTGACCTTGCTTTAAGTGGCTCAAACAAATCATCCTCAGCATGGCTTGACGGAAGTAATAGTGACATTTTAATACTTTCTACTGCTTCTGCAATTAAAGACAGCAAGGACAATATCATTGGTGCTTTAATTATAGAAAAAACCAATGCATCAATATTAGCCATTCAGGATCAGACGTTGGAAAAATTATTATTCATTAGTCTTATTTTATTTTTTTCTACTGGTATCATTCTACTCATCTATTCCGGACGACTAGTCCATCGTATTCTTCATTTAAAAGAATCTATCGAACATGTAATGTCTCGTGAGGGCAAACTCAAACATGAGTTCCGTTCCCTTCACGGTCATGATGAAATAGGACAGTTATCGCAAAGCTTTTCCAGCTTATTTCAGCAATTAAATCGTTATACCGAATATCTTGAAAGCATGGTGAGAAAACTGTCACATGAATTAGGCACTCCCCTATCAATTATTAAATCCTCACTGGAAAATATGCAGATGCAGGGGATATCTAAGGACAACTCAATATTTCTTCAACGAGCGATGGACGGGAGTCATCGTTTAAGCCGAATGCTGTCACGCATGAGTGAAGCCAGCAGACTGGAGCAGGCTCTGCAAAACAGTCATAAGGAAATTGTAGATATTAATCAATTTTTAAGTCAATACATAGAATCAATACAATTAGCCAATCCAGCAGTTTCTTTTTCAGTCAACTTACCAGAAAAGATTATTTTGAGCCTGATTTGCCCTGAATTGATTGCTCAGTTACTCGATAAACTAATCAGTAATGCTATCAGCTTTCATATACCGACAAGCACCATTGAAATTATATTATCTGAAAATGATTCCAGTTCAACTTACACCATTGAACTGTTTAATTGTGGCCAATGGATTCCAGACAAGATTAAAAGTAGTCTCTTTGACTCAATGGTCTCCATTCGTTCTACTCATAAAAAGAAAACCTCTAAAGAGGTTAATTTAGGTCTGGGTTTACATATCGCACAACTGATCAGCAGTTATCATAATGGTAAGATATTTTATCTTAATAGAAAAAAAGAGAACAGGCACTACCTTGAAAATGGGGTTTCTTTTATTGTTAAATTAAAAATGTCAAAGCATGATTTAAACCGGTAGAAATATTTTTTGACATCACGGCTAAAAAATAATTCGCTCATAAGTCCAGTATAATCCTATAATAGCAATAACCAGTGAACCTGGAATAATAACCACCTGACGGTACTGCTGTTCATCAGTTAATTGACGACGTAGTCCATAAGATAACAATAAATAGGCAAATAAAATAATACTGAGCTGTGCAATTTCAACTCCGATATTAAAACTGATTAATGCCGTCACGAAATCATGCTCCGGCATACCAAAGTCTGATAGAACACTGGCAAAGCCCAGCCCATGCAATAGACCAAAACCAAACACAATCAATAAGCGGCTTTTATGCAATTTTGCTGACAGAATATTTTCAATAGCGATAAAAGCAATGGATAAGGCGATTAAAGGCTCAACAATATTTGCCGGAAGATTGATCATGCCATTCATAGAAAGTCCAAGCGTGATTGTATGTGCAATGGTAAACATGGTCACTTGCCATAATAGGGGACGAATATGAACACTGAGCAGGAAAATACCCAGAATAAACAGGATATGATCCAGACCTTTTGGCAAAATATGTTCGAAACCGGAAACCAGATAAATTGTAATGATTTGTATAGTGGTTTGTTGAGTAAAAACCTCTGTTAAAGAAAACGGCTGACTGACTTCATCATTTTTAAGCCATTGCCAGGCAGACCAATGCCATTTTTCTTTGGCTTCATCTACCTGTCGTACCCGTACTGCATTATCACCAAAACGCATAGGATAATACCAGGTCAGAGACTTTGCTGTAACAGGAGCCCTCCCTTCAACAATAATCACACTGATTCTCGGTACCTTGACATAGCCCGGTTCCGGTATCTCAATAGAGCTGATATGAAACTGGCTGAGACTGCCATCAAAAGAAAGCTTAATTTGCTGATAAAACTCTTTTTCAAATAATTGAAAGGACTGTAATAGTTGCTCTTTCGGTAAAACCCTTAAATCATCATAAGCCTGAGCATTAGGTGCATCTTTAGTATTTTTATAGCGGCTGTTAATTCCCGTAAGCAGTGCTTCAATACTGGCTCGTATTTCAATTTTAAAACTGCCATTAGTATTCACACTAATTTCAACCAATGCAGGTTTGACAATATCAGCATTAACGGGAAGGGCAGAAAATAAGCCAAAAAGAATATAAAAGTTAAAAAAAAAATTTATTACACATAAAAAAAGACCACACTTCCATTGATAGTTTTTTTGAGCCTGAGCAATAAGAAAAGAGATGAATCATTGTTAGGAGTCCTCGGCCAATGAATTTTCGCCGCTGTCGCTTTGCAACATTTTTTCCTGCAAAGAGACAGTGGTGACAAATTCATTTTTCATAAGAGGGAAACTATACTATCACTTTTACTTTAGCAAGATGTTTATGCCTTCTTTTCATTAACTTTGTTATCAAATTTCTCTTTATTGATGACAAAACGTTCATGACGTCCTCTTGAAATGAGATCAAATCCATCATGTGCCTCTACTTTAAATACAAGCTTTCTTCCTTCAACCTCAATTAATTCAATAGATGCAGTGACTTCCAGGCCAGGAGGAGTTGCCGCCTCGTGACTAATATCAATATGAGTACCTACTGTTTGTTCATTAGGCCAGTCAAGATGTGGGTTAATCGCTTTGATGCAACTCCACTCCAGAAAACCAACAAGAAATCCTGTAGCAAAAACTTCAGGCATAACTACAAATTCCTCTGATTCTGGGTATAGCGACGGCACAGTTTTAGAAAGTGGAACTACGAACTTATGTTTGTACTTAATACCTGCCTTTAGTGTGTCTTTCATTTGTTCCTCATTTACACATAACACCTGTATTACTGGCCGAGAAAGCATGACCACATCCAAGCAGGTATAATTTCCAAACCCAATATCGGGACATATTTAAAGGAAAGTATACCATGAACAATCTAGAAAACATCCATTGCTACAAGCTTTATCAGCGTCATGTAAAATTTTAAATTGGATGCTTTTGTTGGACTTGATTAATTGTGTGCAAGCTTAATTTCTAAATGACAGCCAACTGCTATTGCATATTTTCTCAGAGTAGTAATTGAGGGGGAATGGTGTTTATTGCCTTCACCATTTTCTAGTCTTGCTATCGCAGGTGTTTTGGATCCCATAAGCTCAGCCACTTCTGATTGAGTAAGTCCTGCCGTCATTCAAGCTCTTAGCAACGAATGTATCTGGCCTGAATTCCAGCAGGAAAAATTTGTATTTCCTCCTGAAGTGCCTCACTGTAATATTCTATTTCCCATTCCATAAGCTCATATTAACATATTTGGTAATATGAGCAAGAAATTAGCCTGGCAGCACCAAAAAGCCATTTCACAAAAAAGAGAGCATAAAGATCAGGTGATACGCAATCGTTTTCATCAACGTTTTGAAAAAGAGCTGGAAACGAACTCACAAGGCTAATAAGAAAGATAAATTGTCCGGTGTCCAGTTTTCAATAGTAGTTGACAACATAGCATAGACCAGGTTTATAAATTTAATTGACTAAATCAATGAGTCATAAAGGAAATTGTTGGGACAATGCGGTAAACCACCTAACAATGCTGTAATAATATAAAGTACTCTATCAGTATCCCAAGGTGCCTCTTTATTTTTTATTTCTGTCTTTTCACCTTTAAGGGCTGCGAGTGTTGCCTTTTTTATTGCAACAGCTTTTTCGGCTACCGTTTGTTCAACAGTTGGTTGTGGTGAAAAGGAACCTGCCCAAAAATGCACCAAAGCTAATAATAATGCTACTGATCCAAATCCAAATCCAATGCCAATGAATCCAATTTTTGAACCTTGTTTTGCCATTTTTTCCTATTAAATATAACGAGGCTGTAGAAAAACTCCACTTTCATTAAAATTGACATTTTTTGGATATTTTATTATCTTTAAAAACAGTAACTTAAAAAATTAAAATTTTAAGAGATCTCCAAAAAGTGAGTTATTCTACAGCCTCAACGCCAGCTTAATCTGATTTTAAAACCTCCACTTCGTTCTGGTTTTAAAATTCAGATTGAAGCTTTTGTTATGTTTTATTGGCTCGCATTGCCTGAGTTTGTCCATTATAACCCCATGAATCACCAGAGATATCATCAATTACAACGTAGCAAGCTTCTTGTATAGTACCAACAGTATCCTGAAGCATTTTAATAGTTTTAGCTATCATTTCTTTCTTTTCTTCAGCTGTGTTTGTACCCTTTGTTACCTTTATATCTACATAAGCACCAATTGGTTCATTAGGTGATAATTGATCTGCATTTATTGACCATTGTGACGCTTGGGATTCCTGAATATGAACCACTGTAACTTCACGTCGTTTTTTCATCACGGTATTCATTAGTGATGTTGTTATTTTAAAAAGTTCTTGTTTTTGTATATCATTAAGTATAGCACCTATACGAATGTTAATGTATGGCATGATTTTCTCCTATTTTATTTAAATAATAATTGCATGCACAACTATATTGTAAAAAAAATCTAACTTTTATCTAGTAATTTTTTGATCTGACGAAGAGTTAATACAACTTCTGATAGTCCTCTTTTCCCAATATGTCTTTCATAAGTTGAGTTAGATCTTTACCTGTATCATTTAATTGAGTCTGAATTTTTCTGCTTTTTGTGTAGGAAAGATTTGTACTTCTCTTCCGTCACTTCCTGTAGTTTGTCGTACCAACAAATCCTGTTTTTCTAAACTATCTAAAAATCGTGTAATTGTTGAGCGAGTAAGATTTAGCTCCTCCGCAAGTTCACGAGGAAACATGCCTGGCTTAGCAAGTACAAGACGCAATAAAAATGCATGGGGTGGTGATAAATTAAATTGGAGATACTTTTCTGTCCAAATACGAGTTACCGTTCTGGCTAAAGCATTGCTATTAAAATATAGGCATTCTTCAATGCATGTGGAAATAATACACCAATATAATTGTATATGCAACTACATTTTAAAACATCCCTCTCCATTTTCTGGTTGAGCCGTTCTATAGCTCATCGCCATTCACTGGTTTTATTTTTGGTACATTACTTAGAATTTCTGTGAATTCTTCTCTATTAGCTCTATTTGCTCTTTGGACTAAATAGTTTTCTGTTGATATTGCAGATATTTTTTCAGATACTGCAGATGAAATAAATTGATTTATAGAAACGCCTTCTTGAAAGGCGATTTCTTTAATATGACGATGAATTGAGTTTGGTAACCTTAAACTTAATACACTCATTTTATTTCCTCCAAATATTTACCTGGCGTAATGGCTTTAATGCCAAATTTTTCAATTACCTTAAAATCTTTAATATTATGGGTAAGGATAGTTTTTGTTTTTGATGCTACTGCAACCTCAAGAACATGATCATCTTTAGGGTCTTTTAAATAGGGTCGCCATAAAAAATAAACGTCTTGAAAATCGATTCCTATAAAATAGCTAAATTACTCCACAGTGGTATGTTGGCTCAAGCTTATGATTACCCCGAAGATAATAGATTAAAAAAATAGCTTTTAAAATAGGATTAAATCCTGATTATGCTATTAATAATACACCTGCTGGCAACACGCCCGATTGATTAGAACCACTGCATGGCCTTTAGCAATACGACGACTGCTAATCAATCCTCTTGAATACCTGATGGCTATAATCCCATCCAGCTCCATCACATGATCTACACACAACAACCTTAGTTTTTGCCATTATTTTATCTCCTACGTCATTTTGAGTGGTCACTGGGGCAAAGGAAAGAGGCCGATAAAAATGACTCTATTGAAACACATTCAATAGTTTTTTTAAAATCGCTAAGCCCCAGTGATCCATCTCCTAAATCTGGTTGGAAATGTTTCAATTTACCAAACTTTCCAGAGGGATATGAAGATCATTATGCAATTTTCTAATCATGTTTAAAGACAAGTCTCTTTTTTTAGAAAATATTTCTGAAACCCTTCCTCTTGAACCCAGTAAAGGCTCAAGATCTTTTCTTGAAAGTCCTGATTGCTCCATCCTGAATTTAATAGCCTCAATGGGATCTGGAGGCGCGATAGGATAATGTTTTTCTTCATAGTCTTCAACAAGAACCAAAAGTATATCAAGCTTTTCACCATCAGGTGAATCCGTTGGTGAGCCCCATAATTTTTCAATTTCTTGTAGACTACTTTCATAGTCATTTTCAGTTTTTATTGGGTGAATATCCATCATAATTCTCTGCATCTATTTGATCATATTGTTGATGAGTACCAACAAACTTTACAAAACAAGCTTGTCGAATATAGTCAATTGAAACAATAAGGCGGTATTTATTTCCAGCAATATTAAAAACTACTCGATTGTTCTTCAAAATACTTGCTGAACGAAATTGTGCTTTTATTTCTTGAGGTGTGCACCAGCTTGCCTTAATAGCTTCTGCGTGCCAGGCCTCAAGCGGTGCTTGGGAATCAGTATATTTGGGAGATGATTCCCAGAATTGCTTTAATGTTCTTTTTGCTATCACTCTCATGTTTTAAGTATAGTGTGATACCAATATGGGATCAAGTGTTTTCTTGATAATTATGATATTGATTCGGGTATTTGTAGTTCCAACGCCTTGCTCTGCTGACCGTAGGGAGTGCAACGACCGAAGGTTCAGTAGCAGCAATTTGTTATATTTTTACTAAGCTATTGCAAAATCAACAGCATGAACATCACTGAGATTAACCTTTTGTTTTGCTTGCCAAAGATCATAATTATCTTGCATTGACAACCAGCTTTCAGGTGTTCTACCCAGTGCTTTGGATAAGCGCAGTGCCATTTCTGGCGATATTCCACTCTGCCCTTTTAGAATTCGATTTAATGTTGAAGAGGCAACATCAAGTTGCTTTGCCAAAAAACGACAGCTAAAACCTGATGGTTCTAGATAAATATCATGGATAAATTCACCTGGGTGAGGGGGATTATGCATGTTCATTAGTGGTAGTCCTCATAGTTTAAGATATATGCATTGCCATCGGTAAATTTAAAAGTTACACGCCAATTACCATTTACCGTTATAGACCAAATTCCATCTCTATTTCCCTTAAGTTGATGAAGCTTAAAGCTGGGTAAATCTATATCTTCGATTGACTGCGCTGTATCAATTGCTACAAGCTGCATACGCAGTTTACGCTCATGTTTTGACTGAATACCTGAAATTTTTCCCGTTTCAAAGTATCTTTTTAGACCTTTGTGCTTAAATGACTTAATCATATACAAAGTATAGCTTGATGCGCATCAGTTGACAATGGAAATTAGGTATAGCTAGAACAAAATAGAGCTATTTCAATTTAACATCCAAAACGTCACAAAACGTCAGACATCCATAAATCACAAAACGTCAGCACAAAACGTCAGACATCCATAAATTAAATCTTTTGCTATCACTCTCATGTTTTAAGTATAGTGTGATACCAATATGGGATCAAGTATTTTCTTGATAATTATGATATTGATTCGGGTATTTGTAGTTCCAACGTCAGTTTGAGTGTTCAGTGGGGCTTCCAGAGAGGTAATGGAACAGGAAAGCCTTTCGTAACACTTCAATTTTTAAATAGTCGCATCGACCAATTTTTACATTGGATGCTTTTGTTATGCTTTTTATTCTCTATCTGACCAGTAATCTGGTATTTGATGTAAATGAGAAACTGCTACAATTAAAATTTCTTCCTGAGCTTCCATGTGCTGATAAATAATGCCATATGGGAATTTCTGAACTAAACACCTGCGAGAATATTGACCTATCTCTTCGTATGAAAAAGGAAACTTGGTAATTCTCATTATTGAAAGCTCAACCTCAGTTGAAAATCGAAACCCTAAGCCGCTTTGTACTGATTCATAATATTCAAAAGCATCATCTAGCTCTGCTTCTGCTACTTTTAGAAAAGTTACTTTCACGTTCTACGGTACTTAGCAAATACCTTTTCTGCTGGAATAGCTTCAATTTCACCTTTTTTATATGCCTCAACACGTGAATCTGCCTCATTTGCCCACAGAGCATCAATTTTGGAGTCTGGTCTATCAAGGCTAAAAAGTAATTTCTCTGCGACATTTGCACGCTCTGGTGCACTTAGCTCAAGAGCTTGGTCTAAAATCATATTTGCTGAATTTGTCATAGTATAAATCCTCTATCTCAATTTTAGCACATTTCACACTTTCTTGAGCATAACGCCTCTTCCAATGCAAACTTTTGTTATGCTCTTGCATGATACTCAATTCTATTCTCAAAAATAGATTCAAGTATGACAGTGATTATTTCCTTCATATGGTGATTCATAAAGTTTTCATCATTTTCTGTATAATCAAAACATCGAAAACATCGGACATCCATCAAAACATCGGACATCCATAAATTAAATCTTTCCATAAATTAAATCTTAGTGTAACAAAATAAAACACAAATAATTCAACAGCATTTGAATTACGTACAGTTATATTGTATACTCATAACTCCACTGGAAATTATGATTAAAAGGAAGTTAATCAAATGCCAACTCCAAGAAAACAACAGATCTGTCTCTCAGATACCCCATACTACCATTGCATGTCTCGCTGTGTCAGACGAGGTTTCTTATGTGGTTTTGACTCTATCACTAACAAAGACTAATCAAAACATCGGACATCCATAAATTAAATCTTAGTGTAACAAAATAAAACACAAATAATTCAACAGCATTTGAATTACGTACAGTTATATTGTATACTCATAACTCCACTGGAAATTATGATTAAAAGGAAGTTAATCAAATGCCAACTCCAAGAAAACAACAGATCTGTCTCTCAGATACCCCATACTACCATTGCATGTCTCGCTGTGTCAGACGGGGTTTCTTATGTGGCTTTGACTCTATCACTAACAAAGACTACAGCCATCGTAAACAATGGATAGAAGAACGACTGGCTCTGCTGTCAAAGACCTTTGCTATAGATG
>JAHXIV010000011.1:0-24248 GCA_025655455.1 gamma proteobacterium symbiont of Taylorina sp.
TACCCAGACATAATAATAAGACATCCACAATTTAACATATAGATATGGATTTTTAATGGGTGTCTATAATGGATTACACATATGACCTAAAGGAGCAGGTCGAGGTCAAATGCTATTACCCATGAGATTTCCAGAGAGCTGCCATTTTAAATTGCCAATAAATCAATGGGGTTAAGTGACAGCCATCAGCATTAAGCAGTCAATTGATGTTTTTTTATGAAGTGACGGCTAACTGAAGTACAACAGTCATTTTCAACTGTCTGAATTTTGAGCCTGTTTAGGTGGTAGTCTGATAGTTACTTTTGTGCCCATTGTTTCTTTACTTTCTATTATGATTTCCCCCTGATGTGCTTCAACGATCATTTTTGTGAGATATAAACCTAACCCAAAGCCCCCAGTTTTACGCTGACGAGAGAGATCTACACGATAAAAAGGCTCCGTTATAAGAGGAATATGGTCCTCAGAAATACCAAAACCACGATCTTCTACAATGATGCATATTTGTTTTTCTGTTTGACTCGTAGTGATATAAATATCATCAGATTGCTGTTTACGATGTTTCAGGGCATTATGAATCAGATTTTTAATAACAAATTGTATTCGTGCTTCATCAAGTAATGTATTTAAAATGATTGAGTCAAGTTTCTGTACTATTTTCTCTTTCTGATAAAATGTAGAAATAGTATCTCTGATAATTTTATTAATATTTGTCTTGCTTAATTTAAGAACTTGATGACGGGAATTTAGCTGTTCAGCATCCAGCAATGCTTTAATCATTGTTTCCATTTCATTCAAATCAATCTGTAACTCCTCTTTCAGAGGGCCATTGTCCATCAAAGATAAGGCAACTTTTGCTCGGGTAATCGGTGAGCGTAATTCATGGCTGATTGCCAATAAAAGTTGCCGTTTTGCCTCCAGCATATTTTGAACATCATCAGCCATCGCATTAATTTCTACAGACAGTTGACCGAACTCATCATTTTGAGTGATATTGATACGGTGATCTAATTCGCCAGAACCAATACGATGAATACTTTTCTGTATTTTTTTTAATGGGCTAATCATCCAACGTAATAAGAAATAGAGAACTGCTAAAGCCAGAAGAATACTGAGTAATGAATTCAATAATAGTGTCCATGGTGAATTGGGTGTGTCGACTAAAAATATTGTAGAGTATGGAGTATTCATAATACGAATAATAAAATGGCCTTTATAATAACCACTTTCATAATGACTATATTGATCATCATGAGTCTTAAAATTAATTGCTTCTTTAGCTAAAAATTCATCGTCGGATGACCAGTGTATATCTGAACTGTTAATAATAATTTTAATTTTCAGTTCATTACTTAAGCGTTGTGCAGTATTCAGATCAGGTGGAGTACCTATTTCATTGTTTATGTAATGGAAATATTGAGACAAGTGGGGACGCATGTTCTCATTAAAATTCTTTTTAAACACATTGCCTGTAGAAAAACGCAGTACTAAAATAATAGCCACACTGGTCATAAAAAAAAGCAGCACGAGCTTGAGAGATACACTCATATTGTTAAAAAAGTTCATGGGTTGTTTTCCGGTGGTATAAAACGATAACCTTTTCCCCAGATGGTTTGTATACAGTTTAACGGTTCTAACTTATGCCGAAGCCGACTCACCAGAATATCAATTGAGCGTGAAAATAATTCTGCATCAATACCACTGAGTAAGTTCATAATTTCATCCCGATCAAACGTTTTATCAGGGTTTTCTACAAATAAGCGAAGGAGTTCATATTCTTTATTGGTCAGTTCAAGTTTGACTTGATTAAGAGAAGCTTCATGTTTTATTTTATCCAGTATCAGTGAGCCCCATTGCAAAATATCATTCTGTGTATTGAACTCTGTCTTGTTTTTATTCAGTCGTTTGAATATGTTGTGAATTCGAGCCACTAACTCTCGAGGTTCAAAAGGTTTAGATAAATAATCATCTGCGCCAATTTCAAATCCCACAACACGATCCATTACCTCACCACGAGCTGTTAGCATTAAAATAGGTATGTCACTAAATTTTCTTATGGTACGGCAAACTTCAAATCCATCCATATCAGGCAGCATGATATCAAGAATTATTAATTCAATTGCCTGATTGTTTTTCACTTGATCGATACCTTCAATAGGATGAACTTCATTGATAAGCTTTAGATCATAGCGAGAAAAATACTCACTCAGTAATGTTGCAAGCCGCTCATCATCGTCAATAAGTAAAATAGTATGCATTTTGTTTAATTCAAAAAGGTTATAATCGGTATTGTGTGGTCAGACCAATAGATAAATTTAACAGTTAATATCAAGTTATATCTTAACAAGGATGAGAGCCTTCAGCAAAACCGTGAAATTGACCGCTGTCGCTATGATAATACTCATATAAGACAGTGGTCAATTTCATGTGAGACAAGAGAATGACATAAAGCCTTTTTCATTCTTTCATCCTGTCGTTACCTTATTATTGAGGAAAAGGGCCTTTAAAATGACTACCTCTACCTGGGTCACGATGCATGCCAAATCTATCAATCATCTGTTTCAGATCAGCACGTTGCTCATCATTCAGGCTATCAGTAAAATCAGCTATTGCTGTAATTATTTTAGGTGCTGATCCTTCCATTTTTTTACTACGCTCTCCTAATATTGCCAATGCCTTTTCCTGATTTAATTTAGGTTCAGAAATCAATTCTATCATTTGATTGCGAGGATGCTTTTCTTGTTGTGTCTGCATTTCTGCCATCATTGTTTTTTGCAGGCTTTCAAGTTTTTGTTGTTGTTCAGCATTTAGAGACAGCCTTGAACTGATACGGTTAAGCATAAATTCACTGCCTTTATTCTGCATTCCGCCAAACTTACCACAGCCATCTGCTGTTGCATAAGCTGCAATGCCACCCAGTGTCACAACAGTGAAAACTGTACCAATAATCATTTTCTTTACTTTAGTCATGTTATTTATCTCCAAAATAGATAGTTTTATGTTTCTTAATAACAGCCTGTTAAATACAAGCTGTATCAATGATTCATATCTTATTAGAAGAGCTTGTAACAAGCTTCTCAGAGCTGTAACAAATTGTAACAGGTGATTTATTTGACTTTATGTCTCCACATTGAATGACAAGAAATACATGAATTCATTAGCTCATGTGATGCCTTACTTGCTGCCATCCAGTTTTCATTTTTGGCGGCTTCAACGAGACTTTCTGTATGAATATCCAATATTTTATCAAAAGCAAGTAGACTTTTTTTAAAACCAGCCTGATCGGATTTGTTCATAATGCTCCACGGTTTATGATTGGGTGCTGGATGAGACAGGATAAAATTCGCACCCACCTCAACCATTTGCTTGTTTTCTCTTAGTATGCCTTCATGCATCATGCTGTTACTTCTGCCCATCATCGCCATTAACACCGATAGGTCATATCTGCTTTTTTCATAGAGGCAACCAGTTGTTCAGCCGTTTTTTCTTCAGCGTTGACATGAGATAAAGTCAGGTTTGTCAGTAAAAGTGTTAAAATATACCTTTTCTTCATAAGAATATTCCTAAATTTGAGTGGTATCAGGTGATTCTGTTTTGCACTGATAAACTTCAATTGTAATATGTGATAATTTATGGAAGTCGTCCAATAAATTCTTGTAGTACTCAGTTGGTTTTGGATGATTTGTGACCAAAGAAATAATTGCTGCATAATGATTGGCACTGATTTTCCATATATGAATATCAGTAATACGATTATCTGAATCATTCTCGATGGTATTTTTGATGGCTAACTGATATTTTTCATCAATGCTGCTGTCCAGTAATATTGGGCCAGTTTGTTTGAGTAAACCATATGACCAGCGGGTAATAATAACGGCACCGACGATGCCCATTATGGGATCAAGCCAATTCCATCCAAAGTACTTCCCTGACAGTAGAGCTACGATAGCCAATAAAGAGGTTAATGCATCAGCTAATACATGCATATAGGCAGCCTGTAAGTTATGGTCATGATTATGATGATGAGCATGTGAGTGTCCATGATCATCTTTTAGAATCAGAGCACTGATAATATTAATAATGAGTCCAAGAACAGCAACGCTAATAGCAGCATTAAATTGTATAATTTGCGGGTCAATAATTCGCTGTAAAGATTCTACCAGCATCATCAGAGCCACAACGGCCAAAGCGACAGCACTGGCAAAGCCTCCCAGTACACCCACTTTTCCTGTACCGAAAGCATAGGCAGGATTGTTTTCGTGATTACGAGCATAACGATAGGCATAAATCGTTATAAAAAAAGCAGCGACATGTGTCCCCATATGCCAGCCATCAGCAAGAAGAGCCATTGAACCAAAAATGCTACCCGCAATTATTTCTACAACCATTGTTATAGCAGTAAGAATTAAAACGTATTTTGTACGTCGTTCTCCCTTTTCATTTTTAAGTGTAAAGTCATGGGCGTGCTGCCATTTTTCTAGTGAGTGTAAATGCATTACTATTTCCTCTTTATTAACTTAATACAGCATAAGTTTTGTATACTGCAAATATGGCAAGTAAAAGAAAAATCACACCACTGATACGATGAAGAATGGTGATAGGTATTTCTTGTAATAGAGTACGACCAGCCCAGACGCCCAGTGCTGATGTTGTGATTAAAGCAATAGTGGAACCTGCCCAGACTGCAATAGGCATACTGGTACTGCTTAAAGCGACCACGGCTAATTGGGTTTTATCTCCAAATTCAGCAATAGTGATCAGTAAAAATGTGGTCACAAATATATTTCGATTACTACTGATAACAGCCACATCATCTTCCTGCTCCTCACTTATACGCAGTGCATGGATACCGAATGTTGCAAACAGGACAGCTACAATGGCAGATATAAAGGCTTCAGGAACCCAACTGGCAATGGCCACACCAAAAGTAACAGCTATTGTATTAAGAAATATAAAGGCTAAAGCTGAACCCAGCATTACGGGAAAAGCTCTATATCTGGCAGCCAGTGCCATACAAACCAGTTGGCTTTTATCGCCAATTTCTGCGGCAAAAATTAATAAATAGCTAGTGCCTGAAACGGCCAGAAAATCAAGCCAGTTAGAATGAGATTGTAAATTATTTAAATATTCCATGAGCTTCAAAATGAATCAATAAGGTCTTTTTTCATACAATTGCTGTATAAATTTACTTACCCGTATAATTCCCTATAATCAGTAAAAACAGTAATCGGTATATGAATAGTTGTTTAAACATATCTTTTAAAAACAGGTTATTTCACCTTATTTTTCCACATTGCATGACATGAAATACATGAATTCATTAACTCATTTGCAGCTTTGCTCGCCTCAATCCAATTTTCTTTTTTTGACGCCTCCACAATACTTTCAGTATGGACATCTAATATTTTATCAAAAGAAACCAGACTCTGTTTAAATTGCACCTGATCCTCTTTTTTCATGATACTCCAGGGTTTATGATCAGGGGCAGGGTGGGTAAAAATAAAATTTGCACCCACCTCAACCATTTGTTTATTCTCTCTCAGTATTCCTTCGTGCATCATACTGGAACTTCTGACCATAACTTCCATTAACTGACGATAGGTCATATCCGCTTTTTTCATGGAGGAAACCAGTTTTTCGGCATCATCTTTTTCAGCAAAGACATTGGGTGCAAGTAAAGACGTTGATAATAGTATTATAAGTATTTTTAACATTTTTATTTCTCTGAAGTGGTTTATAGATTTATTGATATTTTCTTCAATAAGTTTGAGAGTTAATCAGATAGTTTTATTAAAAGGATATAACAAAACCCGTTATATCCTTTTAATTATTTAATTTGCAGTTAATTCATTAATGCGAATGCCCATGACTATTCATTTGATCTTGGTTTTTTTCTTTAAAGTCTTCTTGACTTTTGTCACACCCCACTACAGCAATGCTTGAGAGCATAGTAAGAGTAAACAAAAAAACTATTTTTTTTAAATTCATAAGGTAAATATCCTAAAGTTATTTATCAATCGTATTTACTTTCCTGTGAAGTTTGCTGCAATATAGAGACCATCAAGTGATAGAAATACATATAGTTTTTGTTTATTAATATCTTTAATATTGTTATTGGTGAAAGTAATACGCCACTCAGGTCTGTAATCAACGGTTATTTTTTCAGCAGAGTTTGCCTTAACCGATGACCAGCTTTTCTCCAGTTTATTTTTCTTAATCAGCGATGCAACAATCTTTGTTGCATTATCTATTGCCCCTGACTCATTCACTAAAACCGTTGGTGCATGTGAATGTCCGTGATTGTGCCCACTACCAGCCATAAGTGTCATAGATGATAAGCCAAAGATAGCGCTAATAAATAATGTTCTTAGTTTCATAATGTAAATCTCCAGTTTTTTAGTTTTTTATTAATAGTTAGTTAATCAATCGTATCGTGAGTCATTGTTTCTTTTTGCATAAGATTATCTGGTTGTGGCGTCATAGTCTCTTTTACATCTAATCGCTTATATTTACCGTTAACGTTTAGAGTAATAGTGACCGGAAAGGATTTTGTGTTTTTCCAGTACCAACCATGAGTACCATCAAATGTGGGTATTAAATAACCACTGGCCTGACTATCCGTATCCTTTTTAAAACTTTCAAAATAGCCTGGTTTGCCACCAGTGGGCTCACCGTGAAAATCAAAAAATAATTCTTCACCATTCGCTTTCCAGAAGTATTCAAATTTTTCATTTTTTGTCAGAAGCAATTTGTATTCTTTATCACCTCTGGCTGGAATGATTATTTTGATTGAATCTGTCCAGTTGGTTTGCTGTGCATCAATACTCCCCTTAGTATTTGTTTTAACCGATTGTTCGCCTGCAACGAACTCATCAGGGTTGCTGGTGTGCTCATAGCCATGCATTTGCATAAGAAAAAGTAACCCGCCCATAACAATCAGTAAATAGTTTGCAATCAGGCTGAAGGTATTAAATGCATGCATTTTTCGAAAGGCTGCAATAACGAGTAACATCAAGACCAGTGCACTGATTTGTCCCAATTCAATGCCGACGTTAAATGAAATGATATTAAGCAATAGACTCTCTTCATTTAAAGGCAGTGCTTGTAATCGAGTTGACAGACCAAAACCATGAATTAAACCTAAGCCAATAATCATGAGCATCATATTGGGTGGGTTAATGTTAAGGTATTTGCGAAAACCATCAATATTGCTAAAGGCAATATAACAAACGCTAAGAGCGATCACGGCATCAATTAAGAAGTAGTTCATTTTGATCGCATTAAAAGTAGCAAATATCAGCGTTACACTGTGACCTAAGGTAAAAGCCGTGACATATTTGGCAATATCTCTAAACGTTGTCAGGAAGAATATTATCCCAAAAACAAAGGCTAGATGGTCATAGCCCGACAACATATGTGTTGCCCCGAGCCACATATAGCGAAGATTGCCTCCTTCGATGATTGACTGCTTTTCAGCCTCTGACATACCATGTCCAAAGCTCAACTGAGAAACGAGCATCAATACCAGCATGGCTAATAGCAAAAATAAAAAATGAGATCCTAATGACATTTTATTAACAGGAAAGACTGGTTTAGTTTGTGTTTTCAACATTTAGAATCTCCCCTTTTGTTCAACGTCAGTGACCCAATAGATGCTTTGTCCTTTAATATTAAAGGTTGAATGACGAAGTGTGCTGAGAACAGAATCGACATTGTCATCCTCTAGTAAAATATCTACACGAGTTCGAGCGGTGTAGCCTACGGCTTCATCCCGAGCCAAAATGAATGGGTCAGATTCAATTTCAATTCCATGTCCTTCTACAGGATTAAAGCTAAATCCAGAGATTTGTTCTAAACCCCTTAGTTGGTTAATCAGATCTTGTTGAATGTCCGTATGAACAATCAGTGTTATATGTTTCATGTGTTTACTCCACATTGAGGTGTGCTTTACATTCAAATATTTTTATATCCAGGCTAATAGCATTGGACATAGAGATTTTGAACGCAGGAATGCATCCGTTTGCAATAAGAAAAATAATCTTAAACTAATTCTTTTTTTTGCGTAGATAGCCACGAAAACAAAGAGTTAAGCTCATATCAACTTATTGAAACAATATACAAAATAATTTTATGAAATGATGGTACAGAAAGATTACTGGCCATCAAAAGGATAAAGACTTAAAGAGGAGGAGCACGAAGTGGGGGCGCAAATACGTATCGAAATGGATAAATAAACTCTTCATCACGGTATCGATAGACTATTTTTAGACAAAAAACCGCTACAAAAAAATTAATAACTATGGATAATAAAGCGACCAAAAGTGTGTTATTGGAAATTTTATTAAAAAATGCATTATCATTTACATCAAATCCAGAGAACAATTCATCATAAACCAAGTCATCGTGGTCAAAGTCATGAGAGGAATCATTGGCAAAGTGAATTTTAGACAGATGTGAATGGTCAATAGCCGCCTGAACAGACGTGTGGATAGATGTTTGTTCAATTTCATGCTTGTGATCTTGCTCAAGCCCATGAATATGTAACGTGACACTCTGTCCAGACAATAGTATTACGGACAACAGTAATACTAGCTGGAGCAAAGTTCGTTTATTCATCTGACGGAAAACATTCATTAGCAGAGTATAAAATAATAACTGGCTACGTTCAATGTCTTTATATATGCCTATATTTCTAAAATATCCCTAAAATCATATAAATTACTTGTTTAATTGTTTGAAATGGGTAGCCCTGCTACCAGAATAGAAAACATATATTCAAATGACACCCAAATTCATGATATAGAAAAATGACGGTTTAGATCCAAAGGAGTCATTATTTTTCAACATAACAACAAACCAAAATGTCCGCTCAGTGTACGTTTTTGTCATTTTATGAACGTTAAAAAATGAATGTTTTCTGATTTTGAATTGCAGCTTTCTCACTTCGAGCGTGAATCAATGAATATGCAGATGTTTTTCTGCTATGAACTATGTGGAAAATTAATTCTAACAGAATACGTCACCTTTTCTTTTGCTAAATACCAGATCTAACTATAACTCCGGCTCGTACGAGTCTGAGAGTAGCTATTTATACTAAAATAGGGGATATCTCCAGTTGGTAAGGTTGGCAGCCTTAGCTATTCGATATTGTTTTCGACAATTATGGTGATAAAAACCGGGAGACCAGAGAGTTCTGTCTCGGTTCGTAAATGCAAATAATCATAAATAATTTAAAACTATTATCAATTATTCATCATCGCTTTTTCAAGGTATTTAGGAATATCAGTATGGTGGATAATTTTAGTAAAGGGTTCTGTCGATGTTCCTGGCCCCTTAGAAAAAACGAGAACCGGTGTGCTTGTATGTGTACCTGTTGACCAAGTCAGGCCCATATCATTGGCCTTCACTCTTGCCAATAAAGCCCCTTGATGGCGTTTAGCATAAACATAATAGGCATCGTTAGCCCCAATACGAGAAACTGTTTTTTTACCTAAAGAATAATGTCCATCCTCATAATAAAGATTGCTCTCTGTTTCTAAAATACGTTTAGCCTCTGTTTTATTAATTGGAAATTCAGTATTCTTATTGACAAGTTCTACTAAGGCTCGTGGTGTACGTTCAGCTTCTGCTAATTTATTATATTTTTTAAAGATGGCAGAGTAGACCAATTTTTGTTGGTAAAGTTTATCTAAAATAGCCGGATCACCAAAGTTGTAGTTTGGTCTAAACAAAGCATCTTTAAACATTTCACCAGATAACTTTTTAGGCTTGGGCAAATTAAAACCAGAATAACTAAAGCCAAAACCACCAGTTTCATGATCGGCAGTAACAACCAGTAAGGTGTCGTCACGTCCTTTCATCCACTCTAGGACTGCATTTAATGTTTCATTCATCTTTAACATTTCATGTAACATCCAAGCGGCGTCATTTTGGTGTCCAGCCCAATCAATCTGTCCACTTTCTACCATCAGGAAAAAACCATTAGGGTTTTTAGCCAAGGTATCAATTGACTTCACGGTCATCTCTTTTAACGTCGGCATAGTCCGGTTTGGATCATTTTTTGTTTTAGTTTCAATAATGCCATTGGCCATACCTGAGTAAGAAAATAATCCAAGAACTTTACCTGTTGCTTGATTTAGGGTATCCCGATCAAAGGCCAGTGAATAACCCTTTGCTCTAGCTTCAAGTAATAAATTACGATTATCCTTGCGTTTTGATTTAATTTTTTTAGCATGAGGCATAAGCTTTTGTAGGGCTAATTGCTCAGGTGAACCAGCTATATTGGCATTTTTAGGGATCCAATGTCTCCAGCCACCTGAAAGCAATACATCTGAATCACTATTGAGCATATCAATAGCAATTTCATTTTCCATGCTACGGTGGCGTTGGTGGGCTGCAAAACCTGCTGGTGTAGCATGGGTTAGCCGTGTATCAGATACTAAGCCAACAGCCTTTCCTTGATCTCTAACGATTTCGAGAATAGTACGGGTTTTATTACCATCAGAATCTACTCCAGTCATTTCGTTACCTGATGAAGATCCAGAAGCTAACTGGGTTGCTGATGCTGCAGAATCTATGACTAAAACATCGTGTGTATAAGGTAAGGATACGCCAATACGTCCGTCATTAACTAAATGATCAAAAGCAGTTAAACGTGGGATAACAGCGTTAGGGGCTTGTCTTGCATAAGAAAGTAATAAGCCAACTTGTTGTGGTCCCATACCATCACCAATCATAAAAATAACATTTTTTATTTTGCTTATATTTTCAGTCTGACTGGACTGTTTTTGCTGTACAGTTTTAACTTGCTGTGTCGTTTGCTGTGAAGTACAGGCACTTAAACCAAGGACAAACGAAAAAAGCAAGAAAGGAATTAATCCACGCATACCTATCGTTCCTATTTAATAGAGTAATTAGAAATAGCACTTAAACTTTGTGAATGATAGGGCGTTCAAAATTGTTTTTCAAGCTATAAGATTAAATAACGAGTCTATTGGCTATCATTACAAATATTGACTATTGAATTATTTTTCTCAGCTTTGAGTTTATTTAAGTCCTTAGTACAAGTTTTATCACTACATTCCAAATAGTTGCCTGTGGCCCTGGCAAAAGCTTCATATATTCTAGGCATTTTTAAGTCATGGTATAGCATATTCACTTGACGCATAAAAATAATCGATTGGTGGGTGGTTTCAATATTAATATCTTTGGCTATAGTATTATTCTCAATTATATCTAATGCCATACGAGCAGCAACTTTTCCTTGTTCAAAGGGTGAAACACCTACGGCAAACATTCCACCATTGGCAAAATAAAAGCCCCAGGCTCCAAGCCCGATAATATCACTATTATGATTAGTCCATTCAATTAATTTATTTGGAGGTACACGTTTTGAATATTTTTTATCATTACATTTAATCGTATGATAATTTGAGAATAGTAAAACATCAGCATTGTTATTTGCGTCATTGATAGTTTGTTGCCATTGCTTAAAAGTACTAAGAACTTGAATATCAACGGATATATTAAAAGACAACATCTCTTGCTTCAATCTTTTGAGTGAATTTGTGTTATAAACACCCGATGTGGAATCATCGATAGGGGCAACAACTCTTAATTTTTTTTTGTCCATTTTGTTAGCAATGATCAAAAGTGCTTCACTTAAGGCTGGAACATCCATTCTTTCCAGGATCCCTGTAACATTTTCTTGCCCCCTAAAACCATAATCTTTTGGCTCTGCTCCAATGCCTGAAAAGATAATCTTTAAATCAGGATGCTGAGAAAAACATCGTCCTAAGATGTCCTTTGTTTTTGCAGAGATATTTTCTCTATCCTTTGTCGCTACTTTGCTATTATCGATGTAACAAGAAGAGACTAAACTTTGAGCATTATCATCTACAGCAATGAGAATATCAGGCTTCCAATCATTAATTTGTTTACGCGCTAAACTACCAGCAATACGTTTAAAATCAGGGTCAGAATGTCTTTTTGTATCCATAAAATGATACTTTACATCATAAAAGCTCGTATCAAAAACGCCGTGAATGGCATCATTAACATTTTTGGTCCACAAATAGTTTTCGCTATAACTTTGCAATACAAATATTCTAGGGCGGTTAATCGCATTCCAAATTAAATAGGTAGCCAGAGCAATAAAAAAAGCCCCCATCATGAATTTATTAGTACGAGGCGTCATTTATTGTAAAATCTCCATAGCCTGCCAAAGTGGTATTGAAGCATAAATAGCAATAATACGAATAAGAGAGCCTAATATATTAAATTTTAAAAAAGATGACTCATCATATATATCATATTTTTCGTTAAAACTTTTAAACATAATATAATAAGAGCACTGATAGGGCACTAAAAAAGCTTCGCTTAGGGTTAGGATCATAAAGCCCATCACCCAGGCATTAATGCCAGCACTTTCAGATAAAGGTAAAAAGATAGAGGCCACAATCACGACCGTTGCATTAATTGAAACTGCAAAACGAATAATAAAAATAATAAAGGCAAGAGCCAGGACAAATAGATAAAAATTGTATTTCATCAATTCAATCAATCCCCCCAGTTGAGAGGCTATAATGTCATCAATTTGTAAAAATGAAATAGCTTTGGCTAAGCCAATTAATGTTCCCAACAAGAATAAAAAGGGCCAATCAATTTTATCTTTAAATGCCTTTTTATCCAGAGTGTTCCAAGCCAAAAAAACAAACATTATAGCTAACGCAACCCAAGCCGGTTTAATTTTATGAACTGAGGCCGTTATAATACCTAACATCAACAGTACAATACCAAAGATAATACTCCATTCGATATTACTTATTGGCCCCAGAATAGTTAATTGTTTTTCAATATCGGAGCGTTTAAATTGTGGTTGTTCATCCGAGCGGTATATCAGCGTAGAAATAAACATAAAGATAACAAAACTCACAGATGCGGCAACAGATGCAGCCAATGCCCAGTCAAGCCACTGAAAACCATCTTGTACTTGAGCAGGCAGCATACCAAAAAGCACAAAGTTAATTGATTTAGAGGTCATAAAAATAGCTGAAAAAAGGCTAATGCCAAAAAAAGTAGAAATGGCTAAACGATTAGCCTCTTTGCCTTTTTTCTTAAAATCAAGGATATTAATAATATCTATTAATAAGGGAAACACTAATCCAACACGACCATTAGTTGAAGGAATAATTGACGTTAAGATCATTCCTATCATGGTTAACATAACATTATAAACAAACTTTATTGGTGGGAGGTGTTTTAATAGGATTAATAAAACCCTATAAACCAGACCTGATTGAACAACAATAGCGGATAAAACAAAAATACTCATGGCCATAAAGAAACTGGATGATTGGAAGCCACTTAAAATAACTGAGTTTGGCGTTATACCAAGGGCTAATACAACAATAATAGGTAGTAGACCAGCAATATAATCAGGGACTAATTTAAACACCCACATGTTAATTGTGGTTCCAAAAATGGCGATAAAGGTTTTAGTGTTTGCCGGTAAACTTTCCATCATAGGCAAATTATATAAAACAATAGGAATTATAAAGGCTAATACCCATCCTATAAATCTTTTAACTTCCCCCTTTGTGTCAGTATATTCATCTTCTGCTGAAGGGACAATATTAACGACATCCCTATTATCAAGACCAAAGCGTAATAGTGATAAGGAAAAACTGTGTCTTAATGCGGCATATTTTTCGAGAATTTTATTTAAATCTTTGGCTTTAAAGATAAAAATTTTACAGGCTTTCGTTGCTTTGGCTTGATAAAAATAATTGGGCTGGCCTAATACGGATTCTTCACCTAAGAAACCGGTTTTAATCGTTTTAGCTGAAATATCAGAGCTAATTTCGACTTCACCTTCTGTAATAAAGAACAATTTATCCGCAAGCGTATCTTGCTTAAAGATAAACTCACCTTCTTTAATAATTTGCTCTTCAACATAGGGAGATATTCTAGCTAAATCTTGTACAGAAAATTCAGAGATATAGGGTATATCATGTAAATTTTTAACTATACTACCCTCAATTGTCATTAACTAGCCTTAAGTGGGGGGCAAAATTTGAGCCAAAACTAATAGCTCAGGAGTAAAACTCGGCAATTCTACAATAACACATTCACCATCAACACTTTCTATTAATTCAGTAGAAAACTGAGTGGTTAAAAGTTTTTATTCCTTAATATCTGTATTTAAGTTATTATAGTTATATAAATATTTTTAAAAAAAATAGACTATTATAGAACAATGGATTGATGATTTTCTTATTATAACTGCTTTAATCTACAGGTATATGAAATATATTATTTTTTCTCACAAAAACCTAAACTTTATTCTAATAACAGAACTTTAAAAATAAATATTATCAGTTAAAAAACTAATAAAATATATAAAATGCCCCTTTCTTCTTTTCAAAAATATAAATACAACTCTATTTGCTATTCTATTTTAGCTTTTTACTTATTTTTAACTCTTCCGGTTAATGCCAATGTTACTGAGCAATTAGAAAATAATACCAATAAAAAATATATCCTTGTATTAAATTCTTATAATAAAGGTTATAAATGGACAGATAATGAGGTGCAGGGTATCGAGGATGCATTTTCTAATGATCAAGGAGTTATTTTACATATTGAATATATGGATACAAAGGTAAGCAATGATGAACACCACTTTTCTACACTTAAAAACCTTTATCAGTACAAATATAAATCATTCAAATTTGATGCTATCATTTCTACCGATGATGACGCATTAAAATTTTTAAGGCAATACCGCTCGGACTTATTCCCTTATAATCCCAGCGTAATATTTTGTGGCGTTAATAACTTCAATAAAAACAAAATATCGGGATTTAATAATGTTACGGGAGTCACTGAGGCAAATGATTTTGTATCAAATATAGAACTCATCTTAAAGCTTCATCCAAAGCTAAAAAAACTTTATGTTATCAATGATAAATTAACCACAGGTAAATCTTTAAAATTATCCTTTAATAATAGCATTAGTCAATACCTTGATAGATTAGATGTTATTTATTTACAAGACTTAAGTATGCAACAACTTAAAAAAAAGGTATCCGAGTTAACAAATGATAGTGTTGTTTTTTACTTATCTTTCTTCCAGGATACAGATGGGCATACATATACGCCTAAAGAAGCTATTCCGCAAATATCAAAATCAGCCTCTGTTCCTATTTATGGCTCAGTTGATTATATGCTCGAGTATGGAATTGTTGGTGGCATGCTAAAAAACAGCTATAACCAAGGACAAATTGCAGCTAAGTTAACAAAAAAAATATTAAATGGTACTCATGTTAATGATGTTCCTGTTGTTCTCAATAGTCCTAATCAGTATATGTTTGATTATAAACAGCTACAGCGGTTTGATTTATCTCAATCTCAACTACCAAAGGACTTTGTTTTAATTAATGAACCCCAAACATTTTATTATAAATATAAGTATATTATTTTTATGGTTCTGGCTATTTTTATCACCCTATTGATATACATACAAATTTTACTTTCTAATATTCGTAAAAGAGTCCGTGCTGAAAAATGTGCTGAAAAACGCTTACTGGCTTTGCTGGGTCACAAGTAATTGAGCAAACAGTTAGAGAAATCTTAGCAGAAAAAAACTATAGTAGAACCACCCTAAATTGACTTTCTGATGTCAAAATTCAGGGGTAAATTCAATGCCAACAACTTATTAGGATAATAAAATATGCATCCATCAATTTTGTTCTCAACTATTGCTGTTATTGGCACAATAACAGGTGCAATAATTACAAATTTTTATAATAAGCAAGCTAAAGAAAAGGAAATAAAGAATAACCTGATTATGAAAAAAATTGTACTTCGTGAAGCCTTGTATTCTGAATATTTAAAAGAAATTTATGAACAAGCTATGATGTCGTTTTCAAGTAAAAAAGAAATTTCGGAAGCGTTTTCGCCAGCAGTTGCAATTTCATCTAGAATAAGCCTTATTTCTTCAGAGTTGGGTACAGAATCAACAGAATTAATTGCCCATGTGATTTCTATGCATAGGAAAGATGAAAATGAAAGTACTGAAATACAACCAAAATTTGTAAAACTGACGAATGCTTTAACAACAAAATTTCGAGAAGATATAGACTCTCTTAATAATCAGTTATTAATGAAAAATTGATTTTAAGTTTGTAAGTATATCCTAACGTCAAGTTCATCTGTTAAACGAGCCAACAGAAGTAGGGCTAAATACAAATAAGGCTTATAAAATGCTTAACTAAATCCTTAAGTTAATGGCATTGTAGGGACGACAGCGGAAGATGAAAATGAAGTCGGTAATAAGAGATAAGAAATTATATTAGTGTCAGCAACAATCATGCTCTTCCTTCTTCAATTGCCTTCTCAATATCTTCAGAAGTAATAATATTATCTGGGATGCTGGAACGAAGTTGTTGTATATTGTATAGAAAATCATCCGATGATATTTTACTAGGAAAAAGAGTGTGCTTAAGGCATACAATGACTTCACTATTTATACTTCTATGGTGTTATTGAAGCAACAAATTTAAGTTCGTTGTATAGTTAAATAGGTATGTTTTTAATGGTCAAGGCAGGCATAGAGCAGCTCCAATAAATATTTTGGTTGCATTATGGTGTTGTTTTGCAATACTGTTTATTATAATACAAAAAATTATTATATCTGTTATCTACAAAATATAATTTTAAACGACACCACTACATGCTGACGGTTTCAGGTCCCATCAATAATGTCGGTAAGAATAGTGAGATTTGCGGCACATAGGTGACAATCATTAAGAAACTTAATAAAAGCAGCAGCCATGGATAGGTTGCTTTAATGACTTCAATCATACTCATTCCTGTAATGCCTGATGTGACAAAAAGGTTAAGGCCGACAGGCGGGGTAATCATGCCGATTTCCATATTCACCACCATAATAATCCCCAGATGAATGGGATCAATACCTAACTGAATGGCAATGGGAAATAAAATAGGTGCCATAATTAATAAAATACCGGAGGGTTCCATAAAGTTGCCGGCGATGAGCAGCATAATATTGACTATCAGTAAAAAGCCCCAGGTGGGTAAGCCGATGGAGATAATAATTTCGGCGATTTCATGCGGGATACGCTCTGAAGTGAGAACAAAGGCGAATAACAGGGCATTGGCAATAATAAACATGAGCATGACACTGGTTTTTCCAGCATCAACGATGACCTTAGGTACGTGGGAGAATTTAATATCCCGGTAAGCAAATACGGCAATAATAAAAGCATAAACGGCGGCTACAGCTGCAGCTTCTGTCGGGGTGAAAATTCCACCATAAATACCACCCATAATAATAACAATTAGAAACAGTCCTCCTGATGCCCTGAGTCCGGAGTGGGCGAGTTGTGCAAAACCTTTAAAAGGGACATTAGGAAAATTTTTCTTTCTTGCCACAAAATAAATAGTAATCATCATCATGGTGCCGATCATTAAGCCGGGAATGACACCGGCAAGGAACATGCGTCCTACAGAGACATCTGTGGCTGCTGCATAAACAACCATGACGATAGATGGGGGAATTAATATACCCATGGTGCCTGCTGTACTGATGACTCCGGCAGCAAATGATTGTGAATAACCTTCCCGTACCATACCTGCAATGACAATTGAACCGATAGCGACTACAGTGGCAGGTGATGAGCCGGATACCGCTGCAAACATCATACAGGCCAAAACTGATGCCATGGCGAGTCCACCACGAATCCAGCCCACACTATCCACTGCAAAATCAACCAGACGTCGAGCGGCACCGCCGGTGGTTAAAAAAGCAGAGGCGAGTATGAAAAAGGGGATTGCCATGAGTGTATAGTGTTCCATGGAGGTAAATATTTTAGCCGCTAATGAGGCCATGCTTCCATCGGAAAAAAACAGGATAGTTAAGGTGCTGGCAAGACCCAATGAAAAACCAACCGGGACTCCAATGAGCATCAGGAAAAAAAGCATGAAGAAAAGGAAGGTAGTGGTCATTTAGGAGCCGTTAGTTAATTTAGAGTCATTAGTAACTTCAGGACAGTCCACTAATGAAGCACCTTTGTCAGAGCAGGAAGTTTGATCTATTTCATCAATGAGTTCTTTGGTTTCATTGACAAAGTGCATGCTTTCTATCTCACCCTTATAAACTTTCCAAGCCACTTCTAAAAGGCGTAAAAAAATAAGTGCAAAGCCAACGGGTAATATTATTTTGATTTTCCATTCTTCAATAGGCATATCTTCTGCTTCAATACCTATCATTTTCAGCTTTGAGATATAGTCCCAGCTGCCTTTGAAAAGAATACCGCAATACAGTAGACAAAAAGAAATGGATAATAAAGTAATATAGCGTCGAATACGGACTGAAAAAAGGTTAACAAAGGCATCAATGCCGATATGTACTCCTTTTTTAACACAATAAGCAGCGCCGAACATCACTAACCAGGCAAATAGATAAGTGGTGAGTTCAAGAGCCCAGACTGCACCGGAATTAAAAATATAACGTGCAACCACCTGAGAAAAGGTCACCAGGGTCATTGCCGTCAGAAGGAAGGCGATAAAGCCTTCCTCAATTACATCAATTACTTTACTCACGTTCGTTACTGACTACATTGACCTGACTACATTGCAGTACAGCTTTGATGTTATCTGCGCCAACATTATCTTCAAACTGTTTCCATACAGGCTTCATTGCGGCGACCCATTGTGCTGCCTGTGCATCGGTCAGTGAATGAATGTTTGTACGTCCGGAAGCAATGATAAATTCTTTATCAGCCCGTGCTGCTTCAAGAGCCCATTGTGTTTCTTTTAAAGTAACTTCTTTAATAATAGCGCTGAGTTCTGTTTGAATATCTTTAGGCAGGCTATTCCAGAATTCCGTACTGGTGACAAGTACATACTCTAAGACACCGTGGTTAGATTCTGTAAAGTCACTTTGTACTTCAAAGAATTTTTTAGTGCGGATATTCGACCAGGTATTTTCCTGACCATCAATAACCCCTGTAGACAAGGCATTATAAACTTCTGAAAAGGACATTTTCTGAGGATTTGCTCCAACAGCTTTAAATTGTGCTTCCAGAACATCGGAACTCATAATACGAAATTTTTCACCTTTAGCATTGTCAGGAGTGATAAGAGGTTTATTAGCAGAAAGCTGCTTCATTCCGTTAAGCCAATATCCCAGACCCTTCAGACCTTTATCACTGGCAGCACCCAGTAGAGCCTGGCCTTTTGCACCATTGGTAAAGCAGGCCACTGCATCGGCATCCTTAAACAGGAATGGTAGATCAAACAGCCCCCATTTTTTGGTGTATTTGCCAAATTTGGATAAAGAAGGAGCGGCCAATTGTATATCGCCCAGTAGTAATGCTTTGAGTACCTCTTTGTCATTATATAATTGTGAATTAGGATAAACATCAACACGTACTTTACCTTTAAGACGTTGTGTCACTAATTCCTGTAAATATTTAGCAGCTTTTCCTTTGGGAGTCTTTTCAGTGGTGACATGGGAAAATTTAATCACAATTTCTTTGGCCATAAGTGGTTGTGAAAATGCAAGTGAACAAATAATTAATACAGCAAATAAACGCATGATCGGCATAGTGATTCCTCATAAAATTATTGAACATCATTTATACTACTAAAGATTGTTATTGTCTATGATTACTTTGTGACAGAAAAATAAAAATGAGTACCTTGATCAGGGCTGCTTTCACAGCTGAGGGTGCCCTGCATATTTTGTGTAATAATATTGTATATGGTTGACAGACCCAGTCCACTGCCGCCATTACTGCGTGCTGTAGTAAAAAACGGGATGAATATATCTGATAAATGTTCCTCTGAGATGCCCTTGCCGTCGTCACTAAAATGAAAATGAATTTTTTCATTATCCTGATGAATTTCCAGTTTTATATGTCCTGTCTGACCCTGATCATAGGCATGTCTAATGGCATTAATAAAGAGATTGGTAATAATCTGTGAAAACTGGCCTGGATTACAATTAAATTGAATTTCTTCAGGGCAGATAATTTCAACTCTGTGCTGACTTTTCTTCAATAGTGGTTTCAAACTAAGCAAACACTCATCAATATATTGTTTGATATTAATTTCCCGGTGGTTATCATGGCTCTGATCTACTGCAATTTGCTTAAAACTACGAATTAACTCAGCGGCTCGCTCTAAATTATTAAGAATAATGTTACCGGCTTCTTCTGAATTTTTAACATAATTTTCAAAATCAGATTTTTTTAATGAATTGGACTCAAATTTCTTCATTAAATCTTCATTCAGGCTATGGAGATGTGAGGCTGCAGTGACTCCTACGCCGATGGGTGTATTGATTTCATGAGCAACACCCGCCACCAGGCCTCCTAGAGAAGCCATTTTTTCTGATTCAATTAATTGTTGTTGTGCGGCCTTTAATGAGTCAAGTGTGGTGGTCAACTCCTGATTAGCTGTGCTCAATTCATGGGTTCTTTGCTCCACTCTGTTTTCCAGTTCTTGCTGATTTTTTTCCAGTTCCTGTCCCATGGTATTAAATGTAGCCTGCATATTTTTAAACTCACCGTTTAAGCCGTCAATACGCTTGGAATAATTACCATTGGAAACATCAGTCATAGCAGTGGAGAGTAGAAATAGTGGACGTAAAATACTGCTGCGTATCAACAGCATAATGACAATGAAAATTGTGATCAGACTGAATAATTGAATTTTGGCATTTTGATAAAAAATGTCTTTGGCATATTGCTCTATTGTTTCTGCAGGCATTTTAATGCTCAGCAGGCCGCGTAAATCACCCAGTTGATAATTAAAGGCCGTGTCATATTTTTCACGAATGGTTTTTGGTGCATCTTCTCGTTTAGCATGACACCTCAGACACATTTTTTTTATCCAGATAGGACGGGCATAGATAAAATAGTTTTCGCCTTTTTCATTGATAAAAGGTTTAAAAACAGTTTTTTCCACATCATTTTTTCGAAAATAATCCATAATTTCCAGTTCAAGGGCATCGGCCTGATGATCCGGATTACGCGGCTGATCAGAGACATTGTTAAAACTAAAACCTGATTTATCCCAGCGTGGGTATACCTTTGACATTTGTCCAATGGCATAAGCAGGTAACAAACCTAAATTCTGATCAGTTAATTTGAGTTTTTTCTCAATAAAAACTTTTTGTCCTGTATGACGATAGGCCATTAATAAATTGCGTACTTTATCTGCCTGTTCAAAGAGCTGGTTTTTCGCATTTTCCATGGATTTTTGGTAATTAAAATAACTCATAGTGAGAAATGTTAATATCAGCATACTGCCAATCATGGCTAATAATTTTGTTTGAATGGACATCCAGAGCGTCATCCTCTTTATTCACTTATTACTTTTTTGTTTAACTAAGAGCCGTCAGCCAATAAAAATGTATCGCTGTTGTTTTGAAAAAATATTTGATTGTAAATAAGACAGTGAAATATTTTTATGTTTAATAAAAAGTATAGACGAATATTTTTATTCTGCTACTATTAAAAATGATAGCTAATAATTTTGGATAATTATATTAATGA
Source organism: gamma proteobacterium symbiont of Taylorina sp. (assembly GCA_025655455.1). Taxonomy (GTDB): domain Bacteria; phylum Pseudomonadota; class Gammaproteobacteria; order GRL18; family GRL18; genus GRL18. Next base: position 21,585 of record JAHXIV010000011.1, read on the forward strand.
GCGATGAATTACTTTTTGCAGATGAAGATACTTCTGATGTTGCAGAGCATCATGAACATTGGCAGCATAAACCCTGGAAAGTGGTGGTGGTTGATGATGAAGAACAGGTTCATTCTGTTACCCGCCTGGTGTTAAACGACTTTTCATTTGATGGTCGGGGTTTGACACTATTACATGCTTATTCAGCTAAACAGGCAAAGCAGATATTCAGGGATCATGATGATATTGCTATGTGTCTTCTAGACGTAGTGATGGAAACGGATTCAGCTGGTCTGGATGTGGTCGGTTATATCCGTAAGGGTTTGCATAATACCTATTCAAGAATTATCTTACGCACTGGACAGCCGGGACAGGCACCGGAAGAAAGAGTTATAAAAGATTATGATATTAATGATTATAAAGATAAAACTGAGCTGACTCATCTAAAATTACATACTTTGATGTATTCCTGCTTGCGAGCCTATAGGGATATTATGGTTTTAAATCAGACTCGCAAAGGTCTGGAACAGGTGATTAATGCTTCAAATAATGTGTTTCAGCATCATTTCACCGGAGAGTTTTCACGAGGAATATTACTGCAGTTTACTTCTTTAATGCAGTTTGATGATCATGCGGTCTACGCTGTTGAAGATGGTTTTACTGCTCATAGTGACCATAGCGGTTTATATATTATTGAAGGCATTGGAGAATATGCCCACAGTCAGGGGGAAAATCTAAAAAACATATTGACAGATGATATGCTGGAAGCATTGAAAAATCAGGATGAACCCTTTATCAGTATACATTCAGAGGAAGCTTTTTTAGCCTCTAACCTGATCAATAAGGAAGAAAAGCAAAGGAATGTACTTTATTTGAAAAAGTTAGGAGAATCATCGGCACTGCAGTGTAAACTGCTCGATATTTTCAGTAATAATGTACTGACCGCTTTTCAAAATCTTTATTTAATGGAAGATGTTGAAAAAACTCAGCATGAGATGGTTTATCTGCTGGCAGAGGCTGTTGAAACACGCTCTCCCGAGACAGGTAATCACTTGAAGCGAGTTGCTAAACTCTCTTCATTATTAGCTATTGCTCTAAAGCTGGATGAACAACAGGTGATGAAAATTTATCATGCCTCTCCTCTGCATGACCTGGGCAAAATTGCAATTCCTGATATTATTTTAAATAAGCCGGGCAAGTTGACAGTGGAAGAATTTGAGGTAATGAAAAATCATGCTCAAATCGGGTATGACATGATTTTAAATTCTAATAGTCAGCTATGTCAGACGGGACGTCTGATTGCTTTGGAACATCATGAGCGCTGGGATGGCAAAGGCTACCCTCACGGGAAAAAAGGGGAAGAAATTAGTATTGAAGGACGAATTGTTGCTGTTGCGGATGTTTTTGATGCATTGACCTGCAAGCGCTGTTATAAAGATTCATGGCCACTGGATGAAGTCTTCGTCTTTATGAAAGAAAATTCTGCCAGTCAATTTGATCCTAAAATTATCCAGGTTCTGCTGGACAATGAAGCTGCTATACGTGCAATATACCTTAAATACTAAGAACACACACCCTTCTGACTTTATTTAAGTCCGCTCACATAATTAGCAACCGCCTCAACTTCCAATTCTGTTAGTTTTGAAGCTATAGAAAACATAATGGCGTTGTCATTGGTTCTATCCCGTTCAGTAAAACTATGTAATTGTTCAGCAACGTAGCGCTTATGTTGCCCAGCCAGACGCGGGCGTAACTCTGAGCCTTCACCATTTTCACCATGACAGGAAGAACAGGGAGCAACTCCGGAATATGGATTGCCTTTTTGAAAAATATACTCACCTACTGCTGCCAGTTGTTTATCTCGAACACGATGACTGATTGCGGGTTGAGAACTAAAATAAGCAGCTAAAGCTGTGATTTGAGCATCGCTTAAATTGGCAGTCATTTCATTCATGGTGGCTTCTTTGCGTCGCAGACTTCTAAAATCATGTAACTGCTTGAGAATATAGTTCTTATGCTGACCAGCTAACCTTGGATAAATAGCACTGGATGCCTCCCCATTGATGCCGTGACAATGCTGACATTTGTCCTGTACAATTTTTAAAGCGGTATCCTTCTCAGCTTCGGGTTCTTTTGATTGAGCTGCAGAAACAAAACCTGTCAGGCTAAAAAAAATGAAAGCAGCACTGATAAATAAATTAAACATTAAAATTCTCGCTTCCGAATGGGTTAATTGACAAAGTTATTATAGATCAAAAAGATGAATAAACAGTAGTATTAAGGTAGAATCTAGCGTTTACAGACAATAATCATAAAGTAAACTATCTCATGACAAAAAAAACCATTCATCGTAAAACAAAAATTGTAGCTACTATTGGTCCTGCCAGTGATTCACCTGAAATCATACAACAAATGATTGAAGCAGGTATGAATGTGGCTCGTCTAAACATGTCATTTGGTGTTGATGAGGTTCAGCAGCAGCGTTTGGATCGCATTCGCCGGGTATCCAGAGATATGGGACGTTTTGTTGCTATTATGGCTGATACCAAGGGCATTGAGATCCGTACAGGTAAACTGGAAGGTGGTAAGATAGAAATTAATGCGGCTGACACGTTTATTCTTTATTCTTATAAAAAGGAAGGTAATCAACAGGGAGTTTCAGTTAATTATGCTAACTTGCATAAT
>JAHXIV010000011.1:24258-85262 GCA_025655455.1 gamma proteobacterium symbiont of Taylorina sp.
TGAAGTTTCTCCGGGCACCCCCATTCTCCTCAATGATGGTGCTATTGAACTTGAAGTGGAACGTGTTGATCAGCAGCAGGGCGGTGAAGTGCATTGCCGAATTATACACGGTGGTATTTTGCGTGAAAATAAAAGCGTGAATTTGCCTGATACTCAATTAGAAATGACTGCAGTCAGCCCTGAAAATCAGGAAGAGATTTATCGTGAATTGAGTTTTGCAGCAGAAAATAATGTTGAATATATTGCAGCATCATTTGTACAGGATGCTGAAGATGTCATTAAAATGCGGACTATTTTGGAAGATAAGGGGGTGAATATCCCGATTATTGCTAAAATTGAAAATCGTGCCGGTATTGAAAATTTGAGTGCAATTGTTGCAATGGCTGATGGCACCATGGTGGCAAGGGGAGATTTAGGGGTAGAACTACCTCTAGCTGATGTGCCCGGTATGCAAAAACGAATTATTCAGGCAACAGTGACAAAGGGAAAGCCAGTCATCACGGCAACTGAAATGCTGGCTTCAATGGAAAACAACCCCAAGCCAACCCGAGCAGAAGCCAGTGATGTCGTGAATGCGATTTTAGATGGTAGTTCTGCCATTATGCTGTCCGGTGAAACGGCAATGGGAAAATATCCGGTTGAGTCGGTTGAAATGATGGCAACTCTGGCTCTCAAAGCAGAGGCTTCTTTAGCCGAGTTTGGTTTTTTACAACAAATTCATCCACATGCCAGTAATGTGGTTACAGAAGCAGTGAGCCAGGCCGCGATTACCATGGCAAATCACTTAAAGGCTGCTGCTATTATCAGTTTAACTGAGTCTGGTTTTACTTCACGACAAATCTCAAAATATCGTCCGGAATCTTTAATTCTGGCCGTCACCTGTCAGGAGTCAGTGGTTTTGCGAAGCACAATGAACTGGGGAGTTTATGCCATCCTTTATGATTGTGGTGGTGATAATAAGGAGAAACTTAATTTTGCTATTGATAAAGCAAAGCATTGCGGCTACCTTAAATCACAGGATATTGTCGTTGTGACTGCAGGGCCGGGTCAGGAAGCCGGTGGTACGAACATGGTTCGAGTAATAACTGTTCAGTAGTAATTAAAGGAACATTAGGCTTGTCCCTTAGTAGAAATTTGCCGATCCAGTCAATCTACCTGTTGCAATCTCAATTTGCGGCTGATAGTGCAGAACCAGTTGAGTTTTGCGGATAGCCTGATGTAACTCTCCTGCAGTAAATTCACCTTTAACTACCTGGACAGGATCGTAGGGTTCATTTTTATTCTTATTGGCATGTTGTTTAAATAGTTGCACAAAATCATCCAGGTTCAGGGGTTTGACCAGGGATGCAAGAATTTTCAGATCCAATACCAGAATTGAGTTACTTTCAAAATTGGCTACCTGATCAAAAAAAGGTGAGCCTGAGTATAAGCTTGTGCATGCAAGCCTGCTAGTTCCACAACATCACTGAGCCATTCTACCAGTTCCAGCTCATCATCTTTTGTGTTTTCAGCCAGAGTTCTGACTTCATCAGCAACTACAGCAAAGCCGGGTTCCTGTTCTCCAGCTCAGGATTTCGCTTCAAATGATAGCAAAATCTGACTCAAAACAGTTTCCCTTCACGACGACTTCTATTCTCGGATAAGCTCCTGATAAATCAGGGCCAGAAATAAAAGCGGCAATCTGGAAAATGACTGCAGCCAATATAATTTTGACCTACTTTTGTGCCTTTCACGGCCTGGCGAATTTCCAGTTGGTGATGGCAATCAGGACATGATCCTCCTGCATGATGTTGTATCGCTGCAGGTTTAAATTCAGTTTTAGCTGTAGGCTTTAGAGGGGAAATAATGGCTTTGAGTAAGTGAATCTGCTGTTGTACAAAGTTTTGTAATAATTCCAGACTATTATGCTGCTTATTATTGGCAATATCTTCTAATTGTTGTTCCCATTGTGCCGTTAATAAGGGATTTTTGAGTGTGTCAGGTACTGTATCAATCAGATTAAAACCTGACGATGTTGCTTTTAATAATTTTTTTTCTTTATAGATAAACTGGCGTTGCAACAGTGTCTGAATAATATTAGCACGAGTGGCCTGAGTACCCAGACCGGCAGTTTCACGCAGAATTTTTTTCATTACCTTATCTATTATCTGGCTGCCAATGGTTTCCATGGCTTTGATCAGAGTACCTTCTGTGTAGTGTTTGGGTGCTTTGCTCAGCTTTTCCTGTAGTTTAAGGTGATCGCAGTATAATTGCTCATCGTTTGTTACGGCAGGTAACTCGGCTTCTGCTGCACGGGGATTTTTTTGTGTGTCAGATGTTAAGGCTTTTTTCCATCCTGTCACTTTTGAAATGCGTCCGCTGGCTTTAAATGAATCATTAGCAATAGTAATAATAATAATACTTTGATCATATTCATAGTCAGGAAAAAATTGTGCCAGATAACGGCGTCTGATTAAATTGTAACAATTGAATTCTTTAGCACTAAGTCGGCTGATGCCCGGACTTGCCTGGGTGGGAATAATAGCATGGTGGGCAGTAATTTTTTTGTCATTCCATACTCTGGAGCGTTGTGCTGGATTTGCCTGAGCAATAAGTTCACAAAGTGCCGGATCATTTTTACATAATGCCTGTAGTACCAGTGGAACATCATTGAATTGACTTTGGGGTAAATATTCACAATCACTTCTGGGATAAGATGTCAGTTTATGAGTTTCATAAAGAGACTGGGCAATATTAAGTACTTCCTGGGCTCCATAGCCCCAACGCCAGGAAGCTTCCTGTTGTAGTCCAGATAAATTATAGAGTAAGGGTGGTGCTTGTTTTTTTCGTTGTGTATTTGCCTTGCTGACGGCTCCGGTTTGATTCTGACACCGATCAATGACAGCTTGTGCAATACTTTTATCTACACAATATTTCTGTTTCTCTGTGTTTTGATTATCATGGATATGAGCTTTGCTATCCTGCTTTTTCTGTTCAGTAAAAATCCATTTAGTTTTTAGAAAATCAGCCTGATTATTTATGCTGAAAAAAGCTTCTATTTCATAGTACTTGATGGCTTTAAAGTTACTGATTTCTCTATCTCGTCTGGTGATCAGTGCTAAAGTCGGGGTCTGTACTCTACCCACTGAACGGACTTGTCGATCATTGGCCAATAATGTAAATGCACGGGTAAGATTCATACCGATTAACCAGTCAGCTCGCCCTCGTGCCAGACCGGAATGGTAAAGAGCTTCAGTTTCAGAACCGTTTTTTATTGAATTCAAAGCACGTTTAATACTGATGGGATCAAGAGCTGACAGCCATAAGCGACGAATTGAGCCGGAAAATTTTTGATACTCCAGAAGCTCTCTGGCAATGGTTTCACCTTCACGATCCGCATCAGTTGCTATGACAACACTATGACAGCGTTTAAGTAATTTTCCAAGAATAGTGAGTTGTTTGCGAGTAGATTGCTTGGCGCTTAGTTGCCATTGCTGCGGTAAAATAGGCAGGTCATTTAAAGACCAGCGTTTGTAGCGTGGATCATAGGCATCAGGCGGCTGCATTTCCAGTATATGCCCGATACACCAGGAGACAAATAAATTATTAGTCTGTAAATAACCATCATGACGTTGATTAGCACCTAATGCACGGGCAATGTCACGTCCTTGTGATGGTTTTTCACAGAGATAAAGTTCAAATTTTTTTTGAGCAGCCATCAGTCGGACAAGTTCGCAAGCGACAAATTATCAACCAGTTACTAATCTAATCCGTAACCCCTCCCTGATAAGGGGAGGGGGTTTTGCTTGGACTTATTAAGTTATTCTAATCCTTAGGAAAAAGTTCCGGAATAAAGGTTTGATCAGACATGGGAGGTCTGACATAACCGATACCTACATTACGATCAGGTAACTTGATTTTCTTATGCTTGATTTTTTTATAGGGTATCATACCGAGAAAATGAGAAATACAGTTTAGCCGGGCATGTTTCTTGATATCAGATTTAACCACATACCATGGTGCCTGTTTGATGTCTGTATGAGCAAACATTTCATCCTTAGCTCGGGAATATTCGGCCCAGCGAGTGCGGGATTCCAAGTCCATGGGGCTGAGTTTCCAGCGTTTTAAAGGATCATTTTCGCGACTTTGAAAACGTCTTTCCTGCTCATCATCAGAGACTGAAAACCAGTATTTAATGACAATAATACCTGAACGAACCAGCATACGTTCAAACTCGGGACAGGAGCGTAAAAATTCACGGTATTCATTATCGGTGCAAAATCCCATTACTTTTTCAACACCGGCACGGTTATACCAGCTGCGATCAAATAGAACAATTTCTCCTGCAGCAGGGAGATGAGAAACATAACGTTGAAAATACCATTGAGTTTTCTGTCTTTCAGTCGGAGAGGGTAAGGCGACTACACGACAGACACGGGGGCTGAGGTGTTGTGTCATGCGCTTGATTACTCCGCCTTTGCCAGCGGCGTCGCGACCTTCAAAGACCACCACGACTTTTAATTTTTCCCGGGTGACCCATTCCTGAAGATTCATCAGCTCATGCTGTAGATTGAGAAGTTCTTTTTCATAAACTTCATTCTTGATTTTTTTTACTTTCTTCGGCTTATTACTCATTTTACGAACCTTTTTGTTGATCTTTTATTATACAGTACCACTCTAGCTCACAAAGCCGAGAAAATAAAGTGTTTCTATGTTTATTATATAAAAATAAAGGTACAATTATGCGTAGAACTTTTATATATTGCTATTAATTTTAAAAAAAAATGTGTCCTTTTATGTTATCTCGTTTAGTTAAGTTTTTCTCTGATTTTTTGTTTATTAGCGCTTTGTCCGTGCTGTTATTTTCCTGCAGCGGAGATATTCCCCGAGTATCCAGGCAGGATGGTCCGCCTGCAGAACAGGTGAATGTTGATGTGATAGTTGATGCGGTGCCTCAGGTGACTACACGTAGTAAATACGGTAATCCATCCTCTTATGTTGTGTTTGGTGAACGTTATCATGTGATGCCGTCGAGTAAGGGATATAAAGAGCGTGGTATTGCATCATGGTATGGCAGCAAATTTCATGGCAGGAGGACTTCAAGTGGGGAGCCTTATGATATGCATGCAATGACCGCAGCGCATAAGACTTTGCCTTTACCAACTTATGTCAAAGTAACTAACTTGAAAAATAATCGACAGGTTATTTTAAAAGTCAATGATCGGGGACCTTTCCATGAAGGGCGAATTATTGATCTATCACATACGGCCGCAATTAAACTGGGTGTAAAAGGAACCGGGACAGGTTGGGTTGAAGTAGAAGCTATTGATACGAATTCAGTAATTTCACCTTCAAAAATGACAACACGAACGGTATCAAAGATCTCAGAAGTTTCCGGATCGCAGTCACCAGTACCGGTAACATTACAAAACAAGGCGGATCTATACCTGCAGATAGGAGCTTTTATTAATGTAAAAAATGCCTATAATCTAAGGGACAGACTCAGTTCTGCCATTGTTGCGGGGAAAGTTCATGTTTCCGAACGATTAATAAATGAGCAGAAAATCTATCGTGTTCGAATCGGTCCTGTAACAAGCACTGAACAGGCAGAAAAATTATCAAAAACTCTGGCTGATAAAGGTTTTCAGAAATCTCAGATAATCATTGAAAAAAGATCATATTGACTCAAATCCCAGGAGTCCCCAGGTTTAAATTTATTATTCTATCTAAAGACTATTGAGTAAAAAAACTTATGCAATTAATTACCCGTTATTTTATTATCGCCATTTTCTTTTTTCTTATGATGATGGCTTCTAATAGCTTTGCTATACCAAAAGCTATTCCCAAGCCTCCGGCAGTTGCTGCAAAATCCTATATACTCATCGATTATAATAGTCATGTGGTACTGGCTGAAAATAATGCTGATATACCTGTGGCACCAGCCAGTATTACTAAAATAATGACTGCTTATGTTGTTTTTTCAGAATTGGAAGAAGGTAATATCAGCCTGACAGATCAGGTCACTGTGAGTAAAAAAGCCTGGAAAACGCCTGGTTCAAGAATGTTTATTAAGGTGAATACAAAAGTTTCTATAGAAGATTTGCTGCAGGGAATGATTATTCAGTCCGGCAATGATGCCAGCGTTGCACTGGCAGAGTATATTGCCGGTAGTGAAGAAACATTTGCTGCATTGATGAATCAACATGCCAGGTCATTGGGTATGACCAATAGTAATTTTCTTAATAGCACTGGTTTGCCTAACCCGGATCATAAAACCAGCGCCAGAGATTTAGCCATTCTGGCCAATGCTCTCATAAAAAAATTTCCGCAATATTATAAGTGGTATTCAACCAGAGAATTTACCTACAATAATATTAAACAACCGAATCGTAATAAATTGCTCTGGCGTGATAATAGTGTGGATGGTATGAAAACAGGTTATACCGAGGATGCAGGATATTGCCTGGTTTCATCGGCTAAACGCGAGAAGATGCGTCTGATATCTGTCGTACTGGGGACAAAAAGTGTTAATGCCAGAGCACAGGAATCACAAAAACTATTGAATTTTGGTTTTCGATTTTATGAATCACATGTCATCTATTCGGTTGAACAAACACTGAAACAGGTACGTATTTTTAAGGGCAGTCAGGAGCAGTTAGCCGTTGGTGTTGCGAAGGATATTGCAGTAACGATTCCGCGCGGTCAATATAAAAACCTGAAGCCTGGTATGAATATAAATTTGCCAATAGAAGCACCTGTCAGCAAGGGTCAAAAACTGGGGCATGTTGAAATAAAACTGGCTAATAAGGTTTTGTCTAGTTCACCTTTGGTTGCATTGGAAAATATTGATGAAGGCAGTTTATGGCAATATGTTAAAGACAGCGCTTTATTGATGATGGAGTAGCTGCTTAATGATTAATAAAGTAATAAATAATAAGGCTGCAGCAGATTCTAAAAGCATTGATGAAGATCATTTAATGCATTTCCCCTGTGATTTTGCACTGAAAGTGATGGGTGAAAATCTGAACAATTATTCTGACTATGTCTTGTTAGTTTGTCAAAAGCATGTGGAAGGAGTGACAGAAAGTTGTGTGCATACCAGACCCAGTCGCAATGGGAAATATATTGCGGTAACGGTTCAATTGGTTGCCACCAGCCGCAGGCAATTAGATGATCTTTATATCGAACTGAATAATTATGTCCATACTAAAATGGCACTTTAATTATAGCAGCCAATACTCTATTCGTTCGTAATCTTGGCCGTCAGGCGTATGAACCTGTGTGGTATGCGATGCAGTCATTTACTCAAAATCGAAATTCTGACACTGTGGATGAAATCTGGCTATTGGAACATGAGCCTGTTTTTACCTTGGGACGTAATGCAAAAACAGAGCATATTCTCACTAGCAGTGGTATCCCTATTGTTAAAATTGATCGTGGCGGACAGGTGACCTATCATGGCCCTGGTCAACTGATAGTCTATCTACTGATTGATCTTAAACGACGTTCCATCGGGGTAAGACAACTTATTTCCTTGATGGAACAATGCATTATAGATACACTGGCTGAATATCAAATACAAGCTTATGCTAAAAAGGAGGCTCCCGGAGTCTATGTTGATCATGCCAAAATCGCGGCGCTTGGTTTACGTATTAAAAGGGGTTGTAGTTTTCATGGTTTGAGTCTGAATCTGAAAATGGATCTCACACCCTTTGCACAAATTAATCCCTGTGGTTATAAAAATCTTAAAATTATTCAATTAGCTGACTTTATAAAAGACTTTGAGCTATTACAGGAACGCTCACAAGTGCAGCAGAAACTGGTCACTCATTTTTTTAAAAAGATGCGTTATGAGGAGATTATTTTGCAATAATAACTACTCCTTATGTACCATACGATCTTTATTTTTTATTAATAGTATCCAGAACTGTATGCAGATGCTCCGCCATTTCACGACCTGAGTCTGTTAAATAACCACCATCAGTTTGGGTGGTCAAGCCCTTGTTAAAAAGAGATTTTGCCGCACCAATCATTTCAGGTGCTGCATTGTTGTGAATTTTGAGGCCTTCTATGTGGGATTCTTCCGGAAATTTTGCAAGTAATTTTATTTCTTCAAATAATTTATCAGGGTAAGTTTTAATCATTATTGTTCACTTCTATTGTTGATATTAAAAATAAGGTTTAATGTATGCTAAGAAAGAGGCTTATAGTTCAATCACCATTCCCTCACGGGCAAAAAAGGTATTAACATCACCGCAATAATCACTGCGGCAATATTTTTCTGTAAATTCATCAAGTTGTGTATCGCTACGCAGGGGATCATGATGAAATAATGCCAGCTGTTTGACGTGATTACGTTGTGCTGCTGCACAAACATATTCAATGGTACTATGTCCCCAGCCAATGAATTTTTGTTCGTATTCTTCCTGTGTATACTGACTGTCATGAACCAGAAAGTCAGCTTCCTGATAAAACTGCTCTATCATTTTATTTTGTTCTGCCGCGACCAATTCACCTTCAGCAGCCATTTCTGCATCATAATCATGATGTTCAGGGTCAGTGATAAATACGTTTCTAAAAAGTTCAGTATCATAAGCAGTACAAAAAACTTTGCCATTGTATTCTATGCGATAGCCCAGACAAAGAACCGGATGATTAAGATACTTGGTTTTAACTATAATTCCATCACCAAGATCCATCGTTTCTTCTTTAAGGTTGAAATATTGGATATTGGCTGCCAGTTCCGCTTCCCGGATAGGAAAGTAGCGATAGGTCATTTGTCCGCCGACAACATCTTCCAGTGATTCCTGTTCATAGGTTGCAGGACCATACATGCGAATATGAGTGCCGGGAAGATAAGCGGGCACGAAAAACGGAAAGCCCATAATATGATCCCAATGAGTATGGGTTAAAAAAAGATGAGCTTCAACAGGTAGTTGACGGGTCATAAGATCATTGCCCAGCTCTCTTAAACCGGAACCGGCATCAATAATGACCAAGCGATTAATTTCAGGAAAATAAACTTCAATACAGGGTGTATTACCACCATATTTTACAGTACTTGAACCCGGGCAGGGAATCGAACCTCTAACGCCCCAGAACTTGATTTGCATATCCAAATGAGTATTCCAGAATTTAAGAATGCTTATTAAAGTAAGCTGGGCATCTAATTTACCCGCATTATTTAATTGTCATTTATTAGTTTACTTTAAGAAATACAGATGCTTTTTCTATAGCATCCTGAATAGTTTCGTGTAATGGAGAGATATTATTCCATGAAAGTGAACTTTGTTCCATCAAATTCAGGGCATCCGCTTCATTATACGTATAATCTTTTATACTCTCCATAGCAAAAATATTAGCATATAAATTAGCAATTGCAACACAAAGAGTCAATGTCTTGTATTCATCCTCTGATTGTTCAGGGGTGTGATGATATTTTAGTACTGAAATAATGTCATTGCTGAGTTTCCATTTATCCGCAATAATGGTTCCGCATTGCTGGTGATTAAAACCAAAAATAATATCTTCTGCCTCATGTAATGGAATTTGTTTCTCAGCACAAATGCTAATACACTGAGTGTATTCATCAGGAAAGCACTGAGACATGGGAATTTTACCCAGATCATGCAGCAGCCCGGAAAGAAAAAATTCTTCTCTTTGATTGACAGGAATTTTAAGCTCAGCCGCCAGAGCTTTTGCTGTGACACCGACACATAAGGAATGTGACCAGAATTCATCCATGGACAAGGCTGATTTTCTTCCTCCTTTTACTGTACCCAGAACAGCCGTAGTTAGCGCCAGATTTTTTACTGTATTAATGCCCAGAACAATGATAGCACGTGTCAAAGAGGTAATTTGATGAGGTAGTGAGTAATAGGAGGAATTAATCAGCTTGAGTACATTTCCGGTCAGAACCGGATCCAGGGAGATAATTTTGTTCAAATCATTTGGCGATACATTGGGCTTGTTGCAGATTTCCAGTACTTTAGTCACTGTAGTGGATAAACTGGGCATTTTATCAATATAACGTTGAATGATTTGTAAATGCTGATCGGACACAAAAACCCTTTATTTTATGAATGAATAATTTTAATTATTATAACTATAGCTGTTTGTCTCTATTTAATCTAATAAATTTTGACTATTTTGCTAACAAATTCAAAGATAAACAGTATAATCTTAAATAGATGTTAAATCACATAGGAATGTGGACGAAATAACTTAGGAACGTTCCTTAGACAAAGAGACTGATTAATGACCATTATAAAACAGGAAGATCTGATCCAGAGTATTGCTGATGCTTTACAGTTTATTTCTTATTATCACCCCAGGGACTATATACAGGCATTGGGACGTGCATATGAACTGGAGCAATCTGCAGCGGCAAAAGATGCCATTGCACAAATTTTGTATAACTCTCGACTTTGTGCTGAAGGGCATCGACCGATTTGCCAGGATACAGGTATTGTTGTGGTCTTTCTGGAAGTGGGTATGGATGTGCAATGGGATTGTGAATTGAGCCTGGATGATATGGTCAATGAAGGAGTCCGGCGTGCCTATCTGAACTCTGATAACGTCCTGCGTGCTTCTGTATTAGCTGATCCCGCAGGTAGTCGAAAAAATACCAGAGATAATACTCCTGCAGTCATACATACAAAGTTGGTTGAGGGTAATACACTTAAGGTTAAACTGGCGGCAAAGGGAGGCGGATCAGAAAATAAGGCAAAATTTGCAGCTTTGAACCCCAGTGATAATCTACTGGACTGGATTATAAAATCAGTTGAAAGTATGGGAGCTGGCTGGTGTCCGCCCGGTATTTTAGGTGTTGGCATTGGCGGCACACCGGAAAAAGCAATGTTGATGGCCAAGGAATCTTTACTGGAGCCAGTGAATATCCAGGAGCTTAAGCTGAAATCTGAACAGGGTCATAGACTCAATACAGCAGAAGAACTGCGTCTGGAACTATATGACAAAATCAATGCTCTGGGTATTGGTGCGCAGGGTTTAGGGGGACTGACAACCGTGGTTGATGTTAAAGTATTGGACTATCCTACTCATGCAGCCTCATTACCTGTTGCCATTATTCCCAATTGTGCCGCTACTCGTCATACTCATTTTACTCTGGATGGTTCAGGTGCGGCGCTTTTAACCCCTCCGGATTTAGCAGACTGGCCGGATGTCACTTGGAGTGCTTCACCTGCTGCCAGACATGTTAATCTGGATAACATAACACATGATGACATTAAAAGCTGGCAGCCGGGTGAGCAATTATTGCTTAGTGGTAAACTACTGACTGGTCGTGATGCAGCTCATAAACGTATTATTGATACTCTGGCAAAAGGTGAGTCATTACCCGAAGGAGTCAACTTTAAAAATCGTTTTATTTATTATGTTGGCCCGGTCGATGCTGTTAATGATGAGTCTGTTGGCCCTGCAGGACCAACAACTTCCACCAGAATGGATAAATATACAGAGGCAATGTTATCACAAACGGGTTTAATCGGAATGGTCGGTAAGGCGGAGCGCGGATCTGTGGCAATTGAAGCCATCAAAAAGCATAAAGCCGTTTATTTGATTGCAGTAGGAGGAGCTGCTTATTTAATTTCCAAAGCGATCACAAAATCAAAGATTATTGCCTATGAAGAGTTAGGTATGGAGGCAATCTATGAGTTTGAGGTAAAAGATATGCCTGTCACAGTGGCTGTGGATATATTGGGAGAATCTGTGCATCAGACCGGCCCAAAAAAATGGCATCGTTTGATAAAACAATAAATAAGAACTGAAAAGGAAACAAAATGAATAAGTTTATATTAATTCTGTGTGGCGGCTTCTTTCTACTATTAAGTGCATGTGATTCAGGTGGAAAATATGCTGCGTTTGATGATGAAAAAATTCGTATGGAGCATCTGAATTGTCAAAAGCTTGATAATAGTAAAATGTCACCGGCGCGGGGTGTTGCCTGTAATAATTATGACAAGGAATGCCAGCGTCGCAAAAAGAATGGTAATAATGTCTGTGCGATATAAAAATAAAGTCAACTTCTCCACCTTAATTGCAGGAAGGTGAGGGTGGAAGAAGTTAAAAGGCTTACGACTTCTAAAGTTTGGCTAATGGCTTCTCAGTATTTTTAGGCTTGCCTGACCAATTCCTTTGAGAGCCAGCAACTCTTCATCATTGGCTTTATCGATAGATGCTTTACTGTCAAAACCGGCTTTGCTTAATATTTTTATAATATTGGCTTTTAGATCCGGGTAGGTATCACTCAGGGATTGAGCCTTTGGTTTCGTTGCGGCTGCTTTCTTTTTTACTGCTGCAGGTTTAACTTCGGGTTCCGTTGGTGGCGCTTGTTCAGTCTGCTCTGCGACAGGCGCTGTTGATTGCGTTGGAGTGGAGTTCAGAATAGAGTTGCCGGATGAAGCGGGTCTGTCTTCATCAATACCTAATAATTTTAAAAACCAGCGAAACATAATCAATACCTCTATGATAAAATTGGGACAATTACAATTGGCATTTTGTCTTTTCTGGATATTTTATTCCTTGACTGAGGTCAATAAATTGCGTAAAAATAATTATTCGCTTATAACTGGTTTTTGCCTGTGCATTTTTTAAAATACTACTATTTACAAATCATTACTCTTTGCCTATCTTTTTTTCTCTTGATTTCATGCAGCAGTGACTCTCATAATCATCCTGAATTAAAGACTGGAAAACAATTTTTTGACTACCATTGTGCATCTTGCCATGATACCAGTGGTATGGGTTCATTTCTTAAAGGGATGCCGGCAAATATCTTAAATGATAAAACACAAGCTGAGCTGATTCACTATATTAAGCATGGTAATACAGCAGAAAGAGATAAAATGCCTGTTTTTAAGACTATGCCTGACAAAGAAGCAAAACAAATTGCACGCCATTTATTAAAATTAAAAAGTAATTATTTGCAGCACAATAATCAGCTGGATAAAAAATCAAGTTTATCGAAATTCAAAGGAGCGACTTCTGCAGGGAAAAATAAACAGTTGGACAAATTTTCAAATTCATTTAAATCCAGATAGGAGAGATTGATTAATAAGCAACATATCAGGGACTCTTTCAACAAAGCAGCGGATAGCTATGATGGTGCTGCAATTGTACAACAGGAGGTGTGCCGTCGTTTGCTGGAAAGGCTGGAATATATTAAAGCCAAACCGGGGATAATTCTGGATATTGGTTCCGGTACCGGGCAGGGTACACTGGGTCTGACCAGACAATATCCCAACGCCTCTGTTATTTCAATGGATTTAGCTGAAAATATGTTAAAGAAGGGTAGAAGCAGGCTCAGTGATAGTTCTTCCGGTTTGATGAATCAATTTAAAAATATATTGAGCCATTTGAATAGCAGTGGCGGCAAAAGGATTAGTCATGTTTGCGCTGATGCGGAATATTTGCCATTTGCTGATGCCAGCGTTGATCTGATTTTTTCTAATCTTACTATTCAATGGTGTTTTGATTTAACTGCCTTATTTCAGGAGTTCAGACGTGTTCTGAAACCCGGTGGCTTTATGCTGTTTACTACTTTTGGCACAGAGACACTAAAAGAGTTAAAAGCCAGTTGGTCAAGTGTCAGTAATAAAGTACATGTGAATGATTTTGCTGATATGCATGATATTGGTGATGCACTATACGATGTTCAGGCCGAGAATCCGGTAATGGATAGTGAAAAGATAGTATTGAACTATCAATCCATCAAACAAATTTTATTGGAAATTAAAGCAGTTGGTGCTCATAATCAGAATAATGGACGCCAGGCAGGCTTGACGGGAAAGTCTCGTTTGCAGTCTATGTATCAGGCCTATGAAAAATTTCATACTGATCAGGGTTATCCGGTTACTTATGAAGTATTATATGGGCATGCATGGAATCCAAAAACACCTGTGCAGTATAGTCAGGAATCAGGCGGTGAAAAACAAACGACCATTTCCCTATCTCAAGTGAAATCTCAGCTTAAAAATTTGCCATATCCATGAAAGCTTATTTTATTACTGCCACTGATACGGATGCAGGAAAAACTTTCGTGACAGCAGGTTTATTAGAGGGCTTATCAAAAGCGGGTTATAAAATTCAGGGTTTTAAACCTGTTGCCAGCGGCTGTGTAAAAACTGCCCGTGGTTTACGCAATGATGATGCTCTGAAATTAATCGCTGCGTGCAGTAGTGAACTGGATTATAAGTGGGTCAATCCCTATGCTTTTGAACCTGCCATTGCGCCACATCTGGCTGCTCAACAAGCAGGAGTGAGTATTAACTTACAAACAATTGCCAAGCATATTTTCCAATCAGCAAATGATGCAGATTATGTCTTTGTTGAGGGTGTTGGAGGATGGATGGTGCCTTTAAATCATCGGGAAAGTGTTGCTGATTTAGCAAAACTACTGGGGTTTCCAGTCATCATGGTGGTTAATATGCGTCTGGGTTGTATTAACCATGCACTATTGACAGCACAGGCAATTGAACAGACAGGATTGACAATGACCGGCTGGATTGCTAATCAGGCTTCGGACTCTATGGCATATCAAGACGACAATATAAAAAGTTTGCAATCCCGTATTAAAGCACCATTACTGGGAATCATTCCAGGTAATATTGAGTCGCATGAAGTTTTTCAATATATTGAAATATAGAAGTGCGTCAAAAACAACCTTAACCGAACACTTTCCATGACACGTAAACCAGAACCATATATTCATACATTAGGCTAACCAATAACCATTGTATTCCAGTCAAATGTGACAAAATAGATTTGACCTCACTCTGAGATAATACTGTGGGAATATTAACTCTTCTTTTTGCATAAACCAATCCATCGAGTTCACCCAGAGGTTGATTAATGACATGACAATACATAAAGACCAACGCATTGAGTGCTTGATTTTGTGTAGAGGATGAGACTTTTCTTTTCATTGCAAGATAATTTAAAAATTGTTGAACCTCTTTTCCGCCCATTTTCGTGGATGTTGTTTATTTTGAAATAAAATAAATCGTTTCACCCAGCCTAATTAAGTTTTTTCAGTACTAGATTTACATTTTCCTTAATAGTACATATTCAGGAAATTTTTTGATATGGGAAAAGTCTGAAAAAATGTCATAATTTTCCTACAAAGAAGATACAGATGATCGTATCTACCTATTTGCGTTAGCTGAAACGCTTAATAAAACAGCGGGGGTTGTTGAATCTGCTGATATAAGCGAGCCACCCTATCAACTATTGAAGCAAGAATATCACAAAAAAGTATTTCTAACTTAAAGTCAAAAGTTAAAAAATACTTGCAGCTGTACCAAAGAAAAGCTCTATACCAGCTTGGGATGTTGTAAGGTAACACAAGGGTTATCAATGCAACTAACAAAACAGACTTTAAATGCGGCTTTGGCACCAGAAACAGTTTTTGAAAAAAGTATGGTGGATGTGAGCTTTCAGGCCGGTATGCTGGTGGATAAATTTGTTTATCACTTACCTTTATATCGCCAACATCAACGCTTACAACAAGCGGGGGTGACATTAAGTCGAACCAGTTTAACCTCATGGACACAACGGCACTGGATTTATTAAAACCCATTAGTGATGCCCAACTTCAACAAATCCTGCTCAGTCAGGTACTGGCCATGGATGAAACGCCCATCAAGGCAGGTAAAAAACAAAATGAGAAAATGCAATCCACCTGGTTCTGGCCAATTTATGGTGAGCTCGATGAAGTGGCCTTTACCTGGTCAAATACTCGTGGCTCTATCCCTGTTGAACAACAGCTCAGTGGTTTTCAGGGGACTTTACTCAGTGATGGTTATTGTGCCTATGACAAGTTTGTCAACCATAATCCTCTTTTATCAGATCTGGATGCAAAGGAAAAGATTGTTGCTGAATGACCGCTTACATGTATTCAACCTATGACAACTCACAGTTATCAATCAACAATTTAATTTCTTGATAAAATCACATAAAAGTCTACAATGGATAGACATTTTGTTATTTATTAGGAAAATTAAGTTATGGAAGCTTCTATTGTTGATTTAAGGTATAAGACCAGTGAAATATTAAAAGCACTCGATAAAAATGAAAGTGTTATAGTAAAGTATCATGGAAAAATTAAAGGTATTATTGAGCCTGTTAAAAGAACAATGACTTCAAAAGTAAAAGATCACCCATTTTTTGCAATGTATAAAGAGCCTGAAAATTCCGTATTGGAAGAGCTTGAGAATTTAAGAAGCCCTCGACATGCTTTATGATACAGATATTTTAATTTGGGTTCAGCGAGGGAATTCCAAAGCCGCTAAACTTATTGAAGAAGATGAAGATAAGTTTTTGTCAATCCAAAGTTACATGGAGTTACTTCAAGGAGCAAAAAATAAGCTCCACCATAAATATGTAAAAGATTTTATAACTGATTTTAGCTTTGCAATTTTACCGTTTACTGAAAATATAGGTCATAGAGCACTCATCTATGTTGAAGAATATGCACTTGCATCAAGTATGAGGGCGGGAGATGCAATTATTTCAGCTACAGCAGTAGAAAACAATATGACTCTTATTTCAAGCAATGTAAAACATTTTAAAGTGGTAAAAGAATTACAATTAAAAGCTTTCAAACCATAAAGTACATAACAAAAGCATAGACACTGAATTTTAAACCGCCACTTCGTTCTATCTGTAAAAAAGCCTGAAAACTCCCTACTTTTATCTCTTGATCTTTCTCTTCTGTTTTCTAAGTAACAAAAATTTATCCTCCATCATTTATAGTAATTTATAATGTTACTTAAATAATTTCAGCCAAATTTTTTTGGTTAAGGACTCTTAAGGTTGTTTTTCTGATATTTGAAAAGTACATATATTGTTGAGGATTCATACAGTTTTTTTGCTATAATTGAGTTTAATATTTTACATTTGGAGTCCTTGTGTTTAAGCCTGCTACTTTATTTATTGTTCTCATTATTTTTATTTCCGGTTATTGGTTTTATAGTAATATGACGACCCCCCAGGGTGGGAGTCGTGTGCGTGTCAGTAATCTGCCCTGGCAAATTACCGTGGTTGATCCACAGACATTGCATGTATTTGATCTGAATATTGGTAAAGATACTCTGGGACAGGCGGATAAGATTCTTTTGAGTGAGTATGAGTTAGCCTGGTTTGAGAATGAGGATCAAAGTATTAGTCTGGAAGCCTATTTCCTGCGGGTAAATCTTTCCGGCTTAAGAGCAAGAATTGTTTTGGAACTGGACTCAAGTGATCTGGATATTAATTATTTGAAAAAGCACTCGGGTAAGCCGGAAATACTCAAATCTCATGCGATTAAATACCCCTTAGATGATTTAGCTCATGTAATGAGTGATAAAGTGATTAAATCATTGACTTATATTCCTAAAAGCAGTGTTGATGCAGAAATGCTTAAAAGTCGCTTTGGACAGGCTCAGAAAGTCATAAATGCGGATGAAAATACGGAATTCTGGCTTTATCCCGACAAAGGTCTGGTTATTATGTTGAACCATCGTGGTAAAGAGGCATTTCAATATATACCGCTGGCTGATTTTCAGCGCTTGAAAAAATCAGTGATGTCAACATTTAAAAAGTCTTCACAAAATTAAAAATGTGAGCCATTTCACACACTTCGTGCTGTATAACATAAAAAGTTAATATTTTTTTGACAAAAAAAAACTCTTTTCAAATTAAAGATTAACTTTATTAACCTAGCGCAACCCTAGGAAATTATTGATCTTTATCAATCAAATATATTAGAAAACGTTGATACTTGCACCAAAAAAAGGCAAAATACTCTGCAACATGCTCCCCTTGATTCAGATCAAAGGTTTTTAGTCAAATGAGAACCTGAATTTTTGTTCTGGTGGAACTGTCAACTTTTTATTAAATTTATAAACGATTGTGGAGAAAACTATGGAAGAAGCTGCAGCGGAGCAGAAGTATAACTTCGACGTTGTTCGCTGGTTTGCCGTAATGACTGCCGTCTACTTAGTTGTAGGTGCGTTGGTTGGGGTATATATTGCCTCAGAATTGGCTTGGCCGGTACTCAACTTTGATTCGCCTTATTTATCATTCGGGCGCTTAAGACCCTTACACACCAATGCAGTGATTTTTGCTTATGGTGGCTGTATTCTGATGGCAACAGCCTTCTATACTGTACAGCGTACCTGTGCTGTAAGACTCTGGAGTGACAAAATGGCATGGTTCACCTTTATTGGCTGGAACCTTATTATTGTCTCTGCGGTTATCACACTTCCACTGGGTATTACTCAGTCTAAAGAGTATGCTGAACTGGAATGGCCAATTGATCTGGGCATTGCCGTAGTTTGGTTATCCTTTATGTTTAACTTCCTGATGACGATTGCAACCCGTAAGACTTCACATATATATGTGTCTAACTGGTTCTTCATGGGTATGATGATTATGATCACCATTCTTCATGTCGTTAACAGTGCTGCTATCCCTGTGGGTTTATTCAAGTCTTATTCTGCTTACTCAGGTGTTCAGGATGCCATGATTCAATGGTGGTGGGGACATAATGCAGTGGGTTTCTATCTGACAGCTGGTTTCCTGGGTATTATGTACTACTTCGTTCCCAAGCAGGCTAATCGTCCTGTTTTCTCTTATCGTTTATCAGTGATTCACTTCTGGGCTTTGATGTTTGGTTATGTATGGTTAGGTGCTCATCACCTGCAATATACAGCACTTCCAGACTGGACAGGTTCCTTGGGTGCAGCAGTATCAATCGCCATGATCATTCCTTCATGGGGTGGTGCAGTTAACGGTATGATGACTCTATCCGGTGCCTGGGATAAATTACGTAATGACTATGTATTACGTTTCTTGATTATGTCTTTAGCATTCTATGCAATGTCTACTTTTGAAGGTCCAATTATGTCAATCAAGACAGTGAATGCTCTGTCTCATTATACTGACTGGACAATTGGTCATGTACACTCTGGTGCTCTAGGCTGGGTTGCTATGGTTGGCATTGGCGCACTGTATCACATGATGCCAAAAATCTTCCACACACCGATGTATTCTCAGGCATTAATCAATGCACACTTCTGGACTGCAACCATTGGTACAGTCATCTATGTAGTGGCTATGTGGGTATCTGGAATCATGCAGGGTCTGATGTGGCGTGCCTATGATGACTATGGAACATTGGCTTATACCTTCGCAGAAAGTGTGGAAGCCATGCATCCGTATTACGCAATGCGTGCAATCGGTGGTGGTATCTTCCTGTTTGGTGCGATACTTATGCTGTTTAACATCATTATGACAGTTCTGAAAGCAAAAAGTCAGGGCTCAATTAAGGCGGCACAATCTGCTGCTGTAACGGCTTAAGGAGGAGTTCATTATGTCGGAAAATACACAACCAACAGGTTTGCAGGACAGAGCGGAACGTAATGTCTGGTTATTTGCATTCCTTACCTTCTTAACGGTTTCTGTTGCAGGACTCGTTGAAATTGTGCCTTTGTTCTATCTCGATAGTGCAATGCCTGCTAAAAACATTCCAGGTGTTGTCTGGGATAGAGGTGACAAGGCTCTGGCTGACTGGAAAGAAGGTGACGGGGTTCGTCCTCTTAAGCCGCTTGAACTAGCCGGTCGTGATATCTATCAGCGTGAAGGCTGTTATTTGTGTCATTCACAAATGATTCGTCCTTTCCGTGATGAGAAAGAGCGTTATGGTCACTATTCACTGGCTTCCGAGTCAATGTATGATCACCCATTCCAGTGGGGTTCTAAACGTACTGGACCTGATATTGCCCGTTTAGGTGGAAAATATTCAGATGAGTGGCATATTGCCCATTTAATCGCGCCACGTTCAGTGGTACCTGAGTCTGTTATGCCGAATTACCCATGGTTTATGGAAAATACGGTTGATGGTGAAGAGATTAAAGCACATATGCGTGGTTTAAGAATCGTGGGTGTTCCCTATACTGATGCTGATATTGAAACTGCTTCTGAAATTACAGGTAAAACTGAAATGGATGCGATGGTGGCATATCTGCAGGTATTAGGAACAATGGTTAAATTCCAGGAAGGAGTGACTTACCGTGAGTAATGATTCATCGACTACGATGAGTGATTCAACAGGGTATTTCTATACTGACTGGAGTGCAATGACTTCACACGACTGGGCAGGTTTAATCATTACGGTGGTTACTTTTGTCCTTATGGTTATTGCTTACTTCTACGTTTTTCGTCCAAAAAATAAAGATGAATTAGAAGCACATAAATATATGCTGCTGGATGATGAACCCACAAATACGGAGAAAAAATAATGTCGGAAAATAATCCTTTTCCAGATGAAGGTAATACTGGACATATTTGGGACGATAATCTGAGAGAATTGGCTAACCCGCCACCAAACTGGTGGATGATGGCCTGGTATGCCAGTGTTGCATTTGTTATTGGTTATACTGTTATTTACCCAGCTATTCCAATGTTTGATAGTTATAACAAAGCTGAAGTAGTTGAAGGCGGCGTAATCACTGGTGGTATCACTAAGGGTATGACTGGTTGGACAGCAATTAAAGAGTTTGAGGCTGACTGGGCTGAGGTTGAAGCGGTTCGTAAGCCTTATGAAGACAAGATTGCAGCCATGTCGGCCAAGGATATTCTTGCTGATGCTGATTTATCTACTTATGTAGAACATTCAGGCAAGGTACTTTTTGGTGATAACTGTGCAGCCTGTCATGGTACTGGTGGTGCGGGTAACGTTGGTTATCCTGTACTGGCTGATGATGACTGGTTATATGGAGGCACTATTGAGCAGATTCAGGCAACAATTACCAGCGGTAAGAAAGGTATGATGACAGCTCATGCTGCGACTTTATCAGCAGATGAAATCGATACACTGGCAAACTATGTGGTTGGTTTGAGTGAAGGTAAGAGTGATGAGAAAGGTAAGGCCTTATTCCAATCCAAAGCTTGTTTCGCCTGTCATGGTATGGATGCAAAAGGTATGGCTGCTCTGGGCTCTGCTAATCTGACTGATGGTATCTGGCGTTTTGATGAAGCAGATAAGTTAGCCAGCGCCAAGCGTACCATTACCCATGGTGTGAATCATCCTGGTGATGCACAAACCAGGATGGCTGAAATGCCTTCCTTTAAAGATAAACTGTCTGAAGCTGATATTAAGAAGATGGCTGTTTATGTTTATAAGTTTGGTGGTGGAAAATAAATCTTATATGCCCCGTTAAAATAATGATGTAGGTGTTAATTTAATGGGGTGATATGTGGTTTTTATTATAATATTAAGGAGTACTCAAAATGAATGATGCAGTATTTTGGGGATCAATCGTTTCAGTTGGTATTTGTATTGTAATTTTTGGTTATCTTATTGCTATGGGTATAAAAAAAATTAATACCGATCACAGCGAAGATTAAAATTACTATTTGATGTAATGAAAAGAGAGAGTTTTAACTCTCTTTTTTTATTTGTGGTCTATTAAAAATTATGTAACATAAGTTACTTAACAATTGCTGATATAGCATATAATATGTAGTGTTGGGATTAGAATAAAACGAAGCGGGAAGAAGTCACTATGGCCGAACAAAAAAATCAATACGAAGCACTGCAAGATCTTTATGATGAGGCTCATGAGCATACAATTAATGTAGGTGATGTTAAAATTCATGCCAAGCGTATGGGCGGCAGGTTTCGTAATTTAAAGTGGCTGGCTAATCTGACCTGGATTGTTTTCTTTATTGGCCCTTATTTGAGACTGGGTGATCGTCAGGCTGTTTTATTTGATATCCCTAATCGACAATTTCATATTTTCAATATTACCTTGTTGCCACAGGATCTGTGGATGCTTTCCTTTGTTCTTTTGTTCTTTGCTATTTTATTAGCCGTTGTCACAGCTCTGGCAGGTCGTGTCTGGTGTGGCTATTTCTGTTTTCAAACCGTATGGACGGATGCTTTTACCTGGATAGAAGATAAGCTGGAAGGAACACCGGCTAAACGGAGAAAATTAGAAAAATCTCCATGGAATATGGCAAAAACCATGGTTAGAGCAAAAAAATATAGCCTCTGGATTCTTATTTCACTTTTAACTGGTGTTAGTTTTATTGCCTGGTTTACCGATGCTTATGACTTGTGGGTTGATTTGTTCACAATGAATGCATCATCAACAGCCTATACTACCCTCGCATTGTTTATTCCCGGCACGTTCTTTCTGGCTGGAATTTTACGTGAACAAACTTGTTTCTGGTTATGCCCCTATGCCCGAATTCAGGCGGTGATGGTGGATGATACTTCTATTGTGCCCAGTTATGATGTATCAAGAGGTGAAAAACGTGGGCGTCTGGTTAAAGGTAAGCCAGCTTCAGATGATCAGGGTGATTGTGTTGACTGCAACCAATGTGTTGCCGTTTGCCCGACGGGTGTTGATATTCGTGGTGGACAGCAGGAAGGTTGTATTATGTGCGGCCTGTGTATTGATGCCTGTGACGCGGTCATGGAAAAAATTAATAAACCTAAAGGCCTGATTAAATATGCTTCATGGGATGGCATTATGGGCAAGAAAGAGCTGCCGATATTAAAGCGCCCAAGAGTCTGGGTTTATACAGCGATATTATTAGCTTCAATTATTGGCGTTGTGGTCGGACTCAGCGGAATGGAGTCACTGGAACTTAAGGTGCTGCATGCTCGACAGCCTCTGTTTGTGGTGCAAAGTGATGGTACGATACAAAATAGATATACATTGAAAGTGCTCAATAAACAGCATAAGGATATGAAGGTAAAAATATCCGTTAATGATGAAGCTTATAAAGGCTTAATTATGCTTGGTGCGGAAAAAGAAATTGTCGCCGCCCATGGTACTGTGACAGCAGTGACTGTTTTTGTTAAAGTGCCGAGAAAAAATCTGACAGAAAAATCACAGGATATCACCTTTACTATTAAGGCTAAGGATGAGCAGGGTACTGAGTATAAAAGTGATAGAGTGAGTATGTTTATCGGGCCGAATAGGTAGAAGAGAAGTCTAAAGTCTAAAGTCTAAAGTCTAAAGTCTAAAGAAAGATCAAAAGATTAAATACTAATAATAAAGATTAAGAGAATGAAAGCTGAAGAAAAACTACAACATTGGTATAAAAGTCCTTTATTGCTTATCTGGTTATTCCTGGTATTGATGGCTATGTCAGGTACTATTTATATGGTGATACAGGCTAATAGTGGTTTCTCAGGCTTGGTTGTTGAAGATTTTTATGAAAGAGGTCAGGATTATGAAGAAAATATTCATAAGAAATTAGAAAATAGTGCTAGATGGAGACCTGAATTTAAAATTAAAGAAATTAATTTAAATCAGGAAACTATTATTGAATTTAATCTCAGTGATAAACAAGGTAGGCCTGCCGTTGTTGAAAAATTAACATTATTTGCCTATCGACCATCTAATGCAAAAGAAGACTTCTCTGTCCCTATGACAATACTCAAAGATGGAAAAACCTATCAGGCTCCAATAACCTTTTCAAACAAGGGAAAATGGGATTTACTGGCCAGTGCAATTATTGATGGAATAGAAGTTAATTATGCCAAAAGTATTTTTGTTAAAGATTGAAGTTGGCTAATCATCCCCCCGAACACTGTGATCACTGTCACCTCCCTCTACCGGATGATGAAATAATCTCATCTACAATTAATGATAAAGAACTCTACTTTTGTTGTTATGGTTGTAAGGCTGTATGTGAAACAATTTATAGTTCAGGTATGGAGGGCTTTTATCAGCGCACTACAGAAGGTGAAACTTTACAGCCCCCACCGGAAATTGATTCTCAGTTAGAAGTCTATGATATTGATGAGGTACAGGCTGAGTTTGTTGATATTACACAAAATAAACGTGAAATTCACCTATTGGTAGAAGGTATTCATTGTGCAGCATGTGTTTGGTTAATTGAAAGGCAATTGGCGAATACCCACGGTGTAATTGAAGCCAATGTCAATCTGAGTGTTAAGAAACTACGTGTGAAGTGGGACAATAGTCAAATAAAACTGTCTAGTATTCTACAAATTATGGGGCAAATCGGCTATGCTGCAGTGCCATTTGATCCAGAAGCGGCCGAAGGTCAGATAAAAAAACAAAATAGAGAATTATTGTTCCGTCTGAGTTTTGCCGGCTTTGCGGCAATGAACTTAATGTGGATTTCTATTGCACTTTATGCTGGTGCAGATGAAGGTGAATATAAAAAATTATTTTATTGGATCAGCTTGGGTCTGGCGACACCGACGTTAGTCTATTCAGGGTATCCTTTTTTTCGTGGTGCTTTCACAGGTTTAATAAACCGGCATCTCACCATGGATTTGCCTATTGCCATTGGTGCAGGTATTACCTATTTGTATTCCTGCTATGCAGTAATTAGTGGTTCTGAGCAGGCTCATGTCTATTTTGATACAGTGGTTAATTTTCTTTTTGTTATCCTGACTGGGCGCTATCTTGAAGCTATGTCAAAACGACTTGCAGTTCAGTCATCACAACGATTATTGGACTTACAGCCCAAGGTGGCAACCAGGATTATTGATGATGAACATAAAATAGTACCTATTAAGGCACTTAAAAAAGAAGATTTAGTGTTTGTCAAACCAGGTGAAAGGATGCCTGCAGATGGTATCATTATCGAGGGTGAAAGTGTTGTAGATGAGTCTATGCTGACGGGAGAGTTTGTACCTGTGGCAAAATATAAAGGAGACAAAGTATCAGCAGGAACAACTAATAAAGAAGGAGTAATGATTATTAGAGTCACTGAAACTTTGCAACATACAGCTCTTGGTAAAATTATTAACCTGGTAGATGAAGCACAATCAACCAAGGCTCCTATACAATGTACAGCAGATAAAATTATCCCCTGGTTTGTTTCAATTACATTAATTTTAGCCACTATCACTTTTCTTTTCTGGATGAGAACAGATTTTGAAATGGCTCTGATGGCCGCCACCTCAGTGCTGATTATTACCTGTCCCTGCGCTTTTGGTCTGGCAACGCCCATGGCAATTGCGGTGGCCACCGGCGTGGGTGCCAGAATGGGTGTATTGGTTAAACATGGTGCGGTATTAGAAATATTATCCTCAGTGCGTCATTTTGTGTTTGATAAAACTGGCACTTTAACTCAGGGTAAAATGCTAGTGAGTACCTTATTCTATGTGCCCTTTCATATTGATAAAGAAATTGCTGATAAAAAAGATCAGCAGGAAGCTATACTTCAGAAGATTATGCCTGAGGATAATTTTTTAGAAAAACTGGATGAAAAACAACGGCAGTTGTTTAAGCTGGCCTGGTCTTTGGAAGGTCATTCTGAACATATGATAGGCAAGGCCATCGTAAATTTGGGTTTACAAGAGGGTTTAAATAATCAAAATCAATATGAATGTAAAAAAATAAAAATAGTTTCAGGCTCAGGACTCAGTGCTGTGGTGATGCTTAATAATAAGGAGCATCAGCTTGCTATCGGTTCATTATCATGGATAAACCAATTAGTGTATATTTCCTCTGTTCTTAATGAAGCAATAACAAGAACCATGTTGAACTATCATCATACAGGCAGCAGTGTTATTTATGCTTACCTGGAAGGTGAAGGCATATTAGCTTTTGTAATAGAAGATAAATTACGTGATAATGCAAAATATATTGTTAAACAGATGCACGAGCAAAACTTTCATTTATGTTTACTCAGTGGAGATAAGCAGGAAGTGGCAGATTATATGGCTGCTCAATTAGCCATAGAAGAAGTTATTGCAGAAGTATTGCCTGAGGAAAAAGATAAAATTATTCAGCAAAAACAAGCTGCAGGTGATTTAATTGCCATGGTAGGTGATGGGATTAATGATGCTCCAGCATTGGTTAGAGCAGATGTGGGCATAGCCATGGGCTCAGGTACAGATGTTTCTATAGATAGTGCTGATGTGATTTTAGTCAATGGTGAATTGGAAAAAATTCCACTGGCAGCGCGTCTATCACAGGCTACATTGGCAACAATAAAACAAAATATAACCATTTCAATCCTGTATAATACGATTATGGTACCCTTGGCTATGGCTGCTATGATAACACCTCTGGTGGCTGCTATATCCATGCCACTGAGTTCTTTATTGGTGATTGCCAATGCAGCTCGATTGCGCTGGACTTTTAAAAATGAGATTAAATAGGTAATGTAATGGATGTAATATATGGTTTAATTCCCAGTATGATTCTTATTGGTATTGTTCTGGTCATTATTTTATTCTGGGCGATAAAATCAGGACAGTTTGATGATTTTGAAGGAGATGCACAGCGCATCTTAATGGATGAAGATTTGAGTCCTAATACAACTATCCCCGAGCCGTCAGCAATAAGTGAAAATTCGGCAGAAGAAAAAAATATGAAAAATACACAAGAAAAACAAGACAAATAAAGTAATAGCGACTAGTATTAGGTAACTTGTTTAGTTTCTTAATGAAAATATTGCATATAAGAGACTTATCCAGCTTAGGATAATAGACTGACTTAGGAGGATTTATTTATGAAAAAAATCAGTAAACTGATTATAGGTTCAACGTTATTAATGGTATCAGTATCAGCATCTGCTTGGAATTTTGGCAGTGATAACAACAATGGTAGAAATAATAGTTTTTCACCATGGAATAGCAGCTGGGGGAATAGTAGCAGCCCATGGAATATGGGTAGCAATCGCCGCGGTGGAAATAGTAGCCCATGGAATTGGGGGAATGGTAATAATTCCTGGAGTTCTCCCTGGAATAATGGTCCGTGGAATGATGGTCCATGGAATAGCGGCCCGTGGAATTCCGGTAATAACTACTATAATAATCAATACCGTGGTAATTATAATCCTTATTATGGTGGCGGTAATCCTTATTATGGTGGTGCTAATCCTTATATGGCTCCTCCTATGCAGCCTGCACCAGCAGCACCGGATTTTCCAAGTGCTGCAGAAGCAGTAATTCCAGCAGATACAGCGCCAGTTGCTGCACCAGAAGCTCCTGCTGTGCCACCGGTAAAAATAAGTAATTAAAATAGACCATAAAAAAAGGAGCTTAAAGCTCCCTTTTTTTAGAAGTTCTTAAAAATTTATTTTCTAGAACCTCTTGAATAACAAAAAATTCTCACGAATGATTTTAAGTCATTTTTATGTTACTCAAAATCATTCGTGCCAATTTTTTTGGCTGTGGGCACTCTTATCTTAAGATTGAGATAACAACTAAATTAAGCCGTCATGGTGGCTTTCAGTTTTTTCATGGCATTGTTTTCCAGCTGTCTAACACGTTCCGCAGAAATATCATATTTTCCGGCCAAATCCTGAAGTGTTAACTTATCATCACTTAACCAGCGCTGCGAGACAATATCACGACTGCGATCATCAAGTGTTGCCAATGCAGTGTGTAATAACTTTGACTCAGTTTGTTTGGTTGTAGAAGTGAAGAATGAATCTTCCGGAGAAGGCTCTGCTGATTCCAGATAATTAGCCGGGATGACAGGGGTATTCTCATTGTCTTCTTCATTGTAACCATCGAAGGCATTATCCTGATAGGTTAAGCGAGCTTCCATTTGCAAGACATCTTTTTTAGTTACACCGAGTTCTTCGGCAACAGTATTGACTTCTGCATCTGAAAACCAGCCCAGGCGTTTTTTCTTACGGCGTAAATTGAAAAATAATTTACGTTGTGCCTTGGTGGTTGCAATTTTAACGATACGCCAATTGCGTAAAATATATTCATGTATTTC
Source organism: gamma proteobacterium symbiont of Taylorina sp. (assembly GCA_025655455.1). Lineage (GTDB taxonomy): Bacteria > Pseudomonadota > Gammaproteobacteria > GRL18 > GRL18 > GRL18. Next base: position 51,969 of record JAHXIV010000011.1, read on the forward strand.
GGCTTTAATCCAATGCACAGCAAAAGAAACCAGGCGAACTTTCTTTTCAGGATCAAAGCGTTTGACTGCTTTCATCAAGCCAATATTACCTTCCTGAATCAAATCACCCTGTGGTAATCCATAACCGCGGTAGCCTCTGGCAATATGAACCACAAAACGTAGGTGTGACATAATTAAACGCTGAGCCGCATTTAAATCTGTTCCATCATGGAGTTGTTCTCCAAGAGTGGATTCTTCTTCAGCGGTGAGCATAGGGATCGAATTCACTGCGCTGATATAACTATCCAGACTACCAGTAGGGACCGCCAATGGAATTGCTAAAGATTTTGTACTCATATATTTTTCCTTATTACAAACATTGTAACCCATAATCATAACACAATATTTTATAAAGCGCCATGAACGAATAAAATCTAAACATTTAAGGCAAGTTAATTATAGCAAAAAAAAATAACCAAGTAAAGTTGTCAGGTAATATTTAATTTCAATTATCATTACTTATTTTACATGATATTATAGTAAAATAATAATAATGTCATGTCATTTTACGCCAAATGGTTGACAATTTATACCACTGGTGTTTATAAGTTATTTAAAGAGACACCATGTTGAATCAACCAGCTTTTATCTAACTGCCAAACGATTTTATGAATATCAGGATCTGACTTGACTAATTGACTTGCCAGCATTTGAACTTTGGCCATTTGCTGCTGTGCTGTCTGGTAATCTGGTGAAAGTAATGATTTTCCCTTCAGCTGTGGAAAAATAATAGCAATGACTTTTCCACAAGGTAAATCCACAGAAACAGGGCTGTTCATTATGGCAATGCCATTATTAATCTGCAACACTTTGAAAGAGTATGGAAAATTATTAACTTCTTTTACGTTTTTAAGCTGATTATTCAGATCTTGAACTTTAGGGCTTTCATAGAGAAAAATAATGACAATACTAAGACAGAATATACTTAAAACAATGGTATAGATTTTGGTGCCCTTGTCCATTTCTGTTTCCTTATCTAACAGGGGTCGGAGATATTGAGAATTAATCTCAGTTTATCTGTATCACATTAATTGTTATGTGAGTTATATTACTGAAAGGAAAAGTTATTTAGGATAATATCTCATCTAGTCTGGTGTAAAATAAGGAATATGGGTATGGGGAATTCACTTTGGTTTATCACGATCCTGCAGGAAAAACCCTGGCTGGGGTTTATTATTGGCCTGTGTTTTATGGCGGTCATGTTTTTATCAAAAAATCTGATAGTGTATTTATATTCTAAAAATAAAGAAAAACAAGAAAAACAAGAAAAAAAACAATAAATCAGTTTTAATCTTTTGATGCAATAATAATTAATAGTTTGTTGATCAGCTGTACAACTTCAAGATGCTGTTGCAGTAACTCAGGTAAAAGTTCCTTTGAATGTGGCTGATTTCCTGAGTTATAGTCGTCTTCAATTTGTCCGCAAATTGCGTGCACACGTTGATGCGGCAGTTCAATTTGTTGAAAGATGCTATGATGACCATAAAGTTGTTTTCCCAAACCATAATACCATTTACCAAATCGACATTGACAAAAATCCTGTATATTTTGATGAGGCAAAGTTAAGGCTGATTCAACCGCATATACCAATGAGTGAATCCAGAAACGGTGTTCAACCATGGCTGATAAAACTGAATAGTCCATATCATTCCAATGCAGGTGGTTAATTTCCTGCATCATTGCAGCAGGCTTCCATAATGAAATCCAGTTTAATACCTCTGCTGCAGGCATTGGTTTGGCTATTGCGTAACCTTGCAAAATATCACAGCCCAATTGTATTAATGTTATGCCATGTTCAACACTTTCTACTCCCTCTGCTACGACATTTCTTTGAAATGCTGTGGCCAGACCCAGTACACCATGAACGATGGCCAGTTCACCGGGATCCTGCAGCATATCTTTGATAAAGCTTTGATCTATTTTTAAGGTTTCGGCTGGTAAACGTTTAAGGTAAGTGAGTGACGAATAACCTGTACCAAAGTCATCCAGAGCAAAAGAGATTCCAATTTCCTGACACTGCTCCATGATCCTGGAAACATGAATGATATCATCTAAAGCTGCTGTTTCCAGAATCTCAATTTCAAGTTGACCGGGTTTGATTCCAGAGTATTTTGATAAGGCCTGCTTTAACTTGTTAAAAAATTCTGTTTCCTGAAATTGACGACTGGCAACATTAATACTGACTGAAACTTCAATTCCCTCTGATTGCCATTGTTGTATCTGTTTTAAGGCCGTTTCAATCACCCAGTCACCGATGCGAATAATTAAGTCATCGTTTTCGACAAGGGGTAAAAACTCGTTAGGAGGTATCATTCCTCTATCGGGATCCTGCCAGCGGATCAAAGCTTCCATACCATAAATTTGACCTTTCCTGATATTGACTTTGGGCTGATAATATAATAAAAATTCATTATGAATCAGTGCCTTTTCAATGCGGGAAATTGTTTCATTTTTTTGACGTACCTGAGTATCTGTTTTTGGATCAAACAGGTGATAACAATTTTTTCCTATCTGTTTAGCCTGATACATTGCCTGATCGGCATGACGTAATAGAGTATCAGCATCATTTTGATCTATTGGATAAAAAGCAATGCCAATACTCCCGGAAACACTAATGCTTTCACTGTCAATTTGAACAGGATGTGAGATTGTTATGAGCAGACGCTGAATAGTCTGCTCATAAAGGCTGATTTCCGGTGAGCCGGTCAGGAGTATTACAAACTCATCACCACCGATACGGGCAATGGTATCTTCTCCACGAAGTGATTGTTTAAGGCGATCAGCCATTTCTATGAGTAAAGAATCTCCGGCTTTATGCCCCAAAAGATCATTAACGGCTTTAAACCCATCCAGATCCAGAAAGCAGACAGCCAGTAAATTTTTGTTGCGCTGTGTCTGTAACATGAGCTGATGCATACGTTCAGTTAATAAAACCCGGTTAGGCAAGCCGGTCAGTGCATCATAGAAAGCCATTTTCTGCAGTTGTTTTTCCTGGTCTTTGAGCTGACTGATATCAGTAAATACTGCCACGTAATTGGTTACTTTTCCCTGCAGATCTTTAATGGCAGTAATCGAGAGTAATTCCGGGTATATATCGCCGTATTTATTGCGGTTCCAGATTTCACCACGCCAGTTGCCTTTATTATAAATATTTTTCCACATGGCATGATAAAATTCCGCATCATGGCGCCCTGATTTTAATACTCTGGGATTATGACCAATTGCTTCTTCCCGGCTATAACCGGTAATACGTGAAAATGACGGGTTAACATCTAATATCGTGCCGTCAGCATCCGTAATGGTGATACCCTCATGTGCACTATTAAAAGCGGCATCATGAAAGCGTAGGAGTCTTTCTATCCGTAATTGTGCCTGGTAGCGCTGACTCACTTCCTGATGCGCTGTCTGTAATGATTGCTGTGTACGAATAAGATGAATAAAAGTGATGGCCAGATAAAATGTGAGTAATATTCCAACGGCATAGAGTGCTATACGATATTTATCAGCACGATTCTGAGCAGCATGATAGTCATTTAAATAAAGTTGTTTATATTGTTGATGAAGAAGAGCGGTGGGATATGCCAGAATCTGGCGTATTTGTTTGTCCAGTATGGGGACAAATTTCTTAATAATGCGTCCATGCAGCAAAAGGTTTTCTATGCTTGTCAGGCCTTCTGCAGCGATCTCAAGTTCTATCGTTTCTTCGGCTGTCTGAATGGTTCTGTACAATGTCTGATCAGGAGACTGAACAAAAAACATAATATTTCTAATGTAAGGTGACAGCAGCCTGATCATTTCATTGTTTGCTGTAGAATTGCTTGTTATAGAACCCGTTTCTATAGAAAGAGAATAGCTGTCTGATAATTGTTGAAAATAGGCCAGTGAATTATGCAGAAGTGCATTATTACGCTTAAAAAGATCGATACCGTCTACTTTATTCTGTACTGTCAACTGCAGCTGCTTTGCCAGTTTAATCAGTTGAATTTGTTCTTCGTTTAATAAATACTCAGGTGTTTGCAGAATTTTTTGGCTGATTGAATCTATTTCCCTGATAAAAAAATTCAGTGCATCATAGTTTTCTGTTAAATCTATTTTTGATGCCAGTAATTCAGCATCCAGTTTAGCCTCAGTTTCCTGATGTTTATCCAATAGGTGTAAATAGTTGATATGTTCATCTGATGTGACAAATGCTGTTTTCAGGAACAACCAGGTCAGTAATAACAAGCAACTGACAATAATGAGAATGAAGGTTACCAAACCTCCGGTCGAAGTCAGATTGGAATGATTATTCGTTAGTTTATCTTTCATTGCAAGGTTTGTCCCTGCCACTGTCCGGTCAGACTTTGCAAAAATGATGTAATGAGCTTAATATCCTGAACGGATAATTCACGCCCTAATTGGGCTTCGCCCATTATTTTGACAGCCTCTTCAAGAGTCTTAATTGAACCATTGTGAAAATAAGGCGGGGTTACAGCCACATTGCGTAAACCTGGGACTTTAAATACATGACGATCTTCTTCTCTGCCAGTGACATTAAAACGTCCGAGATCAGCTATGGAAGACTTTTGATTAGCAAAATAATTTTTTACGCCACCAAGTTTTTGAAACATGTTCCCACCAATATTAATTCCCTGGTGGCAACTGGAGCATCCATACTCTTTAAAGCGTTGAAACCCTCCCTTTTCCTGCTCAGATAATGTTTCTTCACCACGTAGATATTGATCAAAACGAGAAGGGGTAATTAATGTACGCTCGAAAATTGCAATTGCATCGACAATGTTTTCAGGCGTGATGTCATCCTCGTAGAGTTTACTGAATAGATCTACATACTCTGTATTACGTAATTTGGTTACCACCTCATCCCAGTTTGAACCCATCTCAACAGGGTTATGAACGGGCCCGGCAGCTTGTTCTTCCAGCGAAGCGGCACGCCCGTCCCAGAACTGTACAAAGTTAAAGCCACTATTAAAAACAGTGGGGGAATTAAATTCTCCTTTAGCTCCATTAATACCAACTGAGGTTGCCAGTCTGTCTGTGCCGCCTCTATTAAAGTCGTGGCAGGAGGCACAGGAAATAGTATTATCGTGCGATAATTTTTTTTCATTAAATAAGCGTTGACCCAGAGCGACTTTTTTACTGTCAAAAACAAGCTTGTCAGGTAGTGGCTTCATTTGCTCGTTATCAAAACGTGTGAAAATAAAAGGTTCAGTTTTTGTGGGGGAGTTTGAAACAATCGTATCTGCTGCCGATAATATATCAGCAGTCAGAATTAAATAGCTGGAAAGAATAATTCTACTTAAATTTTTCATTGCTCTTCACGCCCAAAGAGAGGAATGAGATCGGAATGGTTTGGAGTGAGGTATGTATTGCTACATCATTACCGAACGTCAAAATTCACTTAGGCTCAATATCTTTTAGATGTTTTCCTACCGCCATTCTAGCACCTAAAAGCCCTAGAAAACAACCACTGGCAAGTAGTATCAGACTGCTGGAAATATCCATCAATCCCAGAGAAAACAAGCTGTCTCCATAAAGAGATGAGAGATTATTCAATGGATCATTAATAATAATCAATGAGCTATTGACTAACATAATGGCAATAAAACTGCCAAACAGACCATACCAGAATCCAGTATAGAGAAAAGGGCGGCGAATAAAACTATCCGTTCCACCAATTAATTTCATCACAACAATTTCATTACGACGGTTTTCAATAGCCAGTCGGATGGTATTAGCAACAATCAGTAATACTGCCAGAGCCAGTAAGCTGGCAATAATGAGTACACCTCTTTGAGCGATGTGAATGATGGCATAAAGTCGTTTTAACCATTGTATATCTATCTGAACCAGATCCACCTGTTTAATTTTTTTTAATTGACTGACCAGCACATCAATTTGCTCAGCTGAGTGGTGTGTTAAACTGGGATAAATGATCAATAAGTGAGGCAGAGGGTTTTTTTTCAATGCCTTTAAAGCATCACCAAAGCCTGAATTGCTTTTAAATTCCTGCAGTGCTGCTTCCCGGTTAACATGTTTGACCTGAGCGATAGCTGGAAGCATCTCTAATTTCTTTTTTAGTGTTTTGACCTGTTGTTCATTCAGATCTTTTTTCATAAATAAAGAAATTTGACTAATTGTATCAAAGTCACTGGACAGCTGCTCCGCCTGCTCAAGCACAACATATAAACCAGCTGGTAGAGCTAAAGCAATTCCCAGGGCGGCGGCTGTCATCAGGGTTGCAAAAGGAGTGTGACTCAACAAGCCTAAAGAATAAAAAAAGACCTGAAAATGACGGATAAAAAATTCTTTAAATTGTGAGAATAAATCGGGTTTTAATTGTCTGAGCTGAACCTGATTAGTCATGCTGTCTGTGCTCTTGCCGTGTGACTTATTCTGCCTTGTTCAAGATGAATAATACGTTTGTCCAGCTTATTGATTAGAGGAATATCATGAGTTGCAATAAGAACGGTGACACCAACCTGATTAAAGGCTAAAAATAATTTCATAATTTCATAAGATAAGTCAGGATCCAGATTGCCGGTTGGCTCATCAGCTAATAAAAGTGCAGGCTTATTGACGACTGCTCTGGCAATACTGACTCTCTGCTGTTCCCCGCCGGAGAGTGTCAGAGGGTATTTTTTTTCAAAGCGTAACAAGCCGACTTTATCCAGTGCTGCATGTACCCGGTTTTTTACTTCTCGTGCAGAAAAGCCGCTGATAATGAGTGGTAAGGCAACATTATCATAGACGGTGCGGTCATAAAGCAGTTGATAATCCTGAAAAATAATACCCATATTGCGGCGCATATAGGGCAGTGTATGGCGATTGATTTTATTGAGGTTTTTACCGCCGACAATCACATTGCCTGTTGATGCTCGTTCAATGAGTGCAACCAGTTTTAGTAAGGTGCTTTTGCCCGCACCGGAATGTCCGGTTAAAAAGGCCATTTCACCCGGATTCAGGTGAAAATTCACCTGGCTCAGAGCTTCATTTGCACCTTCGTAGCGCTTACTGACCTGATCAAATAAAATCATACTAACCTTATGGCTGCTGGTATTTCAGATTCAGGCTGCTGTGTTGAATCGTCTGGTCTTTTATCTGTGTTTTTATTACGTTTTATAAAACTGGGCATGATGTGATAGTTGTTACATTAAAATTAGTGAACATTAGATTAAAATAGGCTATTATCGCGCTAAACATTTTTGTTAGCCATAGTTGCTAACTATTATGCTAAATTTTACAACAGAAACCTACAAAAAAATAATGAATTACATGAGAATATTGCAATGACAAGAAGTGCAGTCAATAAAAATAGATTGAATCATATGAAAAAACCACTTTTAACGGCGTATCTAATCATTAGCGGCCTGTTTTTTCTATGTTTGTTGAATCCTTTAATGGCCAATCAGCAAAGCAGTGAAATTAGTGAAAAGGTATTGTCCAATGGCCTGAAAATAATTGTTAAACCTGACCACCGTGCACCTGTGGTGATTTCTCAGGTTTGGTATAAAGTGGGTTCAAGTTACGAAAGCGGCGGTACAACCGGTGTGTCTCATGTTCTGGAACATATGATGTTTAAGGGTACTAAAACATATCCTACTGGTGAATTTAATAAAATTATTGCCCGTAACGGGGGTGAAGATAATGCTTTTACCTCGGCAGATTACACCGCCTACTATCAAAAACTGGAAAAGAGTCGCCTTAAAGTGAGTTTTGAACTGGAAGCTGATCGTATGAGAGGTTTGCTGTTACCTGAAGATGAATTTAACAAAGAAATTATGGTGGTGATGGAAGAGCGTCGCTGGCGTACCGATGATAAGCCCCAATCTTTAACCTATGAACAGTTTCATGCCACTGCTTTTGATAATAGCGGATATCACAATCCTACTATAGGCTGGATGGATGATCTCAAAAATATGACTGTTGATGATTTAAATCAATGGTATCAACGTTATTATGCCCCTAACAATGCCACTATTGTGGTGGTTGGTGATGTTAAAGCCAATGAGGTTTTCCAACTGGCAGATCACTATTTTGCATCATTAGAACCCTTTGATATTGCACCAGCCAAACCCAGAGTTGAACGGGAACAAAAAGGGACTAAACGTATAGAAATGGAATTAGAAGCTAAGTTGCCCTATTTGATTATGGGCTATAAAGTCCCGGTAATGAATACTGCACAGGAAACATGGGAGCCTTATGCACTGGATGTGCTGGCTGGTATTCTGGATGGAGGTGATAGTGCTCGATTGAGTAAAAATTTAATCAGAGGCAGTAAGATAGCAACCTCTGCAGGTGCGGGTTATTCACTGGATTCCAGAATGCAGACCCTTTTTCTACTTAATGGTGTACCGTCTAAAGGAGTGAGTACGGTACAATTAGAACAAGCCCTGCTGAAAGAATTAGAGAATATAAAAACCACTTTAATTGCTGATGATGAATTATTACGAGTGAAAGCCCAGGTGATTTCATCGGCTGTGTATGAGCAGGATTCCATGTTTTATCAGGCGATGAAAATTGGTGCTGCAGAAACAGTGGGTATTGGTTGGCGGGAAGAAAAAAAGTATGTTGATAATATTAAGCAAGTGACAGCAGAACAGATTCGGCAGGTAGCAAAAAAATATTTTATTCCAGCCACTTTAACCGTTGCTTCTTTGAAACCAATAGTCTCTTTGCAAACTAACAAGCAACAGATAATTCAGGAGGAAAAATAATATGATACTACCTGCAGTGTTGCTTTCCTTATTGCTATTTAATAACGTTAATGCACAGGAAACGATTAAAGTTGGTAAAATTACCCAGTGGCATACAAGCAATGGCATGAAAGTACTTTTTCAGCAGGCTGATAGTCTGCCGATGATAGATTTAAGATTGATTTTTGATGCTGGGGCTGCCAGAGACGGCAGTTTTAAATCTGAAGATGGTATTGTTCTGGCTGGTCTGGCTAAACTCACTAATGGTTTGATTTTTGAAGGCACGTCTGAAATGGATGCTAATCAAATTGCTGAAAAGTTTGCCGGTTTAGGGGTTGAATATGGTAATGGCAGTTATCGTGATATGGCGATTGTAAATATTCGTACTTTAAGTTACGAACAACAGCGCAATGATGCCGTTAATTTGCTTAGTCATATATTATCACAGGCTAATTTCCCCGATGAAGCTTTACAAAGAGAGAGTGCTAGAATGCTGGTAGCTCTGGATTATGAAGATCAGACGCCATCGAAAAAAGCCTCGCGTTATTTTTATCAATCACTGTATAGTGAACATCCCTATGGTACACCGCCTTCAGGCATCCGTGAGAGTCTTAAAGCGATAAAACAAAAAGATTTACTGCGCTATTATCAGCAGTATTATGTGGCAAAGAATGTTGTATTGGCCATTGTAGGTGATTTAACAGAATCTCAGGCACGTGGTTATGCAGAAAAAATTGCCAATACAATGCCGGCAGGTAGTAAAGCAATAGATTTGCCAAAAGCTGATCAACATTCAAAAGCGATTATTGTACGTGAGAATCACCCTTCTACTCAAACCACAGTGCTTATGGGGCAGCCGGTGTTAAAACGTGGAGAAAAAGATTTATATGCGCTTTACATAGGTAACCATATTCTTGGCGGCAGTGGCTTCAGTTCTCGCTTAATGAAAGAAGTCCGGGTAAAGAGAGGACTGACCTATAGTATTGGCAGCTACTTAGTCTCTATGCATGCACAAGGGCCCTATCAGTTTAGTTTTACCACCAAGAAAAGTTCAGCAAAGGAAGCGATTAAACTGGTTGAGCAGGAATTAAAACTGTTTATTGAACAGGGGCCGACTGAGGAAGAATTAAGCAACGCAAAATTAAACATTACCGGCAGCTTTCCATTGCGCCAGACCAGCAATGGGGATATTGTACAGAATCTGGCTGTGATAGGTTTTTATGATTTGCCTCTGGATTACCTGGACAACTACAATGCTAATATTGAAGCGGTGACTTTAGAACAGATTAAGTCTGTATTTAAAAAACGTGTACATCCTCAGACAATGGCAAAGATAATTATTGGTCCGGATGTTGAATCTGAGTAATTCATAAAAGCTGATTTTTGAGAATTTTTTTGAAAAAAAATAAAAAAAAATCGACTAATCAATTAAGAATTATTGCCGGTCAATGGCGTGGTCGTAAGCTTGATTTTGTTGATGGAGCAGGCTTACGTCCAACTATGGACAGAGTGCGAGAAACACTTTTCAACTGGCTGCAGGGTGAAATTGTCGGTGCCCGTTGTCTTGACTTGTTTACGGGTAGTGGAGCTCTGGGCTTAGAAGCACTGTCCAGAGGAGCAGGGGAAGTGTTTATGATAGATAAAAATCCACAGGCAATTCAAATGATTGAAAAGAATCTGAATTTATTGTCCGTAGAAAATGCTCAGTTATTGCATATGGATGCACAGCAATTCCTGCAAACTTATGCTGCGCAGGAAACCTTTGATATTGTATTTTTGGATCCCCCCTTTAATCAGCAATTAGTTTTGCCATTTTGCCATTATCTACAGGAATCAGCTTGTTTATCTGAACAAGCTATGGTGTATATTGAGATGGAAAAAAATAAAAAACTGCTAGATCTTCCTCCGGGCTGGGATGTATTCAAAGAAAAAAAAGCAGGGCAACTGGCTTATTATTTAATTTCTACCAAATCCTAACCTTAATAAACATGATAAGTGGTTCTAAGGAATAAATTCCTAAGAATCCCTAAATTAGCAAATCCTGGGTAAGGGATCTTCTTCCAGTTCTTCAAGAAAACGCTTTCCACCCAATTCTGTTGTTAATATAACCTGTGCATGGCCTGTTTTTATTTCACCAATAATTTCAGCATGCTGACCTGTATCCAATGTCTGCCATAGCTGCAGTGCCTGAGCAGCCTGTTCTGCTGCAATAATGGCGACCACTCTTCCCTCACAGGCAAGATAGAGCGGGTCATAGCCCAAAATATCACAGACACTTTGTACCTGTTCATGGATTGGAATTTTAGTCTGCAGCAACTGGACTTCATTTTGTGTTGCACGGGCAATTTCATTACACACAGAAGCCAGACCGCCGCGAGTGGGATCGCGCATAAAACGCAGACCATCCAATTGTAATAATGTTTTGGTGAGAGGTAATACAGAGGCGGCATCAGATTGTAGATCCCCCTTTAAACCAAATTGCTCTCGTGCCAGCATCACGGCAGTGCCATGGTCACCAACCGTGCCGCTGACCAGGATTTTATCACCTGGTTTGATTTGATCCATACCCAGATTCATATTCTTCACCTTGCTGCCAATGCCGCTGGTAGCAAAAAACACTCCGGCACATTCTCCTCTTGGTAAAACCTTGGTATCTCCGGTAACAATCACCACTCCAGCTTCTTTTGCTGCTTCAGCCATACTGATGATAATACGCTCTAATTGTTCAAAGGGCAGCCCCTCTTCAATAAATGCATTCAGACTAAAATATTGTGGGATAGCACCTGCAACGGCCAGATCATTGACGGTGCCGTGAATTGCCAGTGAGCCAATGGTACCGCCTGGAAATTCAAGGGGATTGACAGTAAAACCATCGGTTGTAAAGGCAATTTCTGTTTGATCTAATGACAGGTTTACTGCATCATTCTGAGTATTTAATAAAGGGTTGGAAAGATGATGGGCAAAGAGATCCTCAATAAGTTCACGCATATAACGACCGCCATTTCCATGGGCTAAAGAGATATATTTTTCATTCATAGTTAAATTCCTTAATAGTATCCACGGATATATCATCCATCACGGGGTGCTTATGATCTATTTTACAATAGGGGTTATTTTATCCTGTGTCCAGAATATACTTTTTATACGAATACTTTATCACTTGTTTTGCTGAGGATAAAATGATGATGAAGTTTTTTTATCAGCCTGAATGGACTATCCATAATGATGCATTGTAATAAGAAATAGTTCAGCCTAGAATATCTTTATGAAAAATCGATTACTTAAAGCTTGTTTAATTTTTTTATGTTGGCAGGGTTTTATTCCGCTGCAGGTTTATTCTGCACAGATTGAAAAAGCTCAGATAGAAACGGTTAAAATTGGTGTACTGGCAAAGCGTGGTGTGGAAAAATCCCTGTTAAAGTGGGAGCCAACAGCAGAATTTCTTAATCAAAGATTTACTGATGCTCAGTTCCAGATTGTGCCTATGAAATTTGATGAAATACCGATACTGGTTAAAAATAAACTGGTAGACTTCGTTATTGTTAACTCCGCCATTTATGTCGATCTTTATATTAAATACGGTGTTCGTCGTATTTTAACCTTAAATAATCATTTATCCCATGGTATGGATTTGACACAATTTGGCAGTGTAATTTTTACCCGAACAGACAGTTCTGAACTTAATGACATTCTGGATTTAAAAAATCAAAGCATTGCTGCTGTTCATCCGACCTCGCTGGGCGGGTGGTTAATGGCTTATAGAGAATTAAAGCAACACGCTATTAATAAAAATGATCTCAAGCAGGTGGATTATCTGCAAACCCATGATGCTGTGGTTCATGCAGTACTAAATAAAAAGGTGAATGCCGGGATTGTTCGAACAGATACTTTGGAACGAATGCAGTCAGAAAATAAACTGGATATTAATGAACTAAAAATAATTAATGCACAAAACTTTGAGGATTTTCCTTTTCATATCAGTACTCGTCTTTATCCGGAATGGCCTATTGCTAAATTAAAGCATACGCCGGGAGAGCTGGCCAAACGGGTTAGTTTAGAACTGATGCATTTAAAAGCTGATGATACGGCGGCTATTGCAGCAAAGATTAAAGGCTGGATGATTCCTGAAAATTATCTACCGGTACATGAACTCCTTAAAGAGTTGGAAGTAGGATCGTATAGGGATATTAATAAAATTTCTTTTGTAAAGGTGATAAAAACATATCGTTACCTTATTATTGCTATCGTGCTGGTCATGGTGATGTTGTTAGTCATGGCACTACGTATTTTACGTTTAAACCAACAGTTAAAAATTAAGCAAAAAAGCCTTGAATTCAGCCAGGAGAATCTAAAAGCAACTTTTGAACAGGCTGCCGTTGGTTTGATGCATCTGAGTCCAGAAGGTGAATTACTGCGAGTTAATCAACGTTTTTGTGTTCTGGTAGGCTATACTCAGTGGGAACTTAAAAACATTAATCTGATGGATATCAGTTATTCTGAGGATTTAGCAAAAGAGATAGAGCAATTTGATAAATTACGTCAGGCTGAGGCGGATAATTTTTCAATTCAGAAACGATTTGTGCATAAAGATACAACAATTTTTTGGACAATTCTTACGGTATCCTGTATTCGGGATGAAAATGAACATATTAAATATATGGTTGCCGTTGTTGATGATATTTCAAAACTGAAAGCCCTTGAAGCTGATTTAAAAACCAATAAAAAACAACAGGAATTGATTCTGCATCTTGCCGGGGATGGAATTCTTGGACTTGATATTAATGCCAACCATACCTTTGTCAATCAAACTGCAGCTGATATGCTGGGTTACACTCAGCAAGAGATGCTGGGTATCAATAGTCATCAAATGTGGCATCACACGAAACAGGATGGAAAATCATTTCCTGATAAAGACTGCCCCATTGCTTCAGTCTTGAAACAGGGTGTGACACACCGTGGTGTACATGAACTATTCTGGCGTAAAGATGGCTCTTCTTTTTATGCGGATTATATCAGTACGCCGATTATTGAAAGTGATGTGATAACCGGTGCTGTGGTATTGTTTCACAAACTGGACGATATTCAGATTTCTTTATCAGCAGAATAAACAGGCTCTTTTTCATAAAATGCTTAGAATCTTTCTAATAATTTCCTTTCTCATAATGATTTTTTCAGCCCTGGTTGTGCAATGGCTGATGTCAGCCAAAATTACTGAGATCTCGAATAATTTTCAACAGGAAGCAAAAACTGTTCTGGAAATAGAAAAAACATTTTTCTCCCGCGATATTAATGAGGTGAGTTCAGATTTAATCTTTTTGGCAGAACAGGCACAATTACAATCCTATATGCCGCAAAACAAGGATTCAAGTGCTGTCAATGAAATAGCCAATACTTTTCTGAGATTTAGTCAAAATAAAGAACGTTATGATCAAATTCGTTATATTGATGTTAATGGTGTAGAAATCATCCGCATCAATTATAAAAATGGCAGTGCTGACATCATTCCCACTACCGATCTGCAAAATAAGTTACATCGTTATTATTTTTCTGAAACCACCATGCTGAAATCAGGAGAAGTATATATCTCTCCTTTTGATTTAAATATTGAAAATAAGCAAATTGAAGTACCTTTAAAGCCAATGATCCGTTTTGGTACACCGATAAAGGATTACCATGGCAATAATAATGGCATTATTATTGTTAATTATTTTGGTCAACTCATTCTGGATAAATTCCTTGAAATCAGAAAAGGTTTTTCAGGCAATATCATGTTGCTGAATGCAGAAGGATATTATTTAATTGGACAAAACAGGGATCAGGATTGGGCTTTTATGTTTAACGATAAAATGTACGGTCATTTTAGTACAGACTTTCCAGCCATATGGCCTTTACTGAAGGATAAAAATACGGGTTTTAAGCAATCGTTAAATGGTTTATTTATGCACCAATATATTGAGCCTGAGTTGTTCTGGAAAAATAGTCATCAGGGAACACAACAGCTTTCTAAACAACTCTCTAAACAAAGAAGAAAATGTAAAAACTGCAGATTTATTATGGTTGCTTATTTGAGTCATAAACAGATTGAACAGATTAAAAGCAACTATTTGAATCAAATTTTACCTTCTGTAATTTTTATAACACTTTTATTGATTTTTACATTATGGCTGATCCTTAAGTATTACAATAAACACCAGCAAAGTGAGCAAAAACTATTTGCTATTCATAGTTCACTGCTTGAAGAACGGGATGCATTTGTTGGTGGCCCGACCATTGTTTTTAAGTGGTTTAACCACTATGGCTGGCCGGTTGAATATGTTTCAGAGAATGTTAACAATGTATTAGGTTATCAGGCTGAACAATTTATGCAGCAGGAACTCAATTTTTCCAGCATTATTATCCCTGAGCACAGGCAGCAGGTTATAGATAATTTAAATAAAGCAAAAAAACAGGAAAAAAACTGGCTTGAACTGGACGCCTTTCAAATTGTTGCCCATAATGGAGAACGTCTTTGGGTACAAGGTACAGTTACTTTCTTAAAAGATGAGGATGGTTATATCAGTCGATTTTTTGGCTACTTTAATGATATTTCCCGGCTTAAAGAAATTGAGGAGCAATTAATCCAGAACAGTGAATACATACAGTCAGTGATTAACACTATTGCTGATCCAACTCTGGTTATCAATGTTGCAGATTATAATATTCAGTTCTCAAATCGTGCTGCCAATAAAATGTATCTGGATACGGAAAAATATGATGCGAAAAGTATGACTTGTTACCAGTTATCTCATAAAATTAATCAGCCATGCTCAGGAGGCGATGATCCCTGTCCTATTCTTGAAGTGAAAAAAACCGGTAAAACGGCACGGGTAGTTCATACACATTTCAATCAGCAAAAACAGAAACTTTATATTGAAGTTGCGGCAACCCCTATCTTTGACGAATACAATCAGATTAGCCAGATTATTGAATCTCATCGTGATATTAGCAGTCATATTGAAAAACAACAGAAATTACAAGAGTTAGCGGTTACCGACCCACTTACCAAAATCTACAATCGATTGAAATTTGACAATGAATTAGAGAACCAGATTAATCAGGCTCGTTTATCAAAGATTACCTTCAGCTTGATTATGCTTGATATTGATCATTTTAAACATATTAATGATGAGTTCGGGCATGATATTGGAGATGAAATATTAAAGAAATTTGTTATAGTTATTCGTAATAATATTCGTAGTAATGATATTTTAGCTCGTTGGGGAGGAGAAGAATTTATGTTATTGATGCCATTATGTAATATTCAAACTGCTCAGCGTATTTGTGATCAATTACAACAAGCTGTCGCTTGCTATGATTTTGAAATTGGCAGACCCGTTACTTCCAGCTTTGGTGTCACCAGTTCATCAGATTCTGATACCTCTGCCAGTATCAGCAAAAGAGTGGATGATGCTTTGTATCAGTCTAAATTAAATGGCAGAAACTGTGTGACGGTGCGAAAATGACTATACTAATGAACATCTATGTGTTGATAAACTGAATGCCATTGGCTTGAAAATTGTATTCTATTAAGAATACTGTTTATTTATATGTTTATAAGGGAAATAATAATGAAATTAATTATTTGTATTTTTGTGGCAGCGCTGTTTATTAGTATCAATTTAACAGCTTTTGCAGATAAACGAATTATCAATGGCAGTGAGGCTGATGTCTCTGAATATCCCTGGATTGTTAATTTATTTGTTGAGTCTGATCCAATAACCGGAGAAGGTGCTTCCTGTGGAGGTAGTTTAATTCATCCGCAGTGGGTATTGACCGCAGGTCATTGTTTTTTAAATGAAGCGGGTGATGCAGTTGAAATCAGTACAGGAGCAAGTACTTATGTCACAATTAATTCAACTACTTTAGATCCTGTTGCAGATAAAGGTTTGTCTATCCAGACAGAGGAAGTGATTATTCATCCGGATTACACTCCGGGCGGCAGGGATCCTAATGACAATGATATTGCCCTGTTAAAATTATCTGAACCTGCGACGGGAGTCCAAACTGTTCGAGTGATTGATGCGAGTACTGAAGATTTAGAGGCTGGGATTATTACTACGATTGCTGGCTGGGGAACAACCGATCTTGACGATGATGGATACCCTGCCAATGTATCAAATAGTTTGCTAAAAGTGGATCAAAAAGTTGTCACTAATTCTGAATGCAGCATTATTTATAAAGATTATTCTGTTATTACAGATAATATGTTATGTGTTGGCGGCCTTGATACAAATGATATACGTGATTCCTGCCAGGGAGATAGTGGCGGCCCATTAGTGACGGAAAACAATGGCAATCTGGTGCAAGTAGGCATCACCAGTTTTGGGGGTAAGGATATAAGTTGTGGAGATCCGGCTACACCGGGCGTTTATACCAAAGTATCTCGTTATAAAAGCTTTATTGAAGATAATATTTCCGGTGTGCGTTTTGAAGCAGTTTCAAGCATGACAGGCAGCGCAGACAAATGCACTGGTGCAAACCTGGATCAGCAGTTAAATGTTACCATTCCCTGTATGATCTATGAACAAAAGGCATATCAAACAGCTTTAGCATATGTTGATGAATTAAGATGGCAATGGACAGGAGAATTGGCGGAAAGTACTTGTCAGATAAACTCTTTAGCCTGTACAAATATAGAATCTGATTTAAGTTTAACCATGCGACAAGTCAAAATTGCAGGAGAATTTTATACTATTCTTTTAAACTATGATGAAAACTCCAGTAATGGTTTGTTTTGGGAGTACTCATCCTATACAGAAGATTAATTTGATATGCCATGATAGTATCCATTTTCACTATTATTAAATTGTAGAATGTCATTGCTGTGCTAAACCTCTTTCAGGGCGAGTTCGAAGCGACCCTGAAATACAAAAAGCAGTATTATTTCCGAATGGTTTCGATGATTTGTCCAAAAGACAGGCCTGCATCATTGTAAGGGATTTTTTCAGGTAAAAAGACTTCAAAATGTTCCTCCTGCAAACGCATAAATAGATATTCAGTCAGGTATTTATTTTGAAATACACCTCCACTCAATCCTATACGAATATCACCTTTAATGGCCTGAATTTTTTGTGCCTGTTTAATTAGAGTTTCAGCAATTCTCTTATGGAAGCAAAGTGATCTTGTCCTGATGCTTTGTTTGTTGTCCATGAGCATCACTAATAATTCTGACCAGTCAGCCGTAATGATTATATGCTTATTGTCTGTTTTTTGTTCATATAAGGGTAATGATGGATACGAGTGACCAGTGTTTTTATCGAATATCTCATCTAATAGAGCCTCTAATAACATCGGCCCCTGTCCTTCAAAAGAGGAATAATCACCCAGTCCCAATAAGGCACTGGCAGCATCAAATAATCGGCCTACAGAACTGCATTGATGAGTATTAATGCGTTTTTCCCAGGCTTGATAGGCTAATGAATCAGGTGTGTTTTGTGCAGGATGAACCTCATTGCTCCACTTATTCTGTTCCCAAAGCAGGGCACAGGCGGAACGCCAGGGTTGTTTTGCTGCCTTATCGCCTCCCTGTAAATAAAAAGGCTTGATTGAGCAAACTCTCTGCCAGTGACCGGATTGACCATAAAAACCTTCACCACCCCAGATTGTCTGATCCTCTCCCAGCCCTGTTCCATCCCAGCTGAATATCAGCCATGGCTTTTTATTGCCCTTGTTAAGTGTATCAAACTCACCACTGACAATACCGGCGTGAGCATGATGATGCTGTACATGAGTGACAGGGATATTATGTTTTTTTGCATACTGTTTTGCATAACGACTTGAATAATAATCAGGATGTTTGTCACAGATTATCTGCTGCGGTTTAAGCCGATAAAGATGGCATAAATCATCAATGACCTGAGTAAAAACTTCAATACTGCGTTGACTATCCAATTCACCAATATGTGGTGAAATGACCACCCGGCTTTTTTCCCCAATGCCCCAGGCCAGTGCAATAGTATTTTTCATTTGACCACCAACAGCAAGGATTACATGTTTCAGTGCATAGGGCAGGCTGATTTCTAATGGAGCAATTCCCCGACCAATGCGAAACAGGCGCCTTTTGTTCTGAATTATACGCATTACAGAATCATCGGCGGGACGTAAAATTGGACGGTTATGCTGTAGAAAAATATCGGCAATATTACTTAAACGTGCGGCAGCTTGTGTGTTATCTGTCAGTACGGGTTCTCCACTGAGATTTCCAGAGGTGGCAACAACGGGTAATCCAAAATCCTGCAATAGAAGATAGTGCAAAGGACTATAAGCCAACATTGCCCCTATCTGTTTTAAACCGGGATTAATAGAGGGAGCAAGGGTATTTTTTATTGCGGATAATAATACAATGGGTCTTTGAGGTGAGATCAGTGTGCTGGATTCAGTCTCATCGGGGGAACAATAATTTTTCAGTTGTTCCAGTTTATTGTCAGCAGCTGCGGAAAACATCACAGCCAGTGGCTTATCCGGACGGTGTTTCCGCTTTCTCAGATTTTGTACTGTCTGCTCATTAGTTGCATCACAAATTAAATGGTAACCACCAACACCTCGGACAGCCAGGATTTTACCTTGTCTAAGTGCTGTCACTGCTGCTGCAAGGCAAGCTTCATTACCTGAGGTAATATCGACTTCATCGTCAGCGTTTTTTTCAGATAAAAACAAGCTAAGCTCAGGACCACATTCAGAACAGGCCAGAGGCTGTGCATGAAAACGCCTATCAAGAGTATTTGTATACTCATGATGGCAGGCATGACATAAAGGAAATTTATTCATACTGGTATTAGGGCGATCATAGGGCAGATCGCGAATAATAGTATAGCGGGGACCACATTGTGTACAATTTGTAAATGGATAGCGAAAGCGCCGCTCATCAGGATTGCTCATTTCATCAAGACAATCATTACAGGTAAAATAATCAGGAGGAATATGTCGTTCAGTATGCTCGCTGACAGTACTTTTCTCAATAACAAAGTCAGTCACTGTCTGACTATCAATCCAGTTTGCTGATGCAATTACGGGCATGGCTAAAGGAGGATGTTCAACTAATATCGATTGTTGAAACAGTTTAATCTGCTGATTACTTCCCTGCACCAGAATAACAACTTCTCCGGAACAATTTTTGACCCGGCCGCATAGTTTAAATTGTTGTGCCTGGCGATAAATAAAGGGACGAAAGCCCACACCCTGAACCTGACCGGTGACTTTGATTTGTAAACTATTCACTGCATTGACAATACTGTAAATTACAACTGATGTTCAATCTTACGCATGAGTTCCACAATGGAGTCAGACAATTGATCAATTTTTTCATTTTCCTGTCGGGCTTCTGTTAATTTACCCTGTTGTTTGTATTCAACGATGCTGCGAATGGTATCATGAAGTTCTTTGTGTGGTTGCTCCACAGCTTTCATTTCCGGAATATCAGAGTGATCTTTCAGGCCATCAGCATAATACCATTGACCAAATTGACATTGATGATGATCTGTAGCCTCATGTTCTTTCATTGAGCCAAATCCATCAAGATACTGGGATAAGCGTCTTTTCCATCCCAGATGCGAGGTAATGGCTAGTTGAATATGATGTTTTTCATTTTCAGCCATATGGAATTGTGCTACCAGTTTAAGCAGATCATTAGCTACATTTTCAAGATTATCACTGGCGATGGATGTATTGACTGCATCATCGGCTGTTTGATTGGCCACTTCACTAATATGTTTAATCCCGATATCAACATTTTCAGCCAGGGTCTGCTGTTCTTGTGACGCATTGGCAATTTGATGATTCATACTGCTGATATGATCAATGGCCGTTTTAATAAAATCTAATGTTTCGCCGGTTTTTTCTGCTTCCTGAACGCCATCAGCGGCTCTTTGCTGACTTTCAGTCATCACTATTACTGCTTCTTTAACCCCTTCCTGTAAACGATCAATCATGTCTTGAATCTCTTCGGTAGATTCATGACTGCGCTGGGCTAAAGTTCTCACCTCATCAGCAACAACAGCAAATCCCCGGCCCTGATCTCCTGCCCGTGCAGCTTCAATAGCTGCGTTTAGTGCCAGTAGATTGGTTTGTTCGGCAATACCACGAATAACATCCAAAATAGTACTGATATTTTTTGTATCATCACTTACACGCTGCACCACATCAGCCGCCTTTTCTACTGAGTTGGCGAGAACCTGAATTTGTGCGACGGTGTTGTTGACCACGACAATCCCCTGTTCTGCCTGCTGATCAGCTTCTTCTGCTTCTGCTGCTGCTTTTGCGGTATTTTCTGCCACCTGCTGTACAATCTCTGTGAGGTGATTAATAGAATTGGCGATATTGCTGGTTTCATCCTGTTGTTTGCTGACCCCGGTACTGGTGTGTTTTGCTGCATCGGATAAATAAGTCACTAATTCACTTAAGTTGGATGATTCAACGGAGAGCTGTGTGACCAGAGCCTCAATTTTATTGACAAAGGAATTAAATGAAATGGCCAGCTGACTGACTTCATCATTGCTCAGCACGGGCAATCGTAAGCTCAGATCACCGTCTCCTTCAGAAATTTCATCCATTGCAGCCCTTAATTTATTGATAGGCTTGGAGAATTTGTTAATAAAGAACAAACCAAAAGCCAGCATAAATATAAATCCCATTACAATCAGTAATAAAGAAAGTGTATTAATGGTATTGTTTGAAGAATGGCTGATTTCGCTAATGACATCTTTGATAGCACTTTGATTTTGCTGATCAACCTGATTAAATCCCTGTTGTAGAGAATTAATCATTTTTTGTGACTCCTGATCCAGAACCTGTCCTGTCTTTGTCTTTGAATCACTAATAATCTGCTTGAAATCTGTCTGCATGGATTGAATTTTTTTATTCACATCCTCTATTGAGAGTCCAACATGAATGACGGCAATTGTTTTGCCTTCAAATATCACCTCTCTGTGTACTTTAATAATATTGCTGTCATGTGAGGAGGCCTCTAATAATTTATCTAGCGGGCTTCTTCCTTTGCCTGTTTCGAGTAATTTTTTAACGTGTGGGTTTTTACGGTTAATATAGCGGGTATAGGGTTTTCCATTGGGTCTGAGATAATAGGCATAGATCACATTGGGATCTTTATTCGCCACTTTGACATTATCCATTAAAGCTGAAAAGTTTTTGGATAAGATGGGTTCAATGGAGACCTGAGATAAAGTTTCAGCTAATACTTCAGCACTTTTGAGCATGGCTGTCCGTAATGCTTTTTCTATTTCATTAATTTCAGAGCTGAGTTTACTTTCAAGAAAAGCGGAAATGGTTTTCCCGGTGTTTTGTTTTGCCTGGCTGACAGAGTGGGTAATTTGATTTAAATTATTATCCAGGGATTGTTTGATAGATTGCTGGCTGTTGCCTAAATCGAGTTCGAGTTGATGCCCCAGCTTAGTGATCCCTGAGTGAGTAGTATAGATTGTTAGAGATAAAAACAATAAAAGTCCAATAAATATGGATAATAGCATCAGTTTAACCAGCTTACCGTTAAAATAAGACAGTATGGATTGATTATTCATTTTTATCTCCATTTGATGTTACTTAATTTTTTCTAAAGATTGTTTATTGAAATGCTCCGACACTCAATAATTCCTGCAGTGTCTCCACTTCACTATAATCCAGAGGATCTGACCAACCAACGATTTTGGCCTGTTTGGCGGCTTTTTGATCGGCTTTGATAGTTTTAAGAGCCAGGGCTACTTTTTGTGCAATAGCATCATCAGTAACAGCTGTTTTTGCTAATGGCCACTCCGGATATAATGATGTGCTGACGACAAAAGGGAATCCAGCCGGCTTTTTCTGTGCAATAATTTTAAATTCGGATAAATCAATATCGCCGGAAGCCATCATTCTTTCTAAAGTATCAGTTCTTACTGTCCCTGCATCCACTTCACCATTTTGTATTGCCAGTACGACATTGTCATGTTTACCGCCAAAATTTAAACTGGCAAAATCTTTTTTGGGATCAATATTATTATCCAGGAGTTCCTTATAGGCCATTTGCCAGCCACCGAAAGATGAATTTTTAACGGCCATAAAGGATTTACCTTTTATATCTGCCAATGAATTAATATCATCCCGGTCAACATAGGTAAAAATAACACCGCCGAATGATTTTAAGGATTTACCCTGACGCGAATTAATCATCGTTGTAATTGCGTTTGCATCATATTTCACTTTAGCCGTAATATACATGGATGAATTCACCAGAAAAAAATCGACTTTGTTCCCTTCTATTGCCGGGAACACATCATCAAAATCTAAAGGTACAATCTTAAAACTGTCTCCACTTAATTGAGTAGTTAAAAAATCGGCCGTGGCAGACCATTTTTTTAATGCCTTGGTTGCTCCATTCTTTGCTAACACACCTATTTTATACTCATCGGCAGGTACGCTGGAAAACATAAGTAATAAAGCACAGGAAAAGAGATATAGATAAAATTTTTTCATGGTTGGAATCCTTCAATTGATTGTTTACAAATTAAGGATAGTTAATCTGAAGGGATTATTCAAGGTAAAAACCATAAATAATATGATGTTATTTTTTTAGTATCCGTCTCATTCCCTGACACCCTGTGTCCACCAGATATGACAGGCACCTTCATCTGAAACCATACAGGGACCAATGGGTTCTTTTGGTGTACAGGCAGTGCCATAGAGTTTGCATTGATTAGGATAGCGTTTACCCAATACAACACTGGCACAGTCACAGCCGGGTGGCATTGCACCGATATGACGACGTGCCTGTTCATTATAGTGAGGGAAAATTAAACGGGCATTGTGTTGTTGATGATGTGTTTTTAATTCGAAACCTGACGCAGGAATAATACCAATGCCGCGCCAGTTTGCATCAATAATATCCATGCTTTGATCAAGTTGAGTTTGTGCGGCTAAATTACCATTATTCTTAACCAGTTGAGGATAACAATTATCCAGAAACAGCCGCTTTTCCAGCTTTTGTCGTATCACGGAATAAAATGCTGCCAGCAAACTTTCAGTATTAAAACCGGCAACTGCAGTTGGTAAATGATGTTTTTCAACAACGAATTTCCATTCATTGGAACCCATTACTGTAGCAACATGACCGGGTGCTATCAGAGCATCGAATCCGGGGGGGCCGGTATTTAACAGCATAGCCACAGCAGGCCAGGTCAGACGGGCAGAGAGTAGAAATAATAAATTATCCGGAATTCCTTCTGCTATCAGACCAGCGATAGGAGCTGTTGTTGTTTCAAATCCTGCGGCAAAAAATACGATTTGTTTGCCGATGTTATCCAGGGCAATCTGCCGTGCTTCCAGGGGGGAGGCAATTGCTCGTATATCAGCTCCTGATGCTTTGGCCTGCTGCAGGGTTCGGATTGATTTTCTGACCACATTAACCGGTACCCTGAGCATGTCACCAAAGGCGACTAAAATAATGTCTTCATGCAGTGCTAATTGAATGGCCTGATATATATCTTCCTCAGGACAGACGCAGACCGGACAGCCGGGCCCCGGTATTAGTTCAATTTGCGGATGCAGTGCATTGCGTAAGCCTGCCATAGAGATGGAGCGCTCATGACCGCCACAGACATTCATGATTTTTACAGGCGTTGTGCCAAACAGTTGTCGTGCCTGTCTGGACTCCATGAGATCATTAATTTTTAATAGCCAGGTTTTAGCGTCAATTTTCATGTTTGATGAGAATGGGCAGAGTGTAATTTCTGTCCCTCACTCTGCACTGCAGGTAAAACAGTTTCACCCCGTGCAAGATGTTCTTGATAGTGTTTCAGTTGCTGCTTTAACCAGTTAATCCATTGATCCATGCCCTGATCTTTTCGTGCTGATAACTGAAAAACAGGGGCTGGATTGGCCAGATTGCGGATATTCTCCTCTGCATGGCTGACATTGAAATCATCCAGGAAGGGCAGTAAATCAGATTTGGTAATCAAATTTAAATTAGAGGCTCTGAACATGACCGGATATTTAGCCGGCTTATCATCCCCCTCTGTGACAGACAACAAAGTCACATTCAAATGATGGCCCAGATCAAAGCTGGCAGGGCAAACCAGATTGCCGACATTTTCTATAAAGACAATATCCACTCCATCCAGTGATAATTCATGCAGAGCATCGTGTATCATATAGGCATCGAGATGACAGGCGCTGCCGGTGGTAATTTGAATGGCGGGTATATTTTTATCTCTTATGCGCTGCGCATCATTTTCAGTTTCCAGATCGCCTTCTATCACTGCGATAGATAAATCACTATTATTTTTCAGCTTATCAATTGTGGCTTCTAATAGAGCAGTTTTGCCTGAACCTGGGGAAGACATCAGATTAATTGCTAACACACCATGCAGGTCAAAATGTTCACGATTATGTGCCGCACGATGATTGTTTTCATGTAATAAATTTTGCAGCACTTCAATGGCTTCATTACCGCTTTCTGTCACCGCATGCTGTCCACCTTTTACAACTAAATGGTGATTGGCATCAGTGATATTACAACCGCAGGTATCACACATAATATTTTCCTTATTTTTCCAGTTCTACTGACTTTAATAACATTTCATCGCCACTAATTAAAGTCGTTTGCCAGGCTCCGCAAGCATTACAGAGTAACTTATTTGCACTGGCTTTATTTTCATTATGACAAAGATTGCATCGTATTCTTATCGGCAGTATTTGTGCTTCCAATATTGCATCCTGAGCAATTGTGCCGGCACTGGCAATGGGAAATGCATGTTCTAATAAAGGTGCCTCAACACCGGATAATGGACCAATTTCAAGTATAATACGGCTGACACTTTGAGCATTATTCTGTCTGGCTATCTGTGTGACCTGATCAATAATACTCTGACAAACGGAGAGTTCATGCATTACCCTGATCACTTTCTCCGGCAGCAGCCTGATCTTCAAGAAGCAGCATTTCATCATAAATTTCCCAGGCAGTTAAAGCCTCTGCCTCAGACATTTTCTGAATCGCATAACCAATATGCACTACCACATAGTCACCCACAGCAGCAGGGTCATCCTGCAGCATAAATAAACTCACATCACGCTCAATACCTTTTGCCTCACAACGAGCCATAAAATCATTGATTTCAAGAATTTTCATTGGTATGCCGAGACACATAATTTTTCCCTTTTAAACTATTGGAAATTATAATTCAAACAGACAATTCTTACACGCAGAAAAACGGCTCCGAGATGCTCATTTATAAAAATAAGTATTTTCTGATGCGAACGCTTACTTTTGTTATCTGTTGTTAGTTTCATTACACAAGTGAGAAGCATAATTATTGTGATACCATTTCATTACAAAAGGTGAAAGCAGAGTGGTTAGAATAATAACAATAACCAGACCTGCATGTATTTCATTATTAAAAATACCACTGATTCGACCTAATTCTGCAAAAATTAAACCTATTTCTCCACGCGGCACCATTGCCATACCGATAGCTAGTTTTGAATAAATAGATTCTTTGAGAAAAAATGGACCGATCATTTTTCCCAGAATAGAAAGAAAGAATACGCTTATTGAAAATCCCCAGATAAACGGAGAACTCCAGTCAATGACTCTTAAATTTAATGATAGGCCAATATAAACAAAAAATATGGGAGTAAAAAGCTGTATAATTGGTTTCATTTGAGTTTCAATTGATTGTGCAAATACTTTATCAGTATTGATAGTCAGACCAAAGGGCAAGAAAAAACGTCTTGACAGTGCCAGCCCTGCTGCAAAGCCGCCCAATAATTCCGGTGCACCCAGAGCATGGGAAGTCCATGAAAAAAATAATACCAGAGAAACAATCGTAGTGGGTATTAAACCTGGAATTTCACTGTGTTTATCAAGATGTCTTATATAAACAGATATTAAATTGGCTGCGATGGGAGCCAATGCGAAAAAAACACCGATAAAAAGAATAACTTTACCAACATTAACCGCACTAATACCTCCAACCATTGAAAACTCATAGAGTATTGCCAGCAGTATAACACCGAACACATCATCCAGAACTGCGGCTCCAAGCACGACTTGTCCCTCATGTGCGTGCTGGCATTTTATGTCCTGTAATACTCTTACGGTGATGCCGATACTGGTTGCTGTGATAGTACCACCCACAAACAGTGAAACCAGTAAAGAGAGTTCAAAATACCAATAGCAAATAATAAAACCAAATAGCATGGGAAATATAAAGCCTGTAAAGGCTACAAAAACGGACTGCCTGCCTGAATGTAACAGACGTTTGGCATCTGTTTTAAGTCCCACCTCAAAAAGTAATAGAATAATACCAATTTCTGCGAGTAATTCCAGTATCTCATTGGGTTCTATCCAGCCCAGCAAACTGGGACCTATAACGACTCCTGCGGTTAATTCTCCTATTACAGAAGGGGCACCAAAATACGCTGCAATTTCTGCAAAAATTCTCGCAGCTAACAATACAGTCAATAAATTCAAAAAGAAAATATGTGCTTCCATGTAACATACACCTATAGCTGAAATTTACCAGGGCAAACCCTGATTATTGATAATATCAAAACAGGTATCCACAACACTTTTATCATAAAGTCTATCAACTCCCTGACGAATTTCATTTAAAGCATGATCAAGACCCAGTGAGGGTCTATAAGGACGATGATTGGTGATGGCCTCGACTACATCAGCCACAGCAAGAATTTTGGCTTCTATAATTATTTCGTTTGTTTTGAGTCCATTGGGATAACCACTGCCATCCAGACGTTCGTGATGCTGCCATATCATATTTGCCAGTGGCCAGGGGAAATCAATATCTTTTATAATTTCATAACTGGCCTGAACATGTTCCTTGATCATTTCAAATTCAATCGTTGTCAATTTCCCCGGACGGTTAAGGATTTCAGCCGGCACATATATTTTTCCAATGTCATGAATCATTGCACCCAGTCGTATACCTTCTATTTTATGTTGATCAAGATCCAGATGCTGTGCTATTAAAACAGAGAGTTGACTGACACGTAGTTGATGACCAGAAGTATAAGGATCTCGTTTTTCTGTTGCATCACCCAGGACTTTGATTGTTTGTAATAATGACTGATGCAGATCCTGCTGAAATTTATCACGTTCAGACTGAGTGCGAATGACATTAAGACCGAAGGCAATATCTCCTGCCAGTTCTTCCAGTAAAGCCACTTCAGAGGAAAAGTGATCATCCAGACTTTCTGACAAAACATTTAATACGGCAAATACTTTTTTATCATAAAAAAGGGGTAGGGCAATCCATGTTTTTATGTCTGGTTTTTTTTCTGTTTCTGCCCATACAATATCATTGTTTATAAGTGTTTTACGTTCAATTATGGTGGTTCCTGAATACAATGCTTTATATTCTGGAGTTGATTCATATTCTTTTGCATTATATTGATTTTTCAGCGGAGTTAAAAAATCAGTAATATCATTATTTTCTGGTTGCCAGACAAGCGGATTTAATTGTTTATTTTTATCTCTAAAACTAATCCAAATTAAATTGTAATTGCCAGTGATATGTAATACTCTGCAAATATCATTCAGTAATTTTTTTTCATTATCAGCCCGGATCAATATCTGGTTGCATTCACTGAGTGTGGTTAATGAACGATTGGTCTTTAATAGATTTTCCTGGACGTGCTTTTGATCACTGATATCACTAAAGGAGACAACCGCACCAATAACCTGCCCATCCTTTATCATAGGCATGGAATAATATAAGGCTGGGAAAAAAGTACCGTCTTTACGGATGAAATACTCTTCACCCTGATGAGCTTCATTTTTGCTCATTGTTTTGCATATGGGACACTGTTTCTCTGGGTAGTCACTGCCATCAGGGTAGTGGTAATGCCAGGTAGAATGACTTTTAAGGCCAATCAGTTCACTGATTTCATAGCCTAATATTTGTGCAGCAGCAGGATTTACAAAGGTATGTTTTATCTGAAGATCCAGACCAAATATCCCACTACCAGTGGTTTTCAGAATCAGATCATTTCTGTTTTCTAATTCAGATAAATGTTTCTCAGTTTGTCGTTTTTCAACACGCTGCTGGTAATCGCTTAATTCTCGTTTAATGGCCGGGATTAAGCGCACCCTATTTTGTTTAGAAATATAATCGTGTGCTCCGGCTCGCATCATTTCTACCGCAATATCCTCTCCAATCTGCCCGGACATAACAATTAAGGGCAGATCAAGTCTCATTTCATGATACAGTTCAATGGCTTTAGGCGCACTGAAGCCAGGCATTACATAATCAAGCAGAAGTAAATCAAAGTGCTGACTGGATAAGGCTTCAATCATTGCCTGTCCAGTATCTACACGAAATATTTCTGCTTTTATGGCTTGCTGATAGAGTTCATCTTGCAGCAGAAATTGCTCATCTTCAGCATCATCAATTAAAAGTATCTTGATTTTAATCACTTAAGTATAGCTCCTGAGTGATTATAGAGTGTCTCATTAATATCAGTCTAATATATTTTTAAAGCTTTTGCCACTTCAACAAACTGATCAAAATCCACTGGTTTTCAGATTCAATGATACTTCGATTGTAAATGTGGATTCAATTGCTTGCATCTTGGTTACCCTTCCAAACGACTTTAGCTATAAGCTTATTGATTATTTATAACAGATGCCTGCAGGCGGTGAATCAGTTTCAGTAATTTGTCACGAGCTCGATATATTTTAGAAATATTTTCTACTGCTACATCACTATCCTTATCGGATAATATAGTCAGATCTTCAGCAACATCATGTAATAGCTGATGGCTTTTGAAGAGCTTTTTAAATTCCTCAATATGACCATACTTCGCTTGTCCCTCTGTTTCATACCATTTACCCAATGGGCAGTCATGATTACTGAGATCGGGAGGTATTTGCTCATCACCCTGTTCAATAAATCCAACAAACTTGTAAACCCATGACTGTACATCTATTTCTATTTTTAATAGAGAGATATGCTGAACTGGCCAATCCAACACTACTCTTGTTGCCCAGGAGAGTGGGGGCTGATAGTTTTCCAGCCAGCCTGACAGTTCACCAGCCGGCATCGGTCGGGCAATTCCAAAGCCCTGACCCCGATCACAACCCAGCTGTATCAGTAATGCACCGTGTGCTTCGGATTCCATACCTTCAGCAACAACTTCCATATCAAAGATACGAGCCAGATTAATGATACTTTCAACAATATTAAGATCATCTGAATTGTTCAGCATATCTTTGACAAAGGATAGATCGATTTTTAATGTACGTACGGCAAGATGGCGATAATAGGTTAATGACGAATATCCTGTACCAAAATCATCCAGAGCAAAGCTGAGTCCTTGTCGATTACCTGCTTCTATAATGGTAGAAACCTTGGAAATATCATCCAGCGCAGCAGTTTCCAGGATTTCAAATTCAATATCATCCATACTGACATTGGGGTATTGTTTCATTAGATGTTCAAAGTTTTCAATGAAATCTGGTTTTTCTAATGTTAAGGGTGAGATATTGATGCTGATAATTATTTTTATGCCAATGCTTTTCCAATTTTCAAGTTGGGACAGGCAGCTCTTTATCACCCATTGATCGAGTTTTTCTGAGAGTTCATGCCCCTCTATCAAAGGTAAAAATTCATTGGGTGGTAATAGCCCAAGTTCTGGATGCTGCCAGCGAACCAGAGCCTCGACTCCATACACCAGTCCTTTGCGCATATTCACCTTTGGCTGATAATAGAGTACCAGTTCATTGTGGCTAATGGCTTCAGATATCCGCTCAAAATGTTCATGGCGTGCTAATAGTCTTTTCTCCTGCTCATCATCAAAGTATAAAAATTGATTACGTCCCCGCTGTTTTGCAACATACATGGTTTGATCAGCATGTCTTAACAGGGTATCAGTATCAGCATTATCTTTTGGATAGATGCTAACACCCATGCTTGCCGTTACAGATAGTGTTCTATCGTATAATTCATATGGTTCAGCAATTGTAGTGAGGATTCTTTTCAGGGTATCAGAACCATCATCCGCATGATTGAATCCACCCAGAACCAGGACAAATTCATCACCACCGACACGAGCAACAGTATCTTCATCACGCACAGCATGAGTAATGCGTTTGGCAACTTCACTAAGCATTAAATCACCTGCTTCATGTCCAAGTTCATCATTAATAGGCTTAAAACCATCAAGATCCAGAAAACAGATAGCGATATTTGTATTTTGTCGGCTTGCAATAGCGATGGCCTGATGTATTCTGTCATCCAGCATACGCCGATTGGGTAATCCTGTTAATGGATCATAATAAGCCAGATCCTCCAGCTGCTGTTTACTGTCTAACAAGGCTTGTTGTGACTGCTTTCGCTCTGTGATATCGGAAAAAGTAACAACTGCACCAATAATTTCATCCATATCCTTTATGGGATTCGAGCGGTATTCAACCGGGAGGGTTGAGCCATCCTTGCGAAAAAATATATCATCATCTATGTAGGTTGGTTCACCAGTTAGATAGGCATGGTAGATAGGGCAGTCATCTTCTACGTAGGGTCTTCCATCTGGATGGCTGTGATGTGCTAGTTGGTGAATATTTTGTGCAATGATTTCATCATCTGATGAGTAGCCAAGCATTTGGGTACAGCTCAGGTTGGCAAAGGTACAATTACCGTTCTTATCGACACCATAAATGCCTTCCTGAGCAGAATCAAGTATGAGTTGCAGATTATCTTTGGCATTGCTGATGCTTTCCTGAGCAAGGCGTCTATCACGATTCCAGTAAAATAATACCAGCAACATCAATAGTACAAGCATTGCAATGGCACTATATTTTAGAATAATCTGCTGTTCAAGTTCTTGTAGTAAAGAAATATCAAAAGTCAGCATGACGATAGCAATAAGTCTGTTTTCAAAAAATACCGGACTGGCACTTAACAGCTTATTATTGGTTTGCCAGAGAATAACAACTTCTCCATCTCTACCGCTGGCAAAAAGTTGCTCAATGTTTACAGGCAGTGCTTTGTAAGTCGATCCAAAACGATGTTGTTTCATGTCTGAATGAGATAATATTTTATTATCCGTATTCAGTACAGCAGTATTGAGTAAGGAAAAGTGCATGGCTTCTGGCTGATTATTGTACATGTTACGTTTAGTCAGTGTCGTGATGGTTTGCCATAGTTGGAAGTAATCCTGGAAATGGATAGCGGCAGCTGACTGGCTGGCAAAAAGTCTGTTCAGCAATCGTGCTTGTATTTCAACATTATTATAGCCAATCTGCTGTTCTTTCTGATAGCCGTAATATAACATGCTGATACTGGGAAGCAGGAATACAAGCACAAACAACCAGGTTAATAATATCTGTTTATTCAATTGATAGCGGGATTTTTTAACGACTTGCCACATAGTAAGTCTACTGGTTTTCTTGTTGACGGAGCTGCATGAGCATATCCTTTACAGGTTGATAAAAATCAACATTTTTAGAGACAAAGCCGTTGAGGCCTAATTTTTTCAGCAGTTCCTTACCTTTGTCTGTAGCGGACATATTGAGTAATGTTTGCCGAAGTTTTTCCATATCTTCTTGCTTGACTTTATTACCCGTCACTATCGGGGTGAATGGATAGGGACCCAGTTTTTCCAGAATCTGCAGATCCACAGCAGCCATGGGGTTATTTTTCAGATATTCTACCAGGACATATTCATCCACCGCAGCCACATCAGCCAGACCGCCTAACACCGCTTCGATACTGCCAACATGATTATGTGCGTTAATCTTAATCTTAAAAAAACCATTGCTGTCAACACCTTGTGTAATCAGCTGATAGTGTGGTGCTATATAACCGGAATTGGAGCGTAGGTCTGAATAGGCAAATACCTGATCCTTGAAATCAAGTAGTGCTTTCTCAGGCCGTCCGTGTAAGGTAATGATCAAACTATGATAGCTGGGCTTACCTTTAAAAAGTGGTACTGCCACCAGTTGCTGTCCATTCTTTTGCTGATCCTCAACATAGGGTGCGCCGCAAGTCCAGGCTACAGCATTGGGATTTTTGTTTAATACATCACTCAGAGCGGCATAGTTTTTAGCAAATAAGATCTTCATTGGATAGTTGGAATGCTCGGCCAGATAGTGAGCAAAGTCCTTTACTAACTGTGCATCAGCCTCTAATACACCGCTGGCAACGAACAAGTGCCTGCTGTCAGCAAAGGAAAGCAACGGTATTAGCCATAAAAAGCTTACTGATAAATAGAGTGCAGGCAATTGCATTTTATGATAGCTAAGTGAAAAAAAGTGTTTTGTTTTCAATGAATTAATAACTTCTAAGTAACAAAAATTATCTCCCATCATTTATAGAAATTTTATGTTACTACAAATGATGGTGGCCAAATTCATGTTGGCTGAAGGCTCCTAAGTAACAAAAATTTATCCTCCATCATTTATAGAAATTTTATGTTACTACAAATGATGGCGGACAAATTCATGTTGGCTGAAGGCTCCTAAGTAACAAAAATTTATCCTCCATCATTTATAGAAATTTTATGTTACTACAAATGATGGCGGACA
>JAHXIV010000011.1:85362-138290 GCA_025655455.1 gamma proteobacterium symbiont of Taylorina sp.
AATTCATGTTGGCTGAAGGCTCCTAAGTAACAAAAATTTATTCTCCATCATTTATAGAAATTTTATGTTACTACAAATGATGGCGGACAAATTCATGTTGGCTGAAGGCTCTTGAATGTTTAAATATTAGTTTCAGTATAGAAAAATTACTCTAAATATACAAGTTGTAAATTGGCCTAAAACTTAACACTGCTCTTCTATTCAGACAACCACTTTTCCAGAATTTGTCCCACTTTTCCGGGATCAATGGGCTTGCTGATGTAGTCATCCATACCCGCAGCAAGGCACTTTTCCCGATCCCCCTGCATGGCATTAGCCGTCATTGCCACTACGGTGACATCATGATCTTTAACCCTTGAATCCAGGTTGCGAATCTCACGTGTTGCCTCATAACCATCCATGACAGGCATTTGACAATCCATAAAAACCAGGTTGTAGGATGACTGTGAGAGTCTGTTCAATGCTTTTTCACCATTATCAACCAGATCTATTTTGAGACCAAATTTCTTGAGTATACCTTTAGCTACCAGCTGGTTGGTTGGATTATCTTCAACCAGCAGGATACTTGCCTGATACAGTCTAATTTCACTATCAGCATGCCGGCTGAAAATCTGTTTAACATGATTACGGCTTCCAGAAACCTGAGATAGAACCTTATGGAGTATTGACTGTTTAATGGGTTTGCTTAGATATCCGGCAAAACCCGCCTGTTGCATTTTTTTTGCATCACCACGTCTTCCCTGAGCAGAGATAAGTATTTGTCGGGTTGAAGTCAGCCGCTTATCCTCGCGCATCAGTTTACCCAGTTGCAGTCCCCCCATATCGGGCATCTGCCTGTTGATGAGGGCAATCGTATAAGGCTTGTTTTCTGCCGCAGCATCATAAAGGGTTTGCAGGGCTGCCGAACCACTGGCAACCAGACTATGCTCTACCTGCCAGGCATTTAATTGTTCATCAAGCACTTGTCGGCTGCTGTCATTATCAAGCACCAGGATTTTCTGCTGCTGCAGGTCGCTTGTATCCAGTGGTGTTGCCTGTTCATCGACTTTTTCCAGTTTGATAGTGAACCAGAAATTAGTCCCTTTGCCGAGTTCACTGTCAACGCCAATTTGACCTCCCATCATTTCTACCAGCTGTTTACTGATAGTGAGTCCAAGGCCGCTACCACCAAAGTGACGAGTGGTAGAAGCATCGGCCTGGGTAAAGCGTTTAAATAATTTCTGTCGCTGTTCTTCACTCAGGCCAATACCGGTATCGCTAATGCTAAAACAAAGAATAATGCTATAATTATTTTCTTTGTTTGCTTTATAACGTACTGATACCTCTCCTTTTTCAGTGAATTTGATAGCATTGCCCACCAGGTTGGTCAGTATCTGGCGTATGCGTCCCGGATCACCCCGATACCAGCGATGCAGAACTGGATTAACAGGACATATGAATTCCAGCTGCTTCTCATTGGTGCGGAAAGAAACGGATTCAGCAAAATTTTCTATGAGTGCGCCGAGATCGAACTTTAGTGATTCCAGATTGAGTTTACCTGCTTCAATCTTGGAAAAGTCCAGGATGTCATTAATGATATCGAGCAGTGATTCTGCACTCTGCTTGATAGTGATTGTACGTCCATATTGCTCTTCATTGAGGGGACTGTCCAGTAACAAATTAGTCATACCAATGACACCATTCATGGGAGTGCGGATTTCGTGGCTCATATTGGCAAGAAATTCAGATTTAGCCTGATTTGCAGATTCAGCCACTATTTTTGCCTCCTGCAGCTGCTGTTCAAACTCCTTACGTTTAGTAATATCCTTGTCTGTGCCGCGATACCCCAGTAGCTCACCATCCTTACTTAAAATGGGGATACCACTGATTGACAGATTCACCAGATGGCCGCTACGGTGATAGTTTACGTTTTCCAATGCTCTGAAGGTGTTTTTCTCAGCCATGATTTTGGTAAAAATAGCCTGCAAACGCTTTGCCTCCTCTGCAGGCATCAAATCAAATGGTGTCTTGCCAAGGATTTCCTGTGGTTCGTAGCCAAGAATTTTGATGATACCGGAACTGACATAGGTGTAATGAGCTTGGCTATCCACCTCCCACATCCAGTCATTGGAGACTTCGCTCATATCACGGAAACGAGTTTCACTATGACGCAGCTCATCTTCCAGCTGTTTACGCTCTGTTATATCCCGGAAAGCTGATACAGAACCGCGCCATTTTCCTTTCCTGCTGAATGGCTTGCTGGTTACTTCGACTACAATCAACTGACCATTTTTGTGCCGGAAAAATTGTTCTCCATTGTAGCTTTGACCTGATCGGGTTACCTTGTAGATGGGGCACTGATGCAGAGGTATATGTTCCTGCTTGCCGCCATGAGCATGAAAGATATAATGTCCAATCTTTCCTACCACCTCATATGCTTCATATCCGAGCAGTTCTGTAAAAGTCGGGTTGATTTGAGTGATCAATCCCTGGGCATTCATTACATAAAGACCGTCACCAATAGTATCTGTGATAGTGGTCAGATGTCTTTTCTCTTTCTGTAGTATTAAGCGTGATTGAATCAGTTTCCAGCTGTACCAGAAAAAGATTATCAGCAGCAGGGTAGCGCTAAGCAGATGAAGAATAAAATCTTGCCTCAGGATGCCGAGAAATGGATCTTTGTTGTAGGAAATAAAATAGCCGACTTTTTTGTTCAGAATATCACTAATGGGTACGAAGGAGACTGCCCAGTCATCACTGTCAGTAGAAACACGCTGGGTAAAGATTTTTCCTTCATTCATGCTTAAGTGAACCTGCTTATTATGTCTGAGGATGCTATTAATCTGAGTGATATTGTCAGGAACGGGCTGAGATGTGAAGGATGTGTTAAATACGCGGTCAATGACAAAATTACTATGAATAGCGGATGGTGGGTAGCTGGACTGCCATTTTTTGTCCAGTACACTGAAGATCGCCTGCCTGTTCAGAATCAGAGAATATTGTCGGCTGGTATCAAGACGGGATATTGCTTCGTATATTTTATCAAAGGAAATACTGAACTCAACACTGCCCAGATGTATTTTACCCTGAAAGATGGGGTAAACATTGCGGAATCCTGACTTGACACGACCAAGTTCAAAGCCGGTGACATTTCTTTTTTCGGCATTGGCGATGCGTAATGCAGGACGAATTTCAGATAGTGAATCACCATACTTTTCCGGGATATGAAAACGTAGAAAGCTGTGCACATCGGCTGTATGGAAGTGAAAT
This sequence comes from gamma proteobacterium symbiont of Taylorina sp., assembly GCA_025655455.1. GTDB lineage: Bacteria > Pseudomonadota > Gammaproteobacteria > GRL18 > GRL18 > GRL18. The sequence continues at coordinate 88,612 of JAHXIV010000011.1, forward strand.
AGCAGTATGCCCTTTGATTTGAGTTGCTGATAGGTACGATAGAGCAGGTGGTAGAGGCGATCCCGCATTTGATCCTGAACTACACCCTCACTGCTGACACCCTGAGCAAATGTATCAATAACCTCAGGGTGTCCGGTGATTTCTAAAAAAAGTAAACTGGATGACTGTCGATACATTTCAATACTGGCATGATACATTGTTTCCAATACGGCATTATCTCCAGACAAATGTCCAGATTCTTTATCCTGCCAGTTATCGTAGAGAAATAAGGCCATTAGAGACCAGATTATAAAAAATAAGGGAGCGATGTAAGAGAATGTGCGCATTGGACACCTGTTAGTTCCATAAGTTATGGTATAACATAAAACAAAGTATAAATGGTACTGTATTTATAAGCAAAATGGTTCAGGGATTGGCTAAAAATAACTATTTATTTGGCTATGTTCCCTAAAAGGATTGCTGCCATATTCTGTTCTTAATCTACATCCAAACAGGCGCTGCTGGTACTGCTGCCGTCAATGGGACATAAACTTTTATGTACAGAAGTACATCCCAGAGGGACTACGAATAGCGTTAAAGTGGTGGCAACAATGGGGCCAAATAACAATGAGATAGCCATACCCTGAAAAATAGGATCAAACAATATGGTCGCAGCACCGGCCATCATGGTCAGATTAGTTACCCAGATAGGGCGCATTCTGGTTTGTCCTGCATTGGCCACCGCATGCATGGCATCCTCTCCGAGATGGATTTCATTTTTAACAAAATCAACCAGTAGAATAGAACTTCTGACTTCAATACCTGCCAGTGCGATAAAACCAATCATTGAAGTGGCGGTAAACTCAGCATTCATAATCCAGTGACCCGGTATAATGCCAATTAGAGTCAGAGGAATCGGTGCCATAATGATTGCAGGTAGAATAAAGTTTCTAAATTCAAGTACCAGTAAACCAAAAATAAGCACTAATGCAGCAGCAAATGCCAGTCCCATATCACGAAAGGTTTCATAGGTAACAATCCATTCACCACTCCATTCAAAAGCAGAGTGAAAATCATCCTCAGGGGGACCTGTCATGGTACCGCTGATTTGTATGCCGTCGGGTGTGGTATAATTTTTTAATCTTTCTTCAACGGATAAAATACCGTAAATGGGAGCACCCAGCTTACCTTCCATTTCACCTACTACATATTCCATGGCACGTAAGTCTTTTCGATAAATAATATTCTGTTCTTCTTTTTTTACAAAGTAACCCAGTTCTGTCAAAGGAATCATCTGACCTGTTGCTGACGGAATAGGGAGGTTGGACAAACGTTCAATTTCACCTCTTTTTTCTAAAGGTAATTGCAGGACAATGTGCTTTGCTTCGAAAGAGTGATGTCCTTTCATGTCACCCAGTTTATAACCCCCCATTGCCATCTGAATATTACGGTTAATGGTCTCTGCTGATACTCCATTGCGTAGTGCTTTTTCAGTATCAATATTAAAATGCCAGCGCTGATAAGGCATAATCATATAATTATCTGCATCCACCAGATTTGGGGTTTGTTCAAAAATTTGTGTCATATCTGCAGCGACTTGTCGTCGTGTTACAGCATCAATACCATACACTTCTGCTACAATGGTTTGTAATACTGGTGGTCCGGGCGGCATTTCAATAATTGCTATTTTTGCGCCCAGTTTGTGAGCCTGTTGTGTGAGTAAGTTTCGTGTGGCTTCTGCAATCTGATGACTGCTTCGTTCGCGTTCTTCTTTATCCTCTAACATTACCTGAATATCAGCATGCCAGGGATTCTGACGTAGATAATAATGTCTCACCATACCATTAAAGTTAAAAGGTGAAGCTGTACCTGCATAAGTTTGTAAAGCAGTCACTTCAGGTACGTTATTACGAATGGTTTCGGTTAATCGGCGGGCGATATTGGCAGTCTCAAGCAGTGCTGTTCCCTCCGGCATATTGATTAAAACATTAAATTCCGGCTTATTATCAAAGGGTAGCATTTTCACAGTGACTGCTTTGCTATAAAATAGTGCACAGCTGAGAAAAAACAGCACAACAATGGCCAGGAAAAATATCCAGCCCAGTATACGATTTTTGATCAGAGGTAATAGCAGCGGTCGGTAAAATCCCCCGATTCTGTCCTGAATTTTTTTCTCATGTTTTTCTGCAAGCTCTAAAGTGAGCAGTTTGGGTTTCAGACGTAAAGAGAACCAGGGGGTAAAAACAAAGGCGGCAAATAAGGAAAACACCATGGCCACTGAACCTAATACCGGTATTGGACGCATGTAGGGCCCCATCATACCGCTGACAAAGCCCATAGGTAATAATGCAGCTAAAATTGTAAAGGTAGCGATAATGGTGGGATTACCCACTTCACGAACCGCATCGACAGCCGTTTCAATACTGGTTTCCCCGTTTCTTAGCCAGCGCCGGAATATATTTTCTACAACCACAGTGGCATCATCTACCAGAATACCAATGGAAAAAATCAGTGCAAACATACTGACCCGATTAATGGTATTACCTAAAGCCCAGCTGGACCAGATAGTAATTAATATAACTACTGGAATTACCGTAATGACGACAATGGCTGGACGGGCACCAATGGTTATCCAACATAAAAAACTCACGGCAATGGCAGCATAAACCAGCGCTTTCAACAGTTCATTCACCTTATCATTGGCTGTCTGACCATAATTACGGGTGATGGTGGTATGGATATTATCAGGAATTAAACGGCCTTGCAGGCCATCTAATTTTCTTATGACGTCTTCAGCAACAGTAACGCCATTGGAACCCTCTTTTTTTGCCAAAGCTATAGTGACGGCAGGAATATCATTAGCCACGGGTTCTGTATCAGTTTTCAGTTCCCCACTACCCGCCAGGCCACTATAGTAGGAAACCAGCTCTGTGGCTTCTGATGAGCCATCAATAATTTGTGCAATATTATGTAAATAGACTGGTTTTCCCTGACTGACACCAATGACTAATTGCTCAATATCATGTGCATTATTTAAAAATGAACCGGTAAAAACCTTAAATGAAGTAGCTCCCTGTTCCATATACCCGGCAGGGTGTTCACTATTAGAGGATCTGATGGTATTGGCAATCTGATCCAGGCTGATACCAAAACCAATCAGGCGTTCCGGTAAAACTTCTATACGTACCTGCTGTTTTCTACCACCAACAATAAAGCCCTGTCCTGTGTCGGGCACTTCTTTTAAACGCTGCAAAACTTTTTGTGAGAGTTGTCGCAGTTCAGAGTCATAAACTCCCTCTGCCCAAAGAGTCATTGTTACTACCGGTACATCATCAATTCCCTTAGGTTTAACCAGAGGCATGGAAACTCCCGGTGGCATTTTATCCAGATTAGATTGTAGTTTGTCATGTACTTTAACAATGGAAGATCCCATTTGTTCATTGACTTTAAAACGTACTGTGACAATGCCCTGATCATGTTGTGAGGCGGAGTAGATATGTTTTATGCCGGGGATTTCTTTCATTATTCCTTCCAGAGGAGCAATGGCCAGATTGGCCACATCTTCTGCTGAAGCGCCGGGATAAGAGATAAAAATATCGATCATGGGGACTGAGATCTGCGGATCTTCCTGGCGTGGTGTATAAATCAGGCCAATGATACCAATAAATAAAGCAGCGGCAAAAAGTAGGGGAGTGAGGGGTGAATCAATAAAAAAATTGGCAATATTACCCGCCAGCCCCAGTCTGGGTCCTTCAACAGCCTCATTATGAGGATGAGACAAGACTGGCCTTCTGGAAAAATGTTTAATTCTTCTATCAGACTTTCTTCTTTCAGAAGTTATTTGTTTTGATCCCGCTTTCTCAGACATCATTTTATCCTGAGTATTCACTGCTGTATTGTATAGCCTGAAGTAATAAATGCCGGAGGCTTGTCGATTATCTGTTCATTTTCTTTAACACCATAGAGTATGACAATATCACCTGAAGGCAGAAGCTCCCCTAATCTGGCTAAACGTAATTCAACCTGTTGGTTCTGGTTTACAACAAAAACTGAAGGGACTCCACCGCGCTGAATGACTGCGCTGGATGGAATTAATAAGTGTGTTTTCATGGTATTTTTTGCAGTTGGAATCCATACTTCTGCATAATTTCCTGGTGCAGCATGGCTGGATTCAGGTAAAGTTAATTTAACACGGGTGGTATGTCTCAATGGATCAGAACTGGGAAAAATTTTAGCAATTTTTACCTCTATCTTATTAGCAGCTCCATCCATACGAGCATTTAATAATTGTCCTTTTTGTAAATGATGAATAATACGTGCGGGTACATCGATATGTATCTGTAACTGATGGAGATCCTCATAGATCAGTAATCTCTGTCCGGGTTGAACGGTATCACCCACCTCAATGTTTTTTGTTACAATGACACCGTCAAACGGTGCAATACTCATGCTGTCACGTAATTTACTGTCAATTTGGTAGATGTTGGCTCTGGCCTGCTGCAAAGCTTGATGAGCCTGATCAAGCTGTGCACGACTGGAAAAAATATCCGCTCCTCTTTCTACACCATAATCCCGGGTACCCATCATTTCTGACATGGGATTAGTGAGCAGCTGATCAAACATGCCCGGTATTCCCATACCGCCTGGAGCACGATTAGAAGTTGAAGGTGAAACCAGTTGTCGATGCAACTGAACACCGGCGTTGTTCATTGCAATAGAGGCAGTATTAAATTGTGATAGGGCACTTTGTCTTTGTGTCAGCAATTCATCATCATTGATTTTAACCAGTAAATTACCTGTTTTAAAATGATCACCTTCTTCACCAGCAATGCTGACAATACGTCCCGGCATCTGAGCAGATAAAATAACGGACTTATGGGCGGCAATAGTACCTCCAATCAACAGGCGAGCAGCAGCAACAGAGAGTGTTTTTACAGGAACAATAGAGAGCGTCTGCTGTCCATTTGAGCGGGCAACAGCTGTGAATTGAAGCATTAATAACATGATGATTAAACTATAAAAAAATCTCATTTTGCTCCCCTCAAACTGAGGTTTTCAGGATTACATAATGAAATAGCTTGCAAGATGCTTGCTAATCATAATAGACCAGATCCCAATTTTAACTAACACTTCATTAAAATTAAATGAGCCTGATCAATATTTACGCAAATAAACATTATTTTAGAGAAGTTTCTGTATAAAACCAGTACTTTCATCTGTCATGAGTCTATTTCTTTTTTTGGTAAAATTTGTTTCTATATTTGGTTTGTTCAGTTTCTTTTTGCTTAAAATGAGAGTTCCAGTTTTATTATAAATATGCTAATGTTCATTTTGAGTTCTGAAGACCCTCCTTCCTATAATTAAGAAGAAAATAATGGATAAAGAAATGCCGCGAATACTTATTGTTGATGATGAGAGTTTTTACATCGATGTGCTGGTTGATTTATTACAGGATGATTACCAACTTTCTATTGCAAAAAATGGAGAATCTGCTTTAAAGCGTGCATTCAATTATACACCACCAGACTTAATTTTACTGGATGTAGTAATGCCTGGTATTGATGGTTATGAAGTTTGTCGGCAATTAAAAGCAGACAAAAGAAGCGCTGGTATCCCCATTATATTTTTGACCGTTAAAAGTGAGGTGGATGATGAAATACGAGGCTTTGAGCTTGGTGCTGTTGATTATATTTCTAAGCCAGTGAGTCCACCTATTGTCAAAAGTCGTGTTAACAATCATTTGATGTTAAACCAGTCAAAAAAATTACTGGAAGATCAAACCAGGATTCTGGAACAACAGGTTAAACATAGAACCCTGGAAATTACACATACTCAGGATGTCGCCATTTATTGTCTGGCATCACTGGCTGAAACGCGGGATAATGAAACCGGGCACCATATTCGTCGAACCCAACATTATATCCGTGTACTGGCTGAATTTCTGCAATCACATCCTGCTTTCAATGCTTATCTGGATGATAAAACCATTGGTTTATTATTTAAATCAGCACCACTGCATGATATTGGCAAGGTGGGAATTTCTGATAAGGTGCTGCTTAAACCCGGGAAGCTCAATAAAGAGGAATGGGAAGAAATGAAGCATCACTGTCAATTTGGTTGTGATGCTTTATTAAGGGCAGAAAATGAACTGGGTGGTGGTACCTTCTTTTTAATAATCGCCAAAGAAATTGCACTGACTCATCATGAAAGATGGGATGGAAGCGGCTACCCTCATGGATTAAAAGGCAGTGATATTCCTATTTCCGGACGTCTGATGGCACTTGCTGATGTTTATGATGCATTAATCAGTAAACGGGTCTATAAAGAGGCTTTTTCTCATGAAGAAGCAGTAAATATTATTATAAGCGAAAAGGGAACACATTTTGATCCTGATATTGTTGATGCCTTTGAACACCTTCAGGATGAATTTCATATGATTGCTAAAGAATATATAGATTAGAGGTTTTCTATATCTGTGCTACTTGAAGTATGAGTATAGAGATATTCATAAAATCACATCATTACCATAGATTCTGGATAAGTATTTGAATTCACTAAAAAAATTACTATTGCCTCTGCCAATCGCTCTTTTTTTTGTCCTGCAGATTTTATTTGCACAAGTCATTCCCGTTGTTTCGACCACTGATAATACTTTATCCTCTGAATATACGCCAAATAAACCATTAATTATTGCCTATCGTATGGATAGTGCCCCTATCCAGTTCACTAATAAAGACGGAGAAGCAGATGGCATGTTAATCGATTTCTGGCGTCTCTGGTCGAAGAAATCAAATATCCCGGTCAAATTTTCTGCAGGCAGCAATAAAGAAACTCAGGATATGTTAAAAAAAGGCCGTGCAGATATTATTGCCGGCTTATTCTCAAATAAACGACGTGCTGAATTTCTGGTGTTTTCCAAAGCTATTCTAAAAAGTCCATACTCTTTATTTTTATCAGCGGATATTGAGAATATTCACTCAATTGAACAGCTTGGGGATTATCCTATTGGTGTTACCCGAAGCAGTTATCATGAGGATTTCCTCAAAACCAATCATCCGGAGCTTAAACGTCATCCCTTTGATGGTTACACCAATTTATTTGCTGCAGCACAAACAGGTGAACTCAAGACTTTTATTGCACAACCGCTCTATCTTAAGCGTTATCTCAGTATTCACGGCAAAACTAATCATTACAAAAAACTTGAGCCACCACTCTATATTCGCGGCTATCAGGCTGGAGTTGCAAAAGGTAATAATGAATTAGTCAATAAAATTAATCAATATTTTTCAAAGATCACACAATTTGAGCGTGAAACTATTTCTAATAAATGGGTTGGCTTTAATTGGGTAGAGCCAAAAGATAATAGCTTCCAACTATCCCCTGAAGAACAAAACTGGATCAGTCAGAATACCATTGTCCGGGTTGCACCTGATCCCCATTTTCAGCCCATTGAATCAATAAAAAATGGGCAAATTTACGGATTAACCGCTGATTATCTCAAAAAAATCAGCCAAGTCACTGGACTCATATTTGAAACAGTCCTATCAGAGGACTTTGCAGAGGCCAGTCAAAAAGTTATCCATGGTGAAGCAGATATGCTTAGCCTGAATATTCCGGATGAAGAAAACTTAAAAAATTACCTTTTTAGTGAACTATTTCTTGATATGCCGTCGGTTTTGTTTGTTAGAAATGACTCAAAAATTCAAACACTTGATGATCTCAAACAACATAATATTGCTGTTGCAGAAGATTATCCCGAAATCCACTATCTGAAAAAACATTATCCTGGTGTCAGCCAGTCTCTGGTATCCAAACTGGAAGCCGGATTAATCATGGTTTCTGAAGGTAAAGTTGATGGTATTGTCATCCATCTGCCGACAGCTGTGCATCTGATTGAACAACAACAAATTAAAAACCTGAGACTTATTGGTGATATTGGTATGGACGCAGAGTCAGGTTTTGCTGTGCGAAAAGATTGGCCAATATTGCAGTCAATATTGAATAAAGGACTGTTAAGTATCGATATGCAGGAACGGCAGCTGATGCAAAATCACTGGTTTAAAATTCCACAAGGTATTGCCTTAAATGCCCATGCAAATGAGCTGTATTTAAGCCCCAAAGAGCTGGAATGGTTAACAAAACACCAGCATATCAAACTGGCTTTTGATGGTTTCTGGCCGCCTTATAGTTATCTGAATGATAAAGGTGAATTTGAAGGGCTGGCAATTGATTATGTGAGAGCCATTGAGAAAAAACTTAATATTAAATTTGATATCTATCCTGATGGCAACTGGGATAAGCTCTTTAGTGCAGCTCAGAATAAACAGGTCGATATGGTGGCTACAATGGTCAAAAATATTGAGCGAGAAAAATGGTTTAATTTTTCTCAAGCCTATATTTCTTCACAAAATACGATTGTAGTCCACAATGATAATCATGATATTAAGCAGGAATCTGATCTTAACGGAAAAAAAATAGCATTGGTAAAAGGTTATTTCTATACTGAGTTAATCAATCAGAACTACCCTGATGCTATTCATATTTATGTTGATGATATTTCCGCCGCATTGCTGGCTGTCTCTACAGGTCAGGCAGATGCAACTATCACCTCACCAGGAATTGCTGACTATCTTAGCCGTAGTGCTTCTCTGACCAACTTAAAATTTGCCTCACGTTTTGGTAATGAACTGGTGCGCGAACACTTTGGAATTCGTAAAGACTGGCCGGAGCTTATTTCAATTATGGATAAAGCACTGGATGCTATTAGCACTCATGAAAAATTACTGATTGACCGAACCTGGCTGGCTGCTATTAAAATGGAAGTCAATGCTAAAGAGCAGCAGTCATCCGTTCTGAAACTAACGGATGAAGAGCTTGAATGGTTACAGTTACATGAGCATTTAACCATCGGAGTTATGGATAGCTGGCCTCCAATTAGTAAGGTCAATGAAATAACCGGTGAAGCAGAAGGTATTGATATAGACATTATCCATGAGTTGAATCAACAGTTGGGCAAGCGCTTTAAAGTCATACCTGCTCAATGGGCTACTATTTATGAAGAGGCAAAAGAAAAAAGGCTGGATGCTATCATGGGCATTACACCTAAAGAGTTTCGTAAAAAATTTTTCAACTTTACCCGTCCCTATCTGAGTGTACCTCATGTTATCGTGTCGCAGATGAATAATACCTCATTCTTTCTCACAGAACAGGAACTCAGTGGAAAAACAATAGCGCTGGAAAAAAGCTTTGTCAATGTTGATTATTTTAAAAGCAACTATCCTGAGGTTATTATTAAAACCTATGATAATACATTAGATGCTTTAGAAGCGGTGTCACGAGGAGATGCAGATGCCTATGCAGGAAGTCGTATTGTAGTACTCTATTTAATTGAAAAGCATTTATTATCCAATCTAAGAATACAGGGAAAACTATCCAAAAAAGCAACTGCCAATGCCATTGGTATCCGCAAGGATTATCCAGTTTTACGAGATATTTTGCAAAAGGTGCTGGATAACATCGGCAAAACAGGTTTAAGAGAAATAAAAAATCATTGGCTTTATTCACCACAATCGGATAAAGAAAAAATTAATCTGACAAATCAGGAAAAAAACTGGTTAATACAGCATCCTGTTATTCCAATTGGTATTGATGGTAACTGGCCACCTATCGACTTTATCGATAAAAATAATAATTTCCAAGGTATTACAGCAGATTATCTTGCTTTGATTGGTCAAAAAATCGGGGTGCAGTTTGAGCCGAAAAAAAGTGAATCGTTTAAGATCATGTTAAATAAAGTGGTGGATGGTGAATTAAAAGTGGGTGCCTCAATATCGTTTAAAGAGGAGCGGACAGAGAAACTGTATTTTACACAGCCATTTTTTCATGTTCAAAAGGTTATTATGACCCCAAAGAATAATCAAAACATTCATAATATTAATGATTTACGGGGCAAAACTATTGCTATTGAAGATGGCTTTTTAACCATGCGGCAACTGCAGGAAAATTATCCAGCAATCCAGCTAATGCCAGTTAAGTCAACATTGACAGCATTACAAAAAGTTTCCTGGGGAGAGGCCGATGCCTATGTTGGTAATGAGGCGGTTGCGACATGGCTGAGCCAGAAAAATCAGCTCAGCAACCTGAAAATTGTCAGTGATGCAGGTCTTGGTAGTGGTCCGCAAAATTTTGCCATTTCAAAAACAGCACCTGACTGGGAACCCTTAATTGCTATTATTGATAAGGCATTAGCCAGTATGACTCAGCAACAACGACAAGAGATTGAAAATCGCTGGTTAGGAACAATTCAGGAGCCTGTCGATAACATACCGGTACTGGAATTAAGCAATGCAGAAAAAGCCTGGCTGGAAAAACATCCTGAAGTTTCACTGGCTATTGATTCAGCATGGGAGCCTCTGGAATATCTCGATGAGAAAGACCGCTACATGGGGTTGTCATCTGATTATATGGCTTACCTTGAAAAACAACTGGGTATCAAATTTAAAAAACCAGAGAAAATGACCTGGAGTAAAGTACTGCAAGGCTTGCAGGAAAAAACTCTCGACCTAGCTCCGTTAGTAACAAAAACCAAAAAACGATCTGAATATCTCCAGTTCACTGAACCTTACCTGGATTTCCAAAATGTTATTTTTAGTCGTAAAGGAGAAACACTACTTGCCGGTATGGCAGGTCTGATGAATAAAAAAGTGGGCATTGTAAAAGGTTATGCCGTTTCAGAATTAATCAGTGGTGATTACCCTGATATTAAACAGCAATTTTTTGACAATACTGAAGAAGGATTACAGGCACTATCACTGGGTGAAATTGATTTTTTCATTGATGTCGTTGCTGTCGGTGGATATAGGATTGCAGAGCATGGACTGTCTAATTTACAAATTGTAGCACCCACCCCTTATGCCTATCAATTTTCAATAGGGGTTAGAAATGACTGGCCGGAACTGGTGAGTATTCTCAACAAGGCACTATCCCGGATACCTCAGGAAAAGAAGAATAAGTTTCTGCAAAACTGGCTGGTGGTAAACTATGCACAAAAAACTGATTACACACTATTTTTCTGGGTGTTAGGGATTGCATTGCTTATTGTGATACTGCTCAGCCTTCGTGCCCGTGAAATGGCACAGGTGAATGATAAACTCAAAGAAGCCCAGCAAGCGATAGAACGCACCAGTCAGTTTAAGAGTCAATTCCTGGCTAATATGAGTCATGAAATCAGGACACCAATGAATGCGATTGTAGGTCTTGCTCATTTACTATCACGCACTGATATTAATGCTCAACAAGCGGACTATATTGATAACCTGCAAAAATCAGCACAAAGTCTACTGGGCTTGATTAATGATATTCTGGATTTTTCAAAAATTGAGGCCGGTCACCTGAAAATTGAGAATATTGAATTTAATCTGGATGAGTTATTTAATGATCTGGCTAAACTCAATATTATCAGAAATTCCGCTAAGAATATTGAATTCCTTTATGATATGGGAAGTGATGTACCTGAAATCTTGTTTGGTGATCCGTTTAGAATTAATCAGATCCTGACTAATCTGGTTTCCAACGCTATCAAGTTTACTGCACAGGGTCATATTATTATCAAGGTCAGTGTCCTTGATAATCGTGTTTTGGAGAATCATGCTGTTGAAGAAAGCAAACAGACTATCTGGTTAATGTTTGAAGTGAATGATAGTGGAATCGGTATTGCAGCCAATCAACTGAACAAATTGTTTGAGCCCTTTGTACAGGAAGATGGTTCAACTACCCGGAAATTTGGTGGAACCGGACTGGGACTTTCTATCTGTAAACAATTAACAGAGCTGATGGGAGGAAAAATTTGGGCTCAAAGCATTCAGCAAGAAGGCAGTTGCTTCTATTTCAAACTGCCCTTCAAATTAACCAATACTGTTCAGACTAAGGCAATACTGGAAAGCCCCGGCATTGATCTGCGAGGACTAAAAGTACTGCTGGTTGATGATAACCTGCTGTCTCTTGAAATTCTGTCACAAACTCTGCAATCCATGTCCTTTATAGTGACTAACGCCTCCTCCGGGAATGAAGCATTGCAGTTATTATCACAGAAGGATCAATTCTTTGATCTGGTGCTGTTGGACTGGCGTATGCCGGAAATGGATGGTGAACAGACTTCCCTGCTTATCAGGGAACAGATATCAAAGGATAAATTGCCGATTGTTATTATGATGACAGCTTATGGCAGGGAAGCGGCAGAACAGAAAATTAACCATATGGCACTGGATGGATTTCTGGTCAAACCGATTATGCCATCACAATTATTTAATGCTTTTATTCAGGCTCGTCAGAATATCTCTCAATCCACCGGGACATTTGATAAACCGAAAAAAGAACCGGATCAGTTTGTTATAAATCCTCTCAAAGGTGACATTTTGCTGGCAGAGGACAATAAAATTAACCAGCAGGTTGCCAGAGAAATACTGGAACAAATGGGGTTGAATGTCACTATTTGTGAAACCGGAGTGGAAATATTACAAAAGCTGGAAAAACAGCATACGGATTTAATCCTGATGGATATCCAGATGCCGGAAATGGATGGTTATGAGGCAACCAGACAGCTTCGCAAAAAATTTGAATTTATTGATTTACCGGTTATTGCAATGACAGCCAATGCTATGCTGGAAGATATTGAAAAATCACATCAGGCTGGTATGGATGAGCATATCAGTAAACCGGTTGATCCTTTAAAGTTGTATCATATTTTAAGCAGATATCTGGATGAAAATAATGAAGAACAGAAAATTGATGCCGCAAGTACTGTTGCACCCACCATAAAAAACTGGCCTGATGAAGTGCCTGGTCTGAATATCAAAAAGGGTATCAGGCAGGTTGGCGGAAATGAAGCACTGTATCAGAATCTGTTAAAAGATTTTCTTAAACATCACGGCAACCTTGAAGAAACATTACAACAATCCATACAAAATGGCGATCATAAAAAAACGGTCAGAATAATCCATACGATAAAAGGGGTTTCCGGTAATATTGGTGCCGATAGGATGCAGAGCATAACAAGCCAGATAGATCTGGTATTAAAAAAAGGGGATACCATTTCACCCAATCTGTTAAACTCATTGAATGAGGCTTGCAGAGAACTCTATGGATGTCTTCAGCAGCTTATTAATGGTATGGGACAAATAGAGCGGAATAAGCAAAAGAATAAACCTTTGGCGTTAAGTAAAGATGATCTGGAAAAACTAAAATCTGCCATAGAGAATGGGGATTCTCAGGCACATGAATTACTGCAGCAATTGTCAACCTCTCTCTCTTCACTGGTTGGTCATCAAAAAGTTACAGAAATAACTGAATCTGTTCAGGACTATGAGTATGAACTGGCTCTGGAGCATCTGAACCAGGCCTTAAAGGAAAGCTCTTATGAGTAATGATAAATATAAACCCCGTATTCCGGTGATTGATGACGAACCTTTTTTCTCAATTAATCAAACACACGTGTTTAGCTACTAGATTAAAATGTCGGGAACTGGTCAAAATCTTTTGCTTTTTTAACTGGTTTTTGTTTACCGATAATGAGGGCGATTGCAAATCCATCATTATCATAAACCAATTTTGAATATTTGTATTTGTCTTCGGTTACTTTTTTGGTGAGTTGTTTTAGTGTCCAGTAAGGGGTATCGGTAACAAATTGGTTAACCAGCCAGTTTGGGAGATTTCCTGCAGGATCAGTATGTTGTATCCAGGTCATTTTTATGCCTTTATCACAGGGCTCTAGTTTATAGCTGCCTATGGATTTAATGACTCTTACGTGGTTATATTGCTTTACTTCATTACATTGAGAAGATTGCTTGTCATGACAATAGCCTGGAACACTTGTTACTATAATGGTGATTGCTTTGGTTGTGGGATTTTGTTTTAGAGTTGAGTGGAAGATGAAGTCACGATCCTTAAAAGGGAAAGGAATATCAATTATCTGGTAGTGATAGCGCTCATTAAAGCTGATGTCTTTAATCACGAATGATTTAACACAGGCATGGATCCAGTCAGGGCAGGATGGATTGTCAAACATAACTGCCAACACGCTAGCCAGTGAAGCGTTGATATAAGTAATTGCTTTAAATGTTCCAATATTAAAGTTTTTATGGTGATAAAAATAAACTTTGATGCCATCCTCATTCAGTTTTAAGAAATTCTCCTCCTGATTTTTTGCTGAAACTTGTCCAGAAAAAAACAGAAAATTGATTAGAAAGAAAAACTTTAAAATAGTCTGCATCATTCAACCCGGTAAGGATCTCAATTACTCATCCCTAAAAGCGATAAGATATTGATATTTTTCCTGTAAAAATAGATTCTTCAACATTATTCGGCAATGCTTTGGTAGCAGAGTTGTCTTTTAAATTTTTAAATGTGTAATCATTGGCATCCAGATTAATTGAATAGCTCATTTTTTTTGAAATCTTAGCATTCCAGGAAAGACCATAACTTAACCCGGTTGCTTCACTATCGGCATCCATGTGTAGATCTGAGGGATAACGGGAACCCGGAACCTCTTTCAGCTTGCCATCCAGATCGGCGTAGGCCGTATTAATGCTCAGAAGGCCTGTGTTTGCAATAATCCAGCCATAACTGGCTCCAATAAAAAGGCCATCTTCTTCAAAGGTTAACCGGGTTCCTGCTTTACCTCTTCCTGAGGTTTTACCATTTTTATAGCCAATATAAATAGCTCCCCTATAATCAAGAATTTTCATTCCCAGTGTGGTGGAATAATCTCTGCGATCACCTTCAAATTTTTCATAATAGTTTGCACCGGAAAAGCTGTCTGTCTCTTCAGAGGAATCCTGATAGGACAAATCCAGAAAGAAATGATCATAGACACTGGTTAATCCAATTCCGGCCACTAATAAGGTGGCATCAAATTTGACCTCAGGAAAGTCGCTGCCGTCGGGCATAGCTCCTTTGCGAGGAGCCTGGTCAAAACTATAATCAGAGACACCTATCCAGGTTCTGGGAATAAAGCTTATTTCATCAGCCAGTAAGTTTTGAGGAGCAATGCATGCTGTGAAAAAAGAGGTATAGATTGTTTTTTTCAGTGATTTTATTTTAATATTCATCATAATACTAAATATTATCTTAGAAAAATCTGGAAATAAAGGAATAAGATGATTTTTCTAGTTAAATTCGGTCTCATCGTTTTGCATCATCGTGGCGATTTCAAAGCGTCAACATTTGTCAATGCCAAGACCTTGAGAGCCGCAGGTCTGGTGTGATGAAAAACATCGTAACCAGCTATCTCAGGTTGTTTTTCTTATCTTCAGGAATATCTGCATTCTTTGCTTTTGAAAAGTTAGAATAGAGTAAGCTGGCTGTACTCAATGCAACACCTGAAAAATCAGCATCTGCCACATCTGCGTTACGTAATATGGTACCATTTAATATGGCATCACTCAAGTCAGCATGACGCATAACTGCACGGCTCATATTACATTTTTTAAATATGGCTCGTGCCATATGTGCGCCAACCATACTGGCATCTTCAAGTGTGGCGAGGGTGAAGTTGGCAGGTCGTTGTGTTATTTCTCCACTAAATTCAGCACTATCCAGGATGGCATTAGTCAGATCAGCATTATTAAAATGAGTACCACAGAGATCGGTATTGCTTAAATTGCAATTGCTTAGATTGGCACGGATAAAAGAGGCTTCACACAGGTCGGCATCACTAAAATCTGAAGAACTAAGATTGGCTGATTTGAAAGAAGCATAACTGAGGTCAGCATCCTTGAAGTCTGAATTTTGTAAATTGACAAAATCCAGTTGTGTCGCCAGCATGATTGTTTGCCTTAGATCAGCATTATTCATATTGGCCGCGCCAGAATCTCTTCCACTACTGAATGTGACACGACTGAGATCCGCTCCCAGCATCTTCACGTTCACCAATATTGCACCTGTAAAATCTGCAAACTGTAATTGTGTATTACTGAGATCTGCTCCCGTCAGATTAGCTCTGGAGAAATCAGCATGTCTCAAATCAACACCGCTCAAATCAGCACCTCTGAGATTCATATTGCGAAAGTCATAATGCATCAGTGAATCCGCATCGATATTAAATAAAATATCACCACTATCTTTTGATTTAATATCAATCATTTCTATTACCTGTTTTAATTACTGGGAAGTTACACTATTTATGCGTAGGTGCTTTAGAACTAAAAATTTATTTATATCATAATCTTTGTTGATAGACAAGAAACTAAAACCTTTACCCTAATTATCGTATTATCGCCATGAAAGGTATAGGCTGGATTCCAGCCCCACATCCCATGAGACACATCTGAACTTGCATTCACCCCGTTCACCGACCCGCATCATTGGATAAAGTAGCTGTTCAACCTTTGGTTAAAACCTGATAAAGATCACTGCTATGATTATGATGCTCGCAAATACGGCAAAGTACTTCATCAGATAAACAATGCTGTTCTGGTAAATGGAAAGTATTCCCGCAGGCACTACAGGTGTTTTCCGACAATGAGATTTGATTGAATATTGAGAGAGACCAGCTGTGAATGGAGATAGCATCAGACTTGCATACTGCAGTACAGATACCGCATCCTGTACAATTTTGTGGATTTATTTCATACCTTAATTGTACTTGATTCAACTCATACATTTCTGATGAATCTTTACTACTGCGGGACAGATTTAATGCATCAGTAGGGCATAGCTTCATACAGGCATCACAACCATTACACTGTTTTTCATCAAGTTCCGGTACCCACGGCCAGTGAACTTTATTCTCCCCAACTTCGGGTAGTAATTTTCCTGGTGGAATGGTTTGAAATTCAGAATGATTGAGGGGATCGATTATCAGCAATTGTTGGCGGATCTGTTGTCCGCCTCCGCGTAGAAAATTTCGTCTTGATACTTGGGTTCCTCGACTCACCGTTTCATCAGTTCTGAAAACTTTTATCCATACCTTATTTGAACGTTGCATGATGACTATTGGTGATTTATTATGTTCAAAAAGCAGATGATTGAGTTGTTCCAAACGCTGATTGAGACCCTCAGGCCGATAACGAGAGCAATTTTTGCATTCGGCTGTTGCCAACAACAGATGTTCAATACCAGAATTATAAAGTTGTAACAATTGACGTAGTCCCAGCGCATGAATACAGGGAAGGATCCCGCTACTCTCATTAATACCACTTTTATCACATGCAAAAAGTGCCACCATTTGCGCGCCAAGTTGACGAAGGACCCAGGGGAAATGGATATGTAATGCGCCAGTAGGACAGGCAGGAACGCACAGACCACAGCCGTCACAGGCTTCAATATCCAGCCCCAGTATCTCATCATCAAGCACCCAAGCCTGTGCAGGACAGGCGTCCACACAGGCATGACAATCGCTGTCATTACAGAGGCTGTGAACACAGGCATCAGCATCTATTTCAGGCAGACATAATTCCTGTTTGATATCTTCTAGCAGATGTCTTTTTGTGCGGTACATATTTGTGCTTGCCTTGCAGAAAGGGGATTACTTTTTCAGTGAATGAATATAAGCAACCAGATCATTGATTTCGGCATCAGAAAAATCTGCACGACCCGGCATAGCAGCATTACCACCGTATTTTGCACCACCAAATTTTATTGAATTAAAGAGATCCATATCCGTTCCATTGCTGCCGTCACCATCAGTATCCAGTCGAAATTGTGCTGCAACGAAGCTGGCCGGTTTTGGATTGAGTGCAGCTGAGGCAACACCATCTCCGGCACCAGTGGCTCCATGACAGGTAGTACAGGCACCCTTGCCATCATAAATAACTTTACCGGCAGCGGCATCACCTGCTGATACTGGTGTCGTTAATACAAAAATAGTAATAGTGATACAGATAAGTTTCAAAAAGCGTGTCATAAAAAATCCTCTTTAATGTGTGAGTTCAACTGTAATTCAGGTTCAAACAGCCGGTCCTAAACCAGGCATAAATTGAACAGGGGTTTCATCAGGTACAGCCTGTTTAGGTTTCATACGTTCTTCTATTTCTTCAATGGAGGGACGGGATTGACCCAGAATCTCCGCCAGAATATCGCGCAGATCTTCACAATATGCAGCAGTCAGAGCCGAAATACCGGCAAAGTATTGCGTATCGCAACGCCCCAGAACCTGTTCTCCAAAGTTGCCCAGCCAGCGCAGTAAGTGTTCATCCATAAAAGTGGCAGCCTTTTCCAGAGTTTGCTTATTCTCATCTTTATCCAGCAAGTGAGCGATAAACTGAAGTTCATAAACCAGATGGTCATCAGGTCTTTTTCGCCAGTTTGGTATCTCCAGAGCATAAGTTTTATACCAGTGACGTACATCAAACATACTTTGCTGACAAATCAGGTTATCTTCGTCCAGCCAGACCGACTCTTCAGGTGAAGCAGAAATATTGTGGGTAAGATAAATACTGGCATAGTCGGCAGCCAGATCATTCAGAGTTTTGTCATCTACTTTATCAGAGATTTTTAATAAGGTTTCTTTGAGCAGGAGTACGGCTTCAGAGCCGGGACCGCTATCGGGTATGTGTGTCAGGCAATATGGGAAATCGATTCTTTTGAGTTCCTGCAATATTGCGTTGTCAGGTTCACGATCATGCAATGTTGCCAGCAATTCAAGATCCTCAGCAACACGTCTGCGAAAGGTACTCAAAAAATCCGGCAGTTCAGATTCGGCTAAGGCTGCATTCATTTTACTTTTCCTTTACTGTGGGCAACAAAACCGATGGAGGGTTTGGTCAACTCAATGTTGGCCATATTCTTGACCTGACGGGAAACAGTATCTTTTCCGCCATAGGCCACTGTATCAAGTTTGCCATCCCAGATTTCTTCAATAGGACCAACATCCAGCACCCGCATCATGCATGCCATTACGCAATAGGGCTTCCTGCCGGCATCAAGTTCATCCACGCACATATTGCATTTTTTAACAATATTGTCTTCCGGATCAAATTGAGGAGCGCCATAGGGACAGGATGCTTCACAGCGGCGACAGCCAATGCAGAGTGTAGAATCAATATCGACGATACCGTCTTTCTTACGTTTAAAGATTGCACCAGTCGGGCAGGTAGGAATGCAGGCAGGTTCTGCACAGTGATTACAGGACATATTCACCTTGTAGGCAAAAACATTTGGAAAAGTACCGCCTTCAATGTATTGTACTCGGCGAAAACGGGGACCTGGAGCCAGTCCATTCTTATCTTTACAGGCAATCTCACAGGCGCGACAACCGATGCAATCGACATTATGATGAATAAACCCCATTTGCATTGCAGGTTTAACAGGAATGTAAGTTTCACGTTTGGTGCGTTTTACAGCTTCCCGGATTTTCTTGACTTCTTTCTTCGTTGACATGTTGAATTCCTTCAAGTCTGATTAATAGTCGCGGCGAAAAACATGCGCACGAGAAGTTGAAAGTTTATCCCAGCCGGGTCGATGTTCCAGATCTGATTTTTGCAGATTACACAATATCGTATTATAAGCAAAACTGCCGGCAGGACTGGGCTTATCAAGAGTTAGAAAATCAGGATTTCCTGCCCGATCAATTCCATTTTCATCCAGATCCATCCATACACCTTCATGCAATACTAATACACCCGGCATACAACGCTCGGTCACATAGGCCGGAACAACCACCTTGCCGCGTTCATTCCAGAGTTCAACCGTATCACCATTTTTAATCCCCATCTTTCCGGCATCAGCAGCATTAATGGTGACTTCCTGTTCATAGGTTTCACGTAACCAGGAGCAGTTATTGAAGATGGAATGTGTACGCCAGCGTGGATGCGGCGTAATCAGATGAAAAGGCCAGTCTTTAGTCTTGGGTGAATTTAGTGATTCCCAGGGTTCTATCCATTTTGGAATGGAGGGAATGTGGTAGCCATATTTGGTTTTCTTCCAATTGCCTATGTTGGCCAGCTCAGTACTAAGAATTTCAATTTTTCCGGAAGCGGTCTCGAAACGTTTTCCTTTTTCAACTTGATCCTGAAAAGCAATATGAGGACGATCCAGTTTAAACTTATAGACGCCCAGTCTTTTGAACTCATCCCAGGACATATTGACATGCTGGTGTGCCATGACCTGGCCTTGCCACCAGTCGCGCAAATAAGCTTCATCCACAGCATCATTATTGTAAAAATATTGACGGTTTGCTTTGGGATTGTAGGCCTGACCAAAAACATTACCGCCGATTCTATAAGCCAGTTCGGTAAATATTTGCAGATCAGTTTTTGATTCCCCCATGGGTTCAATGACTTTAGGCCGGTGAATGTAGTAATGTCCTTTATACCAGGGCAGAGCTGTATCATGGCGTTCAAAGTGAGTAGAGACAGGCAGGAGTACATCAGCCCAGAGACCTGATGGTGTAATGGTAGAATCCATACAGACGACTAATTCCAGCATTTTTATTGCGGCGAGATCTTTGTTGATATTGGTGAGCTGATTCAACCAGTTGGAACCTTGCCAGAAGATCCCTTTTATATTGGGTATTTGACCATCTGTAGCGTCCTGACGCGGCCATAAACCCACTTCTTCGCGTTTAACATGCGGATAATTCAGTACACAATGTGCCCATCGATCAGACTTAATTGCCTGGAACCATATATTTGAATATTCATCATAGGGATAAGCGACAGCTTCAGCATGCCAGCCTTTACCCACACCTTCTGCACAGCCGCCAATTTTACCGATATTTCCGGTCATGGACTGCAAGGCTGCAGCCATACGGCTGTATTGCTCACCATAGGCATTACGTCCCGGCCCCCAGGAAGCTTTTAGTGCGGCAGGTTTGGTTGTTGCGTACATATCAGCCAGTTTGATAATATCTTTTGCCGGTACCCCGCAGATTTCTGCTGCCCATTCCGGTGTCTTCGGCTGTCCATCATATTTACCCAGAATATAATCTTTAAAGTTTTCCTGACCATTGGCTGAGTTTTTACTCCAGTCCGGCATGGTGCCAGAATCCATACCCTGTACAAATTGATCAATGAATTTCTGATCCTGTAAATTATTGGCAAAAATATAATGTGCCATCCCTGCCATCATTGCTGCATCTGTATTGGGTCTGATAGGGATCCACCAGGCATCATAAGCTGCTGCCGAGTCGGTGTATTGAGGGTCAATCAGTACAAATTTGCAGCCGCGCTGCTTGGCCATGCGCATATACATCACTGTATTACCGCCATGAAAGGTATAGGCTGGATTCCAACCCCACATAATCATCAGTTTTGATTCAGCATAGGTATCATCTTCATTGCCATCCTGAATGGTGCCGTAAGTCCATTTGGAACTGGCAGTCGTTGCCTCGTAAGAAGGCACTGACCAGGAATTGGTGCGACAGCCGAACATGCCGAGAAAACGACCCAGTAAACCTTCAATTTGATCTGATTTATGCAACACTCCGTAGGAAGCACCGGCATAGCTTTGATCTAAAATAGCCGTTGGTCCATAAGTGCTTTTAAGGTGATTCATTTTTTTAACAACAAAATTCAGAGCCTCATCCCATGAGACACGTCTGAACTTGCCTTCACCCCGTTCCCCAACCCGCATCATGGGATAAAGCAGTCGCTCAGCTGAATAAAGACGCTGACGATAGGAGCGACCACGTAAGCAGGCTCTTAACTGAGGTTCTTCGTTAGTGTCTTTACCGAAATGTCCGTCTTTCTGATAGCGTCCATCATCACTGGAAAGCCGCACAATGACATCTTTCCATTTGTGTGCCACCAACATATGGCGTGAACCGCAATTATGAGCACAACTGGTGACAACGGTTTCCAGCTCATCATCTTTGGGATAGGGTTCATAGGCAAAGGCTTTTGCCTCTTTGCCATGCTTTATTTCAACCAGCCCCGAGGTGACAAGAACGCCTGCACCGGTTGCGCTGCCTTTTAAAAAGGAACGTCTGGTCAGATTCAGGCGCTGCTGAAGCTTACTGAAGCTTTCTTTAATACTCATGGTTTATTTTCCTTATACGCCAGTTTTGTTATTTTTTGCTAATTTTATTTGCTGGTATTTGAAATCTGGGGTGGGATTCAGTGGGGCGCTCCTTTGCCCAATCAGGAATTTCCTTTGCCATTCCCTCCCATGCATGTCGAGGATAAGGATAGGAGATACGATACCACTGACGTCCGCCATGGCAGCCAAAGCAAACGTCTGCATTCTCTTTTCCAGCTTTCTCAATGGCTTCTGCCTTGAGGAAATTAACCTGATGACGATTGTTTCTGATACCGGCATGACAGAGCAGGCAGTTGTTCTGGAATATATCACGGGATTCATTCCAGTGAGAGGGTAACCCCATGCGCACATAATCCGGAAAGTTACCATGACACATAAGACAGGTTTCAGGGTTAACAGACTTACGTAAAGTGAATTGTGTCTGATTTTGATCAGGAGGAATTATTGCTTCTTCTCGTGGATTATTACCCTCATGACAGGTAATGCATTGCATATTCATCACCTGGTTTGAAAAGTCACTGGACAAATGCCGTTGATGGAAGGTTTGTTGTGCTCCTTCATAGGTAGTCAGTGTTTGATACCATGCCTTGGTAGATTCTGCTGTAATTCCAGCAGGTGATTTTATCAGTACCTGCCGATCCAGGATTTCCTGATGACAGCCAAGACATTGCTCATTACTTGCTGTAGCAATTGCCGGTTGAAAGTGTATGGGATCCCACTGGGCATGTTGATAATCTTTATGGATAGATTTTTCAGCTGCTTGTGTAGTGATAGTAAATATTGATAGCAGGAGCAGTGTCAGAAGTAGATAATATCTTTTCATTTGGTTTCGACCTCAGGCTACTGATTATGTCATCGACAAAAATTTATTAATGATGACTGGATTAATTAACAGGTAAAAAAAGGCGCATTCAGGCGCCTGTAATTGTGCTTCCCTGCACATCTAATGGTGCATCCCTGCAAGGAGTATGACTTATCTCCAGCGGTTCATACCACCCATACCGTTCATGCCGGACATACCACCCATGCCGTTCATGCCGGACATACCACCCATGCCGTTCATGCCGGACATACCACCCATGCCGTTCATACCGGACATACCACTCATGCCGCCCATACCAGACATACCACTCATGCCAGTGGCAGGGTAGAAGAAGATTTGTCCCTGAGGAGTAATTTTAAAGTAACCGCTCATTCCGGACATACCGCCCATACCAGACATGCCGTTCATTCCAGACATACCGCTCATGCCGTTCATTCCAGACATACCGCCCATGCCGTTCATTCCAGACATACCGCCCATGCCGTTCATTCCAGACATACCGCCCATGCCGTTCATTCCAGACATACCACCCATGCCGTTCATTCCAGACATACCGCCCATGCCGTTCATTCCAGACATACCGCCCATGCCGTTCATTCCAGACATACCCTTCATCCATACCCATCGACCATTCATGCCAGACATGCCGTTCATGCCAGACATACCGTTCATGCCGGACATACCGTTCATGCCGGACATACCATTCATGCCGGACATACCGTTCATGCCGGACATACCATTCATGCCGGACATACCGTTCATGCCGGACATACCACCCATGCCGTTCATACCACTCATGCCAGACATACCGTTCATGCCAGACATACCAGTGGCTGGGTAGAAGAAGATTTGTCCCTGAGGTGTAATTTTAAAGTAGCCGTTCATACCAGACATGCCGCCCATGCCGCCCATGCCGGACATACCAGACATACCGTTCATGCCGGACATACCGTTCATGCCGGACATACCATTCATGCCGGACATACCGTTCATGCCGGACATACCGTTCATGCCGGACATACCGTTCATGCCATTCATACCGGACATACCATACATGCTGGCGCTGACTGAAGTAGCTGCAACAGCACCCACAATGGCAGCTATGCCCATGATTTTTTTAATTTGCTTGCTCAGTGTTTGCATTCGCAATTTCATGTTTTCCTCCTAAGGAAATTGTATTTGACTGGGGATATACAGCCAATGATTTGAATCCGACTGGTGTTATTACCAGGCAGAGACTTAAAGGTGTTTGTGATACGATGAAACCTCCCTCACATCACAAAAACCAAAAATTCATTTATTATTTTAATAGTTAACGGTGATGCCATCGACGCAGATCATATGGGCCAATCATTCCAGGGCGAGTGAACGGTGTATACCAACTGCCCTGACTATCGAGAAAATAAAGGCTGCGTGGGTAGGGTGTATTGACACCTGTCAGGGCTTTTTCGTACCATGCACGGTTATGTTTTACCCATTCAATAGTCGGTGCACCCGCAGGTCGCTGCCAGGGTGTTGTGCCGGCAATTGGATGTTCATTTGCCATCGCGGATGAAGAAATAGCTGGGATCATAAATAAACAGTTTACAATGGTTTTGACTTTTATCTTCATTACTGAATCCTGATTGTTTGCCTTTAAAACCTTGTTGTAGCAACGCTTGTGCCAGCATAACAAATAGATAGGTAATTCATTGAAAAATAAGAAATTAATTGGTTTTTTTGTAGACTGTGTGAAGTTTTACAAATAAAAAACCTGACTTTATGTCAGAGTCAGAATTAAAGGCTTTACTATGTATGCTTGCTTTAATAATCAGTTCTATAGATTGATTATTAAATGATATTGAAAAACAAATAGTTATTTAAGGTTATTCAGGTTCTTTATTAGTAGTGACAATTTGTCAGGATGCGCAATTGCATCCTGAGCAGTTGCTATCAGTTAAGGACAATCACTGCTCCGTTGCTGTTTCTGATAGCAATTTGATGCATAAGAGCATAAGGGGCTTTATCGGCAACAATGCTGATAATATAAACCTTATTAATCCTACGTATTTTTCCTACTGCACTGTATGGAATTGATGTATTTTTCAACCATTCATTTGCAATATTGTGTGCTTCCTGCCAACTGTCAACGGGTAGAGTGATTTCTACTGCTTGCCTGGTGCCGGGACAGATCTGCAATCTATCGGCAGCCACTTTCTTTTGAGGGGTAGACTCAGGAGGATATAGTAGAATACTACCATCAGAATTATTGGTGATATCCCATCCGCTTGCTTTTAACTTTTGCTGCATGTCCATAAAAGAATTCTGTGCATTGTTATTGACTGTATTGCTGTTCTCCTCAGCCTTTGCAGCAGCGTATGTGCTGGGAGGTGTCAGGCGCATAGCCCCATCAGAATCATTGCTTACAGACCATCCAGCTTGTTGAAGTTTCTGTTGTAATTGTTGCCACTGACTACTGGTCGAGGCATTTGTTTCCTCTTTTTTATGTGATAAGTTATCTGAAGATTTAATTGGAGTTAATATCAAACTGCCATCAGCTTCATTTTGAGTGTCCCATCCCCGGGTTTTCAGTTCCTTTGCAAGTTCATGCAAATTATAATGACTGGATAGCTTTCCAGGTTTAGTTTCTGCCTGGGTTGATTTAATCGTTTCATTTTTTTTTGCCAGAGATTGTTCAAAACTTGATACTGATTCCTGAGCATGAGTATGGCTGATAAAGGTAAACAAGGATGCACTCAGCAAGCCCTGTAATAATATTATTTGTTTATACATGTCTGTTCCTTAGGAGCTTTCAGCAAAACATTCAATTTATCGTTGTCATTGTGAGTATATAAAAATCCCATATAAGACAACTGCATAATTTCATGTTCTACAAAAGTGTGATCTGAAAAAGTTATTACTTTGATTGGTATAGCAAGAGATACGCCATTATCAATTATGTGTTTGGTACTTGTGTTACAGGAGCAGACTTTTGTAAGCTGACTATATTCAATGCTTGTTTTTTAACTCAGACATGACAAATTGTCAGAGATAATTTTTTTTCTACTAGTATAATAGCAGTGAACTACCGGGAAACGCTTGGGGTATCAGAATTGCTCTAACAGCGCTTTCAAGGTTTATATACTTATTTGGAAAGTGTATATCTTATGACCCAACTAGTAAAAAACCTCAATTACAAATTTACTGTGGCCACTATTGCTGGTTTTTTGATCAGCTCACTGGTATTTTTAGGTCTGTTTTTGACTTTTTATCAGTCTGAACTGGAAGAAGAACGTTCCCAGGCGGCTCGTGAAGTCAACAACCTGCTTCAATCTTCCTTAGAAAATGCCATGCTCAAACGTGATTTGGAAGGCTTGGCTTTTATTGTGAATCGTTTAGGGCAACAGGACAATATTAATGGTGTCATGATTGTCAATACTCAGGGTCTGATACGCTTTTCCAATAATTCAGAATATATCAATACGATACTGGATGGTGAGCTGATTCAGTTACGGCACAGAAACACCAACTTTAGACATAATGATCAGGGTGAAGAGGTGTTGCGTAGTATCAATCCTGTACATAATAAACCGCAGTGCCGGGAATGTCATGGTTCGATGGATAAAAATCCTGTCAATGGTATTCTGGTGGTCGATTACGATGCTTCTTCTATTCGTCAGAAAGTGCGTAATACCACGTTGATTCTTATGAGTGCAGGTGCTTTAATTGTGATAATCAATTTAATCGGTGGTTGGTGGTTTATCCGTCGGTTTATTTTGCAATCTGTGAAAGATCTCAGTAATGCCAGTCATTCTCTTGCTCGGGGACAGTTGGATGTGCGTGTAAATATACCCGGTAATGATGAGTTATCCATGCTGGGTGAAAGCTTTAATTTAATGGCTGATAATCTTCAGTCCAGTATGCGGGATCTGGAAGAGGAGCAAATTTTTTTGCAGGCCATGGTGGATGCCATTCCTGATGGTCTGCGAATTATCGATGATGATTTTAATATGTTACTGGTTAATCAGACATTTCGTGAACAAACCGGGTGTGCCGGAAAATTATGGGTAGGTGAAAAATGTTATCTGGCTACTCAGAATCGAGATACCCCCTGTGCTGCTGAATTAATGACCTGTTCCCTGACTGAGGTAAAAAAAACAGGCAAGCCGTTTAAGGTGATTCGACACCATACTCAATGTGATGGTCATACTCTGGATGTTGAGATCTATTCTGCTCCGATGACTATTATTAAGGATGGTGTGGAAAAGATGCTGTTGGTTGAATCGATTCGTGATCTCAAGCAGGATGTTCGCTTTACTCATGAACAGCGCCTGACTGAATTGGGTCGTCTGGCAGCCAATGTGGCTCATGAAATATATAATCCTCTTAGTTCCATGAAACTGGCGTTGAATTCATTAAAGGTGAAATGTGATGATAACAGACAAAGTCATGGTGAGAAAGAAAGACATTCTCCAGAAATTGGTGATTATCTGAATATAGCGGCAAAATCAATGGATCAATGCATTGATATGACTGAACGCCTATTACGTCTCAGTGCGACCCCATTGGGGCAACGGGAACTGGTTGATATTCATCAGGCATTAATAGATATTATTTCACTGGTAAAATGGGATGCTGAAAAATCGGCGATTGAAGTGATTGAAGTATTTCCCAGGCAACCTTTACGGGTTTTTTCCAGTGAAAGTGAAATGCGCATGTTATTTCTGAATCTGGTGCAAAATGCCTTTCATGCCATGCCTTCGGGCGGGATACTTAAAATTACTGGCACAGCGGTAGAAAAACAGGTGATTATCCGCTTTGAAGATAATGGTATAGGTATGTCAAAACAGGATATGAAAAGTATTTTTATGCCATTTTTTAGTCGACGTGCAGACAATGTGCATGGTACAGGGCTCGGCTTACCCATTTCTCAATCCATTGCAAAAAGCTGTGAAGGCTCACTGCAAGTGGAGAGTGAATTAGATAAAGGAAGCTGCTTTATTTTGAAGATACCAGAAGCTTCCCTAGAGAGGTTAAAACAGTGCAATGAGTAAAAAAATACTGGTAATTGAAGATGATGAGCTGTTGAACCAAATGATTGTACATCAATTGAAGTCCAAGGGATACCTGGCTTTTGGTGTCAACAGTTTAGCCCAGACCCGGGAATATCTTGGTCAGTATGAACCGGATTTGATAATATCTGATATGCGTCTTCCTGATGGTGAGTGTATTGATGAGCTGCCTTCACTGATTGAATCACAACCTGTTGTTGTTCTGACTGCTTATGGTACAGTGCAGAATGCGGTTGAAGCTATTCAGGCTGGTGCAGCACATTATCTGACTAAGCCGGTTAGTCCTGATGAACTGATTTTGACTGTTCAGCGGGTACTGGATGCCGCCGCTCTGGAAGCTGATCACAAGTTCTGTAAATCACGTCTTAAAGCACAGCACGATAAACATCCCTTTATGATTGGACAAAGCCCCGCTCTGGAGCAGGCAAAGGAATTGATTGATGCGGTGGCACCGAGTGAAATGACAGTGTTGATTTTAGGTGAAAGTGGTTCAGGCAAGGAATTGGTTGCAAGAGCCATTCATGAGCAGAGCCGCCGTGCTGATAAACATTTTGTTGCAGTAGATTGCTGTACTTTGCAGGAAAACCTGTTTGAATCAGAATTGTTTGGTCATGAGAAAGGTGCCTTTACAGGAGCTGACAAAAAGAAGAATGGACTGATTGAAGGTGCATACGGCGGAACCTTGTTTCTTGATGAAATTGGTGAAATTCCTCCCGCCATTCAGGCTAAGTTACTCAGGGTTTTAGAAACAGGAATTTTCAGGCGTGTAGGGGGGACAAAAGATCTGACTTCTAATGTACGTATTGTTGCTGCAACTAATCGGGATTTAAAAAAAATGTCTGAAAGTAAAGAATTTCGGGCGGATCTTTTTTATCGACTGGATGCCTTCAGTATTTACACTCCACCATTGCGGGAACGACGTGATGATATCCCCTTTCTGGTTGATCATTTTATTCGTAATCATAATTTTTCTATGTGCGTAAAAAAAACAGTGGTCAAAGAAGCAATGCGAAAGCTAATTGCCTATGACTGGCCAGGCAATGTACGTGAATTAAAAAATATGGTGGAAAGAGCCATTATTCTGTCACGGAATAGCAAAATTATTCGAGGACGGCATTTCAATCTAAAAGACTATGAACAATCAAAAAAAGGTTTTCAACTGGATATTATGCATGGTACTGATCCAACACTTGAGGATATTGAGGCTTGCTATTTAAAACTATTGTTGGGGAAACATGCAGGACATCGAACCACCATTGCACAGGTGATGGGCATTAGCGAACGCCATGTGTATCGTCTTATCAGCAAGTATAATCTTGCCAAAGAGGTTTCTCTCAGTCAGTCACGTCGTGCGACAGATATGAATTAAAAGCTTGCTGTTTAGTTTTCTCAAAATTGATTACCTCCCCTTCGCTATAATTTTGCAAGAAGTTCAATGATTAATAATTTCACTATTCAGGTTTTATGACTTATATCACTATATCATACTATTCTTAAATTGAAGCTTGAAATTATAATAATTATAGTGTATGAATTGATCATAAATGTTTTTTTGGTAAAGAATGCGGGAGAATTATGGTACTGATTCTGGGCGTTGGTAATTCATTATTACAGGATGACGGCATTGGTTGTCATTTGTTAAAACGTCTGCATCTTGAAAAACCTCACTGGCCGGTAGAATTTCTTGATGGAGGCACTCTCAGTTTTGGGATCACCACTGCCATAGAGTCCTGTTCTCATCTGATTATTATTGATGCGGCCAACCTTCACAAACCTCCGGGTTCTATAGAATTATTTTTTGACACTAAACTGGATGAGTTTCTCAATAAACCTGGTAAAAGTGTTCATGAAGTTTCCCTCAGTGACTTATTTGATATGACACGGCTGACTGACTCGATTCCAGCACACAGGCTTATGGTTGCCATACAACCGCAAAATATCACCTGGGGTGAAAATTTAACAGAAGCAGTTTATCTGGCACAGTCTGAAGCTATAAAACAGATTGAAGTTGTATTAACGAATTGGGGGATTATTGAGCAGCAGAAAGTGGCAATCAGGACGGCTGAATATGAATATTGATACGATTCCTGTTAATGTTGAGTTCAGGAACAACAATGAAAATATTGTATTTGATAAGGGACTTAATATTCATTCTGTGTTAATGGAAATACAGCATGGCCTGGAAATATTGTGTAAAAATAGCAATAAAACAATGATTGATTTGGGTGCAATACCTCTAGCATCTTTTGAAAGAAATCAATTATTTGAAATGCTGGGGCAGGGAGAAGTGCAGATTCATCTGTCTTCTTTGGGGGAAAGTGAAATTTATGAAACACTATTTTCAGGTGTATGGGTGATTAAACATCGGGATGAGCAGGGAGATATCAATGCCATGTTTATAGAGGTGTGCAATATTCCAGAGATTATTTTATCACAGCAGGAAGATGTTTCTGCAGCGGTGACAGGAGTGCAGGAACTGATTGATAGTTTGCAGCCTTTAGCCAAACTTGAATTTGGCAACCATCAGTTTTAGTAACATTAAATTTCTAAAAATGATGGTTGATAAATTTAAGTTAGTTAGAAGAGGTATTTATAATATTGGGTTTGGAGGGAGAATAAAATGTTTACTCAGGATTCATTAGGAAAAATATTAAAATCTCATGGTGTCAGCAGGCGTGGATTTATTAAGTTTTGTTCTACTTTAACGTCAATGCTGGCATTGCATCCGGCTATGGCAGCAAAGGTTGCTGAATCACTGGAAAAAGTGCAGCGTCCTTCCGTTATCTGGCTGCATTTTCAGGAGTGTACCGGCTGTAGTGAGTCTTTAACCCGATCTCATGCACCCACTATAGAGAGTTTGATTTTTGATTATATTTCTCTGGATTACCATGAGACCTTATTGGCTGCAGCAGGTGATGCTGCAGAAAAAGCCATGCATGAGGCAATGCAGGCACACAAGGGAAAGTACTTATTGGTAGTTGAAGGATCAATACCTCTGGCTAATCCGGGGTTCTCGACAGTGGGAGGCCAAAGTAATCTGGATGTTTTACAGAATGTGGCTAAAGATGCAGCGGCAGTAATTGCTGTGGGTAGTTGTGCTTCTTTTGGCGGACTTCCCAATGCTGATCCCAATCCTACCGGTGCAGTTTCTGTCTCTGATATTATAAAAGATAAACCCATTATTAATATATCAGGCTGTCCACCAATTCCAGTGGTCATTACCGGTGTTTTAGCTCATTTTCTGACCTTCGGTGTGCTGCCTGAACTGGATAATCTTGGGCGTCCCAAAACATTTTATGCTAATACTATTCATGATCGTTGTTATCGTCGCCCATTTTATGACAAAGGTCTTTTTGCTGAGACTTTTGATGATGAGGGGGCAAAGAAGGGCTGGTGTCTATATCGTCTGGGCTGTAAAGGTCCAACCACCTACAATGCCTGTGCTACCGTAAAATGGAATGACCAGACTTCATGGCCTGTGGAAGCGGGGCATGGTTGTCTGGGTTGTTCAGAACCCCGTTTCTGGGATGGTGGTGGTTTTTATAAGGCCTTATCTCTGCCTGATAGTGATGTTCGAAAAATGGCAGGTTATGCAGTTGCAACCGGTCTGGCAGCAGGTGCGATTGCGGGTATTGCCAATAAGATTAAAAAACAGGATATGCTTAAGCAGCACGAAGTGGTATCTGTGGATGACTGGGATGATAAATCATGAATAACTCTATGGATTTTTTGCTATGGGTTAAAGGACCTGCCTTTGAAATTGCACTGTTTATTTTTGTTGCGGGTATTCTCATCAGGGTGATAGAAATATTGCTTCTGGGCAGAAAAGCTGATTTATCTGAAGCCCGGAGTTCAGACGTTCGTGCTGGTATACGAACGGTTCTGAATCGTTCTATCCCTGAATCGGGTATTCTTAAAAAGGCACCTTTCGTTATTATTGTCGGCTATCTCTGGCATATTTGCTGGTTTATCAGCTTTTTTCTCTTTGTTCCCCATATTGAAGTGATTAATTACTTACTTGGTATCTCTTGGCCGGGCTTGCCTAATCAATTTGTGGATACTGCAGCAGTGATTGCAATGATTTCCCTGCTGGCGATGCTGATTTATCGCTTCAATCATCCCGTGCTGAGATTTATCAGTACCCGGGAAGACTATTTAGTCTGGCTGGTGACTTTCCTGCCTTTGCTCAGTGGTTATTTTGCTTTTCATCATACTTTTGAACCCTATGCAATGCTGCTGGGGCTGCATATTTTATCAGTGGAGCTATTTTTAGTGATTTTTCCATTTACCAAACTAATGCATGTAATTACTGTATTGATGGCACGTTGGTATAATGGCGTCAGTCTTGGCCGCAAAGAGCCTGAAAATCAGGAGGTGCAGTCATGACTAATGTAGTAATAGCTGAAGAATCAAAGGGAAAATTAAACCTTGAAAGGGGCTTAAATGCTTTCCGTGAACAGATTGATGCCCCGGTTGCCGCATTTTTTTCTTCCTGTGTGCATTGTGGTTTATGTGCCGAGGCCTGCTTATTTTATACTGAAACCGGTGATCCCCGCTACACACCTATCAATAAACTGGAACCTCTAAAACGCATATGGGAACAGGAATATACCCTGTGGGGCAGAGCTAAAAAAGCTCTGGGATTCGCTAAACCGGTTACTGATGAATTATTAGAACAATGGGAACCTCTCATCTATGATGCCTGTAGTTTATGCGGGCGCTGCTCAGAAATCTGTCCGGTGGGTAATGATATATCAGGCATGATACGCAAGACCAGAGAAGGGATGGTGGCTTCAGGGCATGCACCGGAAGGTCTGGTGGGTGCCAGTTTCCGTGCTGTTAAAACCGGTAGCCCGATGGGAGTTAAGTTACCTGCTCTGCAGGCTCAAATCAGGCATATTGAAGCAGATACAGGAATGACGATTCCTATTGATGTTCAGGGTGCTGACTATATGGCGCTATTGTCATCAATGGAAATTATTAATTTTCCTGAATATATCGAAGCATTAGCCAAAATATTCAATCAAGCCGAACTGAATTGGACCTTGTGTTCAGAAGCATTTGAAGCCACCAACTCAGGTATTCAGATTGGCTCCAGTGATATCGCTCAGGAGTTGGTTGAACGGGTGGTCAGAGGTGCGGAAAAATTAGGGGTTAAAACTGTCATCAGCCCGGAATGTGGTCATGCCTATACTGCAATTCGCTGGGAAGGACCTAATTTAATTGGTCGAAAATATCCATTCAAGGTGGTTCATATACTGGAACTACTGGATGAATTAAAAGCGGCTGGACGATTAAAAACATCCTCTAAGGAAAGCATGTCTGTGACATTGCACGATCCCTGTCAGGTGGTGAGAAAAGGCGGGGTGCGGGCACAACCAAGGGAATTATTAAAGCTGGTTAATGATAATCTCCATGAAATGCCTGATGCAGGAAAAATGAACTGGTGTTGCGGCGGTGGTGGTGGAGTAAGTGCTAACGAACGGGCTGAACCTCTTAGACTAAAGGTTTTTAAGCGTAAGAGAGATCAGATTGAAAGTGCTGATGTAGAAGCCGTCGTCACATTTTGTGCTAATTGCCGTATGATGCTGGAAGAGGGACTGGAGCACTATGATATGGATATGCCGGTTTATAGCCTGACAGAAATGATTGCTGATCATTTAGAGCCTTCAGTCGAAGAGCCATCAGCCGTTAACGTAGAGGAGGAAGACAATGAGTGAACGTATAGTGGTGGATCCTGTCACTCGTATTGAGGGACACCTGCGCATAGAAGTGCAAATGGATGAAAATAAAATTTCACAAGCCTATTCCTCCGGCACCATGGTTCGGGGAATCGAACTAATTTTAAAAGGGCGTGATCCCCGAGATGCCTGGGCTTATACACAGCGTATTTGTGGTGTTTGTACTTTAGTGCATGGTTTGTCATCCGTGCGATCTGTTGAGGATGCGCTAAAGTATCCGATTCCAAAAAATGCTGAACTGATCCGCAATCTGATGAATGCAGCACAGTATATCCATGATCATGTGATGCATTTTTATCATCTGCATGCGCTGGACTGGGTTGATGTGGTTTCCGCTTTAAGTGCTGATCCTAAAGCGACTTCAGAGCTGGCTCAAAGCATCAGTAAGTGGCCCAAGTCATCACCGGGTTATTTTTCAGATATGAAAGCCAAACTTAAAAAATTTGTGGAAGGGGGGCAGCTGGGTATTTTTGCTCAGGGTTATTGGGGGCACTCCGCTTATAAATTACCGCCGGAAGCTAATTTAATGGCAGTTTCTCACTATCTGGAAGCACTGGAATGGCAGCGTGATGTGGTTAAATTGCATGCTATCTTTGGTGGAAAAAATCCTCACCCTAACTTTTTGGTGGGTGGTGTGGCCTGTGCCATTGACCTGAATTCAGATTCAGCTATTAATACCAAAAAATTATTACAGATAAAAAATATTATTGAAAAAATGCAGGTATTTGTGGATCAGGTTTATGTGCCAGATACGCTGGCTATTGCATCATTTTATAAAGACTGGTCAACCCGGGGTGAAGGGCTGGGTAATTTCCTTTGCTATGGTGATATGCCGGCAACCAATATGAATGATCCGGAGAGTTTCTTCTTTCCACGAGGAGTGATTCTGGATAGAGATATTTCTAAAATTCATCCGGTTGATATGAATGATCCTAATCAGATTCAGGAATTTGTCAGTCATTCCTGGTATGACTACAAAGGTGGTAAGGATAGTGGTTTACATCCTTATGACGGTGAAACCGAACTCAATTATAGCGGACCTAAACCGCCCTATAAGCAATTGGATATTGAAAAGTCTTATTCCTGGATGAAGTCACCACGCTGGAAAGGCAAGGCTATGGAAGTGGGTCCTCTGGCACGTGTACTGATGTTATTTGCCAGTGGTCATGAACCGACTCAGGATTTAGTCAATATGACTCTGAAGAAACTGGATTTACCGGTGGCGGGTTTATTTTCAACGCTGGGACGAACAGCTGCCCGAACTCTGGAAACCAAACTGTTGGCAGATCAAATTCAGAACTGGTATCAGGATCTGGTCACTAATATTAAACTGGGTGATACAAAGACCTTTAATGAAGAATTATGGGAACCTTCCAGCTGGCCGTCTCAGGCACAGGGTGTTGGATTTATGGAAGCCCCTCGTGGCGCATTGGGACACTGGATTGTGATTAAGGATGGTGTGATTGATAATTATCAGGCGGTGGTGCCCAGTACCTGGAATGCCGGACCGCGAGATCAAAATCAACAGGCCGGAGCTTATGAAGCTGCCTTACAGGATAATCATGAAATGGCTGATGTAAAGCAGCCGGTGGAAATATTGCGTACGATTCATAGTTTTGATCCCTGCATTGCCTGTGCGGTTCATGTGACTGATAAAGAGGGAGAGGAACTGATTCAGATAAAGGTACAGTGACTTATGTCATTTGTCTTAATTCCCTCTTCCTTATTAGGGAGGGTTAGGGATGGGAGTAACACAACATTATGCTGGAAAGTTCATTATTAACACTTTTTCTCAGTGGTCTGGGACTGGGTCTGATACATGCTTTTGATAGTGATCATCTGGTAGCCGTCAGTAATTTATCTGTGCATCATTCCAGTTTAAAGCAAACACTGGGATATAGTTTTCACTGGGGAATCGGGCATGGTGCAGTATTAATTTTATTAGCACTCTATGCTTCCTTTGCAGGTTTAAAATTACCCTTACTGGTTTCTTACTGGGCAGAAGTGCTGGTTGGTTTGATGTTGATTTTTTTAGGTGTCTGGACGTGTTATCGCCTATATAGTGAAGTCACTGTACCCGATAACAAATATAAAGCTGTTTCCAATCGTAGTCCACTTCTAGTCGGTATTATTCATGGTACTGCCGGAAGTGCCACTGTTTTTGCCTTAATACCAGCCATACAATTAGGACGTCCGGTAATAGCAGTTTCCTACATGATGTTTTTTGCTCTTGGGGTGTTACTGAGCATGAGTATTTTTGCAATGACTTTAAGTCATTCACAACAACAATTGGCAAAATACAATAAATCTGTCTTTAAAATATTCAGAGCCTTTGTGGGTTTGTTTGCCATTGTGCTGGGTGTTATCTGGTTATTATAAATTTAGTTAGACAATGAGGAGTTTTGCTATGCCTGCCATTACCAATGATAAACAATTACGCCAAAGACTGGATGAACTTGATATTAACCAACAGCGTTTAGCAGCAATCTTATTGATTAAAAATATCATTTATCTTAATGCAGATATGAAAATTCAAAAAGCTATTGATATTGCAGAGGATCCTGCCAGCAGTGAAGAAGAGTTAGTCACTGCTTACAAACAAATAAAGTCCATAGCCACTGAAAGCTATACTGATTGCGGCAGTGAAACAGACTGGATGCAACAGGCAGAACATTTTGTTGCTTCTGCGGTGATGGCTTGTTTAACTCCTGAGAATCAACTGACTGTCGGCAAGAGTCTGGTTTGGAAAACAGCTATGCAGGCGAGAATGGCTAAAAATTGTGAAATGATCGAAAAAGATTCTGCTGAAGTGGATAATGAATCGCTTAAACAATATCAAATAGTAGAGCAATTTCTTAAAAAGTAATATTCTTTGTAACTATTCAGTAACAGTCACATGATACCTTAGTACGGGTTACTTACAACTCTTTAGCTGAATAGTTACTATTTTTTTCATTTTTTGTTTAGCTCAGGTGAAAAAAAATGAAAAGTATTTTTTCCCTGCTTTTTTGCCATATACATGGCGCTATCAGCCTTTTGCATTAAATTTTTTGCATCCATATCATCCTCTGGAAATAGGGCGATACCAATGCTGCTGGAAACAAGTACGGAGTTATTTTCAATAATAAATTCCTGGGATGCAAGGGCAATGACTTTCCTGGCAATATTTTCTGCATCAAGAGGATTGTTAATGTTTTTTAATATGATAAGAAACTCATCACCACCAAGACGGGCAACGGTATCTTCTTCTCTAATGGCCTCCGACATATGAAAAGAAATTCTTTTTAGTAATTCATCTCCGGTATGATGCCCCAATGTATCATTTACTTTCTTAAAATCATCTAAGTCAATAAATAATAAGGCACCTTTTGTAGCATGCCTTTCAATAGAAGACAGAGTGTTATTGAGTCTGTCTTCAGCTAAAAAACGATTAGGCAAATTGGTTAAAGTATCATAAGTAGCCTGTTCTACTAATTTTCTTTTATATTCCTTTATCCTGGTGATATCTTCCATTGAACCCAGAAAATGAGTCAACTGTCCGGTATCATTCTTAATAGGAGTTATCAGCAGTCGTTCCCAATAAAGCCGTCCATCTTTTGCACGGTTGTAAAGTTCACCACGCCAGGAATGACCTGAACTTATTTGCTGCCAGAGTTGCTTATATTCTTCATCCGGTGTTTGTCCGGATTTTAATAGGCCAGGTGTATTACCAATGGCTTCTTCTTTTGAATAGCCTGATAGTTCGCTAAACCTTGGATTGACATATTCAATGACACCTTTAGCATCAGTAATGACCATACCAACAGGACTTTTTTCTACAGCTACCGTTAGTTTCATTAAGTCATTGGTTCTTTGTCTGACTTTTTCTTCTAATGACTCATTTTGCTTTTCTATTAAATTGTGCTGTTTTTCTATTGTTCCCAGCATGGTGTTAAAATTACTGGCCAACTGGCCAATCTCATCTTTACTTTCAACCTTTGCTTTTATTCCCCGTCGGCCATTAATAATTTCAATCGTTGTTTCAGTCAGGTGAGAAACAGGGGTTAATAATTGTCTGGCAATACCTGTACTGGTGATAATAATAATGACTAATGATAATAAAATAAGATACATAAATTGAGTAATCAGATCAGCTTCAATGGCTTCTAATTCTCTTCTGGGTTTGAGCAGCATAATTGAGCCAGATACATCGTGACTCATTCGTTTAATTTTTTTTGCTAAAATAAAATATTTCTGCTGCTGAAATTCTATTTCAATAATACGATTTGATTGATTTAAAAGGCTAAGATATTCAAGATAAGGTAAGGGGATATCGATAAGGGGAGTTCCGTTAATTTTTATGGTTGATGCCATAATGGCACGATCCCTGACTATGGCGATTTCAACGTCATCACTAACTTTACTACCTGAAATATATTTGTCATCAATATTTTTAGCGACAGCTATAAAACCAAGTAGTTTTTTTTCTGACGTATTATCAATAACCGGTGCAACAGAATAAAAAGCGAACTTATCCCCTGCATTGGCAATAGCACTATCAGTTTTTAATGACTTTGCTACCTGCTGTATCAATTCCATTCCTGATAGTGAGCGACCTAAATTGTTACAATTGTTTGAACAATAAATAATTCTCCCCTTTGCATTAAGTATATTAATATAGGTATTTTTAAAGAAGATAACATTATGCTCATTAACAAATGCATTGATATCCTCAGGGGATAATTCAGTATTGGATAATATGGTTTGAATGTCATGTTCATTGGCCAGATGCTCAGCCCATGTCTCAGGTCCCGGAAAATACTGTTCCAGAGCATATTCATGAGCCGATAATATGTTTCGAAACTGGGCATCAACCATCAGTGAATAGTTATTCTGCACCATTCTTAAACTGAAAAAAAGACCCACAGAGAATACAAATAGTGCGGCAATAAGATAGCTGATAGTGAGTTTATATCCTATTGTTTTTGTATAGGCGAGTTTTTTAATCTTGTGATTATTTTTCACTATTGTATTCTCACAATTAAGGTGTAGAATAAAATTGAACAGCTGACCCTAAATAACTCCGTTATTTAGTAATATTACAATTTCGATAACATGATTGTCAATCACTGTGTTTATAGGCGGCATCTGACTGATATGCTATAATATTCATATTGAATGTATTGCTCAGAGTATTACTGAAATGAAACAATTTATTCAAAATAGTTTTTTACTGAATACCATTTTATTATTGTTATTCTGCTCTCCTGTACATGCAGAAGAGCAAAAGACAGAATTAGTTTTTGGCATTCATCCTTATCTTCCAGCGACAATTTTATTAGAACGTTTCACACCACTGATTGAATATCTGGAACAGCAGACAGGATATGAGATTCATATCAGGGTGAGCAGCAGTTATAAGGCTCATGTTGAAAATATTGATCACGGAGTACTTGATTTTGCCTATCTGGGACCGGCAGTTTATTTACAACTGAGAGAAGGCAATAATGAATTTCCCCTACTTGGCAGGCTTAATTTTGCCAGGAAAAATACCTATCGTGGTGCCATTATTATTCATCAGAACAGTCCCTATCAATCTCTTAAGGATCTGAAAGGCAGGCGCTTTGCTTTTGCCGATCCTAATTCAACGCTGGGTACAAAAGTTCCTCAGCGTCTCCTCTTAGATGCAGGACTGGAGTTAAGCGAGTTCAAATATCATTCACATTTAAAAAATCATCATGATGTGGCACTGGCCGTTTTAATGGGGAAATATGATGTAGGTGCAATCAAAGAAGAAGTTTTACAACTTTATCAGTCACGAGGTCTTAAAGTTTTGCAATGGTCTCCGGAAATTCCCAGTCATCTCTTTGTTGCCAGTAGAAATATGAATAAGATGCAGGTGTCTGAATTTAGAAAACTGCTGCTGGAAGTTCATCTTTCTCCGGGAGCAGAAAATATTTTAAATAATATCAAAAAAGGCTGTGTTGCCATTATTCCTGCACAGGCTGATGAGTATGAAGCTTTGCGACAGCTGATTAATGTTAATACTAATGATGAGCATATGCATTGAACTAGTATATTGAAGTTTGATGAGCGGAGGAAAAAGATCCCTGAATGCCGACAAAATATCGAATTATATATGCCTCTTTTCTGATTTACTCCATTTTTCTGGTGGTGAGTAATTATTATGTTTATCAGCAGCAGAAAGAGTCTCTTTATAATACCTTTCTGGTGTCCAAACAAAGTGAAGCCAATATTCTCTCTCAACTGGCCAAAGAATCATTAATTTCTGAAAACTATTCATTGCTGGAGTGGTTTTTCATGCGCTGGGGCAAAGATCGTCATTCAGTTATCAGTCTTGATATAAAAAATAGTAATGGTTTTATACTGGCTCAATTTCAACGTCAGGTACTTGAATCTATTAACAGAGTGAAGGTTATCAGCAATATCAGTCTTAATAATGAATCCTATCAGATTACGCTGGTGTCCGATACCAACAGGATTAATACCATTTTAGAAAAGTTATTAAAGCAGCTTATTCTGATAAGTAGTTTTTTTACCCTAATATTAGCGCTTAGTGTCTGGTATTTGTTTCGACAATTTGCCATTCTGCCTTTGCAAATAGAAATACAACAACGCCAAAAAGTAGAGGCTAATCTGCAACTGGAACATCAATTGCTTAAACGAGCGAATGATAAACTGCAAGACCTGGCTAGTCATGATCCTCTGACTGGTTTAAGAAATCGTTTGGATATGGAAAAGGATATAGAGAAGATTATTGTGCAGCATAATAAGCATGGCTCTCCCTTTGCAGTCCTGATGTTTGATATTGACTGGTTTAAAGAAATCAATGATAAATATGGTCATGATGTGGGTGATTCAGTTTTAATTGAAGTTGCCAGGCTCTTAAAACAAAACATTCGTCAAGGTGATAAGGTATATCGTGCAGGAGGAGAAGAGTTTGTGATGGTATTAAATCGAATTTCTTATGATGATACGATCCTCAGAGCCGAAAAAATTCGTACTTCAATGGAAAACAATGTATTACAAGTAAACAATAACGAGATTATTAGAACTGTCAGTGGTGGTCTTTATCATTCGTCATTAATAAAAACAGAGAAAGTAGAAATAATACTAAAGTTAGTGGATAATGCCTTATATGAATCTAAGTCCAATGGGCGCAATCAGATAAGCAATGTGCATACTGTGCTTCATTGAATGGGTTGAACCTAGAAAGAACGAATAAATTATTAACAGGAGAAATTGATGTACGGTATTCATGTGACAGTTGATTGCGATATGGAACAGGCAGAGAAAAAAGTGCTTGAAGCACTTAAAGCAGAAGGTTTTGGTGTGCTCACTGAAATTGATGTGAAGGCGGTACTGAAGAAAAAAATTGATGTGGATCGCAGACCTTATAAAATACTCGGTGCCTGTAATCCGGTACTGGCGAATAAGGCTCTGACGGCAGAACCGGATCTGGGCTTGCTGCTGCCCTGCAATGTTGTTATCCGTGAAGAAGAAGATGGCACAGTGACAGTTGCTATCGTTGATCCGGCAGCCATGTTCACAGTGGTTAATAAGCCGGAGATGGAGGAAATGGCGGCTGAAGTACGTGAAACTTTTGAGCGCATAATGGCTGTAATTAAAGCTTAGAATTGTAGCTAAAAAGGCATTATCAAGGTGGTAAAATAGAACTGGGTCAACAATTGATGGCAACTCTGTTTCTACCGCTGTTTTTTGCCTGATAAAGTGCCTTGTCAGCTCTATTTAAAGCGTCGTCAATTTTATTATCAGTAGTGATATCATAATAGTCTACCCCCAGACTGATGGTATACTGAATACTGATATTTTTATCCACTTTAAGTACTTGTTTTTCAACTACTTCCCTTATGGTGTCAGCAGTTTTATAGGCTCCTTCTTTGTCCGTTGAGGGTAATAAAACTGCAAATTCTTCACCACCAAAGCGAGCCACAATATCACTTTCTCTGGTTTTTTCAATCAACAGATTAGCCAGATTGATAATTACCTCGTCACCAGTACTATGTCCGTATGAATCATTAATATTCTTGAATTTGTCAATATCAAGCATAATGACAGTCAAATCACTGCCATCTCTTTTTGCAATATTCACCAGCTTTTGCGAAATATCCTGAAAGTACCTGCGATTATATAAATTGGTTAAAGGATCCTGGTTAGCCAGTTTTTTTAGTTGCTGTCTTGCTTTTTCCAAAGAGACTGTTTTTTGCTGCAGCTGTACATGAGAATTAATTAACTGACTTTGTGCTTCTTTCTGCATACTGATATCCAGAGCAAAAGAAATAAGATACTGATTGCCATTTTCCAGAGTACTTAATTTAACCTGAATCTGATACCATTTATTGGCAATTTCATTAAAATGTTCATAAGTTGCATAACTGTTATTGTCGTTCGATAAATGTTGATTAGCGTTGCGGTTGCTTATCATGATCAATTCCTGTGCCTTGCACCACATACAGGGAGAATCTAAATCATATTTGGCTTTCCAGCAGTTTTTCGCATTGACATCTGCCAGGATTAATTTCATGGTTTCATTGGCATAAACCAGTTCATAAGTGGATAGATCAATAATGCTGATGGCAAATAAGGAAGAGCTATTGAAGGTATCAATACTGACTAATTGATTTAACTCGCTGATTGAAA
This sequence comes from gamma proteobacterium symbiont of Taylorina sp., assembly GCA_025655455.1. GTDB lineage: Bacteria > Pseudomonadota > Gammaproteobacteria > GRL18 > GRL18 > GRL18. The sequence continues at coordinate 130,839 of JAHXIV010000011.1, forward strand.
GATTATGCATTTATAAAAGATACTCATCATCAGATTCGTTGAATTCCTGATGATAGTTTTTATTAATAGCACCAATGGCTTTAGCCAGTTTTTCTTCACTTAAGGGTTTTAAAATATAACCTTTGGCTCCAGCCTGTAACGCCTTTGAGATTAAATTTTCCTGGCCATGGGAAGTAACCATAATAATATCAACAGAGTCATCAAATTCTTTAATTATTTCGACAGCAGCAATGCCGTCAGTAATACCATCAAGAACCGGCATGGTAATATCCATAGTGATTAAATCCGGTTTAAGCTTTTTACATAATTCAACCGCCTGTGCTGCGGTATTTGCTTCACCAATGACCTGATGTCCGATATTTTTTATATACATGGAAATATTGCGTACAGCCATGGTTGAGTCATCAACTACTAAAATGTTTAACATAATATTCTCCTTAAATTTTTGGCTGAAGGCTTATTAATAGCTGACGGCTTATTGTTATTCATCCAGTAGTTCTTCTTCATAATTTTCTGCTAACTCAAAAAAAATTCGACCAATGGCTTCTCTCAATTTGTCCGGTGTTACGGGTTTTAATATATACCCCTTGGAACCGGCTTTCAGAGCCATCATGACCATTGATTCCTGACCGTGGGAGGTTACCATAATAATATTTGCATCGGAATCAATTTCTTTAATTTTCTCTAATGCAGTAATTCCGTCCATACCCGGCATAGTAATATCCATAGTGACTAAATCAGGCTGATGGCGTTTATACAAATCAATACTTTCCTGACCATCTTTGGCTTCAGCAATAATGTGATGTCCCAGAATATCCAGATTTCTGAATAAATTTTTTCTCATAATAAGAGAATCATCCACTATCAATACATTTAATTTTTTAGACATATTGTCCCCTTTTGTTTCATTATAGCTTTCCAACCAGAACCTGCATTTCACCGAATTCAGTATCTATAATGACCTGGGCAATTTTTTCATGTGCACTATCAGTACATAATTCATCATATGCCGTAATATAAGGCGATGTAATTTCCAGAACACTTGTATCATACGGATTAAATAAGGCATTGCCAATAATAATGTTTAGTACTTCCTTAGAGACACTTTCCCTATATTCAATGAGTTCATCATCAGCTACTTTATAACCATGATTAAATTCTTCTAATAATTTATCCAGTAAAAACTGATCAAAGCTCATACAAACAGAAACATCTACCAGACCACTGATATGGATATAAGAGGTATAATTTTTTAAGTTAATTTTATCGATGGTGGTATATGAGAAAAGCGCCTTTTTATTCAGATTAATTTTCATATCACTTTGTAAAAAAGTGGTTAAGCGGTTAATGACAGGAGATAAAATATATTCGATGGTAATATTATCTCTTGAATTAGATGCGATATTGATTAGATTACCATAAATAGCAATAGGGATTTTTAAAGTAATACCGGTTCCTTTGCCTAATTCGCTCTTAACCTCAATATTGCCGGAAAGTTTTTCTATTTCTACTTTAACTGCACCCATACCAATACCACGTCCGGAAAGCTGATTGATTTCATCATTGGTTGATAAACCTTCATAGAAAATTAGTTCAAGTATTTCTTTTTCATCCATCTGAGACAGCTTTTCTTCACTATAGAGTTCAGCACCCAAAGCCTTTTCTTTTAGATTTTCTAAATCGATGCCTGCCCCATCATCACTGATAATAATTTTAATATATTCAGAATGATCTTCTACATGGCATGAGATTAAGCCCAGTTCATTTTTACCCTGTATTAATCGTGTTTCAATATCCTCAATACCATGATCAATAGCATTTCTAAACACGTGAATCAGTGATTTAATGAAAGGTCTGAAATGCAGCGGCATTAAAACTTCATTGCCGCCGCTGACTTTAAACTCATGAATATGTTTCTGCAGATTAGCTGCTGTGTCAAAACAGAGCTTGGGGTAACTTGAAAGTGCCTGATTAATAGTCGTACCACGGGCTTTGTTAATTTCGCTGAGAATAACTTCATAGGTAGTAATATGTTTATTATCTGAATGCAGCAGATGTGTAATTTTATCCTCAATATTAAACATAAATTGATCATCGACAACCAGTTTATGCTGCTTTTCAAAGAATTCTTCACCCAGTATTCTTTTTATAATCTGTAAATCTTTTTCAATCCATAACAGCAGATCAGAGGCTTCTAATAATTGCAGCAAGTCATCATTATCGTGTTTGCCATCTTTTTTCAGGTTGGATAATCTGGTTTCCAGTTCATGCAGCTTTATCATGCTATTTTGCATACGTATTTGGGCAAAACTGCCCTTAAAGGTATGTACATCACGATAGAGTTCACTGAGATTGACATTAAAGGGAAGGTTTCTATTAATAAAGGAAGTTTTATTTTTAGCAAAGGCTAAAAAATCATCTTTGAGATCATAAAATTGAGTGGGGTCACTCACAATGGTGACGATCATTTTTAAGATATCCTGTTCCTGCAGGATTTTCTTTTCAAGAATTTTTTCTTTGGTGATATTGGTCAGCACAACCATATATTTTTGCTTGCTGAGAATCTTATAATCAATCTTGATTGCTCTTCTATTTAAGATAACCTCTTTAGGCAGCAGTGATAACATCACCTCTTTTATCATGCTGTCTTTTTCATTGAGTACATTCTCCAGTGTTTCCTGTAAAAAAAGATTATTTTTTTCATCATCCGGATAGAGTACATCAGTAAAATTTTTCCCGCTCAGATCGGATCCGAGTAGTTTGGCACACTCACTGGAGTATTCTTCATCAATGATGTAGTCATTGGCAAAAGACAGGAAGCCCTGATCGGCATTATTCAGCAGTGATTTGATTTTATCAGTCTTATGTCCCAGGTTGTCACTGAGATCTTTTAATTCATCTTGCTGTATATCACTAATTTTGATAATTTTATTAAGCTGTTTATAGGTTTTCTTATAAGCTTTTAAGAGTTTTTGCAGTTCTTTTTCGCCAGTAGCATCTCCATCTGCACCTTCCAGAAGTGATTCATATTGAGCGATTAATTTTTCTTCTCTACTTTGCATAATCAATCGGCTAAAGGTTTTTCAACCAGATTAAAGGTTAAAGATTCAATATCTTCTGCAAATTCTTCACCATATTCTAAAGCAGCATCATTATCTTCATCATAGATCCAGTTCAGAACAATTTTTTTATCCTCATCACAGGCTTCTTCAAGTATATCAAAGATGTCCATCAATGCTTTAGAACTGCTGGAGTTAAAGTAAATTAATTCCATATTAAACGTGACATGCTGCTCTTGCAGGGAATCAATATATTCTTCCAGCCATTCAAAGACCGGTTCATAAAATTGTGCTGTATTCTCCGGGTAGGATTCACCCATTATAGAAAGTGTATTGCTTTGTGCATCAAAATGAACTGCAGGGGAGGATTTTGTTGCACTAATTTCCAGAGTTTGCATTGTGTTCTGTTCTCTCTTAAGTAACAAAAAGTTATCACAAATTATTTTAAGTCATTTTATATTATTCAACATAATTCGGTTCAATTTTTTTGGCTGAAGGCTCTTCTAAGTAACAAAAATTTATCCTCCATCATTTATAGAAATTTTATGTTACTACAAATGATGGTGGCCAAATTCATGTTGGCTGAAGGCTCTTGAATAACTTAAAACTATTTGATTGCTTAATGACTTTTAAATTGTTATTTTAATGGTAAAAAATGAGTGGATATCATCTACTTTTTGGAAATTAAACTCAAGTGGCTGGCTGGATTTTCTGGCCATTTCAATGAAACCTATACCGGCTCCCTTAGAATCACCCGATCTTTCAGCTCTACGCCTTTTCTTATAAAACACTTTGAGTTCATCTTTATTCATTGCAGCTAATTGTTCCAAGTAGCTTTCCAGTGTTTGCTGTTTTTCTGTCTCAATTTTATTACCGCCAATAATATAAAAATGTCCATCTTTTTTGCCAATGACAATAATACCAAAACTCATATTGCTGTCGACATGATCTTTTTCAACAGAATATCGAATCACATTCTCCACTTGTTCCACAAAGATAGAAAATACTTTTAAGGCGGCTTTCTTGTCTCCATCTTCACCCCCTTCGATTTTAACCCTGATGGCACGACCAACGCCTTCGATCATTTCGTGAGTCATCGGGCCGCTAAAGCTCAATAAGATCCCTTCCTGATCCAATTCTTGTTTATAGTCATATAAATTCATTATTGTATGGCCTGTTTTTATTTTACACTCTAAAACCAATAACAGTAATATCATCTCTACGACTATTATCACCCTGATATTCTGATAAGGTGTCCAGTAAAATTGCTTTCTGCTTATCCATATCTTTATTCTGAATAGAGCTAAGTAAATTTTTAAATTTTTTATTGCCATAAGGGAAATTTTTCTTCCCCCCTGCTTGATCGGTAATCCCGTCAGAATACAGATAAAAAGATTCTGAGCAGTCTATATTAATTTCATGGTTATGGTATTCATAATCGGGTTTAGACTTTTTATAACCAATACTTTGTTTATTGGATTTAATGACATTAAGTTTATTATCTTTAAAATACACCAGATCCAGTTTTGCACCCGCATATTTTAAAATGTTTTTGTCTTTATTAATAAAACATAAGCCCATATCCAGTCCATCATCTGATAAGGCGTTGCCGCTGTCCTGGCTTAATTGATATTTTATGGCAATATTCAGCTCACTTAATAGTTTAGCAGGATTACTAAATAATTCACTGGCCAGTTTTTTTACCATACTGCCAGCCAGCATGGTCATAAAACCCCCTGGGACACTATGACCAGTACAGTCTATTACACCAAATAACACACCCGGATCACTTTCTTCATAAATATAGAGATCACCACCAACTTTGTCGCGCGGCTGCCAGATAACAAAAGTATCACTAAATTGTTGTTTAATTATAGAATTGTTTTTTAAAAAAGATTTTTGAATAGTGGATGCATATTCAATAGAATCCTGAAGTTCCTGATTAATTTCAGCCAGTTCCTGTGTTCTTAGCTGAACTTTTTTCTCCAGATTAGTATTTAATTCACGTATTTCTTCATGTAATTTAGAGCTGACTAAAATATTTTCATTAAGAGATTTTGCCATAGAACCAAATTCATCATTGGAACTTAATTGGATTTTTTTTGCCTGCTCTCTTTTGTTTTGAAGAAACAGGAAGAAATCATCCAGTCCGGATTCCAGAATTTTGAGCGGCTTATTCACAAAGTTCATTAATAATATTGAAATGACGACTAAAATTGTAAACAATGAACTAATAGCAATGGTCAGTTTGGCTATATTTGATTTTTGCTGCTGACTGTCTATTTCTTTATTAAAATTTTCAATAGTATTTTTTGTATTGGACTTTAATTGTTGTATCTGGTTAATGATCAAAGATTCATCATAGTAAAGAGTAATGTAGCCAATTTTTTCAACTGAATCGCCATTGATATTATTGATAGGTTTATTTAGTTTAATAAATTGTTCAAACTGATTGGGTACCGAGTTTTCAAAGAGAATTTCATCACTCATTTTCAGCGCTGTCAAAAAATTCTCATAGACCACTTCATCCCAGACTTTAATTGCCTGCACACCTTCTTTTTTTATATCAAAAAGTAAACTTTGCTGCAGACCTTCGTTATCAAAATTTAATAAAAAAGTAGAAGAATTTTTAGCTATCATATTAGCTGTATCTTCCATCTGTTCTTTATTCAGGCGTAGTCTTTCTTCCAACCTGGCATCCAGTGCGGCCATAGCCTGATTTAAATTGTAGCTTCTGATATCAGCGATTAATTTATTATCATTTTGTGAAAAAAGAAAAGCTGAAGCAACAAAAATAGCAGCGATAACAATACTGAGAATAATTAAAGTTTTAAAGGTAATACTTTGTTTCAATACGCTCTCTCCATCATGAGCTTGCTGGAAGTCTCATCAATATTTTTTTAGTATTTGATCGTAAGTGCCATTTTCTTTAATGGTGTCTAAAGCATTTTGCCACTGTTTGATGATGCTGTCATGCGTATTTTTATTAAAGGCATAATAAAGCCCACTCTCCTTTAAGGTATAAACAACCTCATACTGGCTGATATCAAAACCCTCCAGCTTTGCATTGGCAAAAGCAACACCAATATCATAAGAGAACATATCAATTCTGTTTTTCTGCATTTTTTTGAAAGAAAGATTAATGGCATTTTTTCCTTCTACATTATGGATATGTTTTTTATCAACACCCTGTTCAAGTAATAGTGTCTCACCCACATCTTTTAAAACAGCACCAATCTTATACTGATTAAAGTCAGCAGGCTTATTAATGACAATATGATTACTTTTAGGTGCAATCACACCAACTGTTGTATTTTTAATCGGGCCGACCCATTTAAATAAAGATTCTCTGGAAGTAGTTCTGGTAGTAGAAAAAACCATTGCATTAGTTTTTTTTTGTGCAATGGTATAAGCTCTGGACCAGTTAGTGAGTTTAACATCTTCCAGACTCTGCTTTGAGTGCATCTGTTTAAGCATCGCCGCCAGTATTTCGACTGAAAATCCCTGTAATTTCCCGTCAATCATCATATTGTGCGGGGGATAGTGCTCTGTATAGATATCTATTGTGTCATTAAGTGTCTGTGCGGGTAAATGGCTGGCTGACAGGAGGAATAACAAACCACCTGTCATGAATGATAAAAACAAATTGTTCAATGACATAGCCTTTTTATTGATAGTTTTGAATAATTTCATCAATTTTACCATTTTTCTTCATCTGATTGATCACTTTATTCACTTTTTCTTGTAAGTCATTCATAAAATGATAATTTTCGGTTCTTAAAGTATAGCCTATATAAGCAAAATTGGCTTTGACATCCATGCCTTTTTTTATCGTCGGGAAAGCGGAGATATCAATGAGCTGATCATTAATATAAAAATCTGCATTATTTCTTATAATTCGACTGAGACAATCTTTGTTATTATTGGCTTCTATCAGCTTAATTTTTCCTTCCTGAACGGCTTTTACAAAAGCTTCTCCCCCCATTACATTAATGCCAAAGCCTCTGTTCAGGCAAACTGTCATTCCATAAAAATCTTGCGGAAACTGCTTTTTATTTTTTAAGGTAGTTTCTGTTGCAAAAATAATGGTGTTTTCTTCCAGAAGAGGGGCTGAGAATTTAGTCCATAATATTCTCTCCTTTGCATAATAAGGAGGAAAAAAGCCAATAACTTTGCCTTGTTTAACCATCTTTATCGCTCTTTTCCAGGCCGTCATATTAAATTTCACATCATAGTCTTCAATCTGCTCAAATACAGCTTTCAAAATATCAACATACACACCTTTTGCAATACCCTTTTCAGTATAGACATAATGTATTGAACCTGTCCAACTTCAGCATCGTAGGTTAAGCTTGAAGTTGAACCACAAACTCAGAGCTACCCTAAAGAGGAC
>JAHXIV010000002.1:0-46389 GCA_025655455.1 gamma proteobacterium symbiont of Taylorina sp.
GCCTTCATCCAAAATGGGATTTATATACTGCTTTGAATTGTGCATCTGAGCTTGAAAAAGTTTTGCAAGGCGATCAATATGTTTCTTTTTTGCAAAATATAAATTGTGATAATTTACCAACTTGGTCACCTAAATTAAAAGGAGAAGAGCGATTAAGCTTTATCTGTAATTGTTTTACTCAGCTTAGATATTGTGACAAAAAGGGACGGTTAATATTAAATGCAAATTACAAGGATGCCCAAAAAAAGGGATATTATCGATGGTTTGAAGCACCAAAACGAGTAAATAGGAAATTGCCGATAGTCTTTGGGCATTGGGCCGCATTATCATCAAAAAAAGTTACTTCAAAAAACATTTACCCACTGGATAGTGCCTGTGTTCACGGTGGCAGTTTAACTGCATTACATTTAGAAAAAAACCGGTATTTTAAAGTTCGTTGTCGTGAAGCTCAAGCTTATAGTTGATACTGATGCCGATAGTATTTAGATTAAGCTCAAGTAATGAGATTGTTTCCTCACTTAATGACTTATTTAATTTAGATTTTTTTTCTAAATTCTTTGTTTAATTTGCATTTTCTCTCTCCTTTGATTTAATTCATGTGGAACATAATCTGATCCAACAGGAATATAAACAATATCCCAGAATAATCACTAATACCAAACACCAGCCATTCAGGGTGTTATTGCTAGAACGAGGGGTCACTCCAAAACGGTCGATTCTAGACCAAAATAGATATTGATATTTGTCAATAAGCCTGTAGAATCAATATGTTGATAGTGGCATGTATTGTTTACTCTAAGGAATATTTTACAGAACTTATTATATTTAAGTCAGTCAGTTTCAAAATATCAACACTGAGCAAATTTACAAAATAATCAATAATAAATTAATGCTTACATAAGAATTTCTATCTACAATAAATCACATTTCATACATTACAGGATATTATTTAGATGCCTAATGCCAGCCATTATTTACTGTTATTATTTCTAATATTCAACCTCACGCCTTTCACATGGGCTGTGGAATATTCTGATACCTGTGGTAAAGAATGGCAGTGGGTCAATCCATTATCTCAGGGTAATTCTTTATTTGATACTGACTGGTCAAGAGAGCAAAAACAATTTATTAGTGTAGGACAGGCAGGTACTATTCTCACCAGTACCGATGGCATTAGCTGGCTGAAGCAAAGCTCTGGGAGTTCAAGCTGGCTTTTGGACATCATCTGGAATGGTAAGCTGTGGGTGGCGGTAGGCTCCTCCGGCACAATTCTGACCAGTGCTGATGGTATTAGTTGGCAAAAGCAAAGGTCGGGGACTTCAAAACGGCTTTATGGTACTCACTGGAATGGTAAGCTGTGGGTGGTTGTGGGCTCCAAAGGAATAATCCTCACCAGTACCGATGGTGTTAGCTGGCAACAGCAAAGCTCGGAGACTTCAGAACTGTTATTTGGTATCTACTGGAATGGTGATCTATGGGTGACTGTGGGCTTCAAAGGAACAATCCTCACCAGTACCGATGGCATTAGTTGGCAGGAACAAAACTCTGGAACCTCAGACTCACTTAATGATATTCACTGGAATGGTCATCTTTGGGTGGCTGTGGGCTTCTCTGGCACCATCCTTATCAGTATCGATGGTATTAACTGGCAGAAGCAAAGCGTGAAAGCTCTTGACCTTAATGGTATCCACTGGGATGGGAACCTTTGGGTGGCTGTGGGAGGCAAAGTTGATCCAGAAGAAGGTGTAATTTTCACCAGTACCGATGGTATTGGCTGGCAGGAACAAAACTCAGGAACTTTAAATTATCTTAACGGTGTCCACTGGAATGGAAGCCTTTGGATAACTATGGGATGGGCTGGAACTATCCTTATCAGTGCCGATGGTATTAATTGGATATCACAAAGCTCGGGAGTTTCAAACAATCTTTCTGGTATCCAATGGAATAAGAAGCTATGGGTTGCTGTGGGCGAGAGTGGTACCATTGTAACCAGCCCTAATGGTATTAGCTGGCAGGAACAAAGTTCGGGAACCCCAAATGATCTTATGGATATCCACTGGAATGGTAAGCTGTGGGTAGCTGTTGGAGGGAATCATGAATCTGGTAGCATCCTTATCAGTACCGATGGAGTCAGTTGGCAGGAGCATGGTTTTGGGGCTTCAGATGATCTCAATGATATCCACTGGAATGGAAAATTGTGGATCGCTGTTGGTAAAAGTGGTACTTTTGTTAGCAGTGCTGATGGTATTAGCTGGCAGACACAAAGTTCGGGGATATCAAATGATCTTTATGGTATCCATTGGAATGGAACATTATGGGTCGTTGTGGGTGAAGAAGGTACGGTTCTCACCAGTGCTGATGGTATAAGCTGGCAGATGCAAAACTCTGGGACTTCCAGTTTACTTTATAATGTTCACTGGAATGGCAATCTATGGATGTCTGTGGGCAGAAATGGGACTATTCTTACGAGTACTGATGGTGTTAGCTGGCAGACACAAAACTCGGGTACTTCACTTTGGCTTATTGATCTCTACTGGATTGAAAACTTATGGGTAGTTGTGGGTTCATCCGGCACAATTATCACCAGTACCGATGGTATTAGCTGGCAGGCACAAAACTCTGGGACGGCAAACTATTTAGTTAGTATCCACTGGAATGGCAAGCTGTGGGTGACAGTGGGTGATGATGGCACTATTTTAACTAGTAGCTGTTACCCTAAAAACAACTTTGTCCAAACTAAAAGCATTATCATTGCGGGAGGAGGCAACCTCAATGATCCATTGCAAGATGCCACTAATCAAAATGCTAATTTAGCCTATCAAACACTACGTGAGCGGGGTATTGCGGCTGATAACATTAAATACTTTAATCCCATACCACAGGATGCTGATAATGACGGAGTAATAGATACCGAGTCGGAAATGCCAACGACAGAGACAATAAAACGAGCAATTATGCAATGGGCAGCAGCTAACTCAGATAGTAGGACACCTGTCTTGATTTACCTGATTGACCATGGTGGCAAAGATATCTTTTATTTAAATAAACCAGTCAATGATTATGCCGAAGTCATTAAAGCTGATGAATTTTCTTCCTGGCTAAATACACTGCAAGAGCAAACTTCTGCCCGAGTTTCATTAATTTATGATGCTTGTCATTCCGGTAGTTTTATGGATGAACTGAAGCAATCTCCAACACAGGACTATGATAGAAACCTGTTGTTTAGCAGCACCCCAGAACAACTGGCTTATTTTGGTGCTAAAGGGGCTTTATCCTTTTCCCATTTCTTTTGGAATAACATTGGTCAGGGATTTGATGTTAGAACGGCACACCGTTCAGCAACGATTGCAGTACGTGCAGTGACTCAGAATGATGGCAAAAGCTATCAAAGCACAATGATGGATGATAATGGCGATGGACAGGATAACTATGTGGATGGTTCACTGGCAAGAGATACTTACTTAGGGATTGATAATAATCAAGAAGTAATTTATCCCCAAATAGTAAAACATCAGGGCAGTACCACCATTGATATCAGTCAGAACGGAAAACTGGATTTATTTACCCGTATTGATTTATCCAAAGAACAAATATCAAGAGTCTGGGCTGTGGTGATTCCACCGGATAGTAAAACGACCGGCAGTGAAGCAATTACAGAATTACCAGTGATTGAATTAGACAACTATAACCAGCTTAATGGTCATTATGAAGCCAGTAGTGAGCTGTTCAAACAAAGCGGTCAGTACACCGTTTCGTATTATGCTAAAACCAAGGCTGGAGTCAATTCACGTTTTCCTATTGTCAGTTTAATCACTGTGACAGATTCTGGTTATCAGGCTTTAGAGCAAAAGGATTTACATGCTGTTATTGTAGTGGGTGAAGACACCAGCAGCAGCTTACACAAAGCAGCAACCAATAATGCCAATCTGGCTTATCAAACTTTGAGAAACAGGGGCGTGAATCGGGATAATATCTATTATCTTAATAATGAGCTACAGGATGCGGATGGTGATGGACAAATCGATACCCAATCCAAAACAGTAAATTCCAGTACTATAAAAAATGCTCTTAATCAATGGGCACAATCTAAAGTCAATAGCACCACACCCTTACTGATTTATCTGATTGGTAATGGAGCAGATAAAAAATTTATTATCAGTGCTAGTGATACACTCTCAGCAGGTACACTGGTTAATTGGGTGAATGAGCTGCAAAACAATACTAAAGCCCGAGTGACGTTTATTTATGATGCACCTGAGTCGGGTAGTTTTATGACGGCGATGGCGAATTCTGATAAAGAATATGAACGCATCAACCTGTTTTCTACCCAGGCAGAGCAAGGTGCCTATTATGGTGCAGATGGACAACTGTCTTTTTCTTACTTCTTCTGGGGTAATACGGCACGAGGACTGGATGTGCGTCAGGCTTTTTTAAATACCAGAAGAACCTTGTCAACGGCCACCCGAAGTCTGCGTAGTGTTGACAGCTATCAACAGGCTCTAATGGATGATAATGGGGATGGTGTATGGAATTCCCATAGTGATGGGGGGTTAGCCAAAGTAACCCATCTGGGACTCAATGCCGCCACTGCTTCTACTTTTCCTGTGATTTTTGAACATCAGGTGAGTGCATTGAATACGAACAATATCAAACTGACAGCCAAAGTAGACCTGCCTCCAGAGCTGATTCAAAAAGTATGGGTACTGATTAATACCCCACAGCAAAGCGTAGCAACGGTGACTGCCATTAGCCAACTCCCTGCAGTAGAACTGACTTATAATCCACAAAACAAAACCTTTGCAGGCAGTACTACAGCCCTAACCCAAACAGGCAATTATACCCTGACCTATTATGCTCAAAGTACCCAAGGTAATATCTCAGAGCCTGTTAACAGTATTGTGCAAGTTGATAATTCCGGACAATCCTCATTGTTTCAATGTGCCACTATTGACAGTGATATTAATATTACCCTGCCCTGTATTTCAGTGGGTCAACAGCTTTATCAGGCCAGTCTGACTCTCCCGCAGAATAGTGATTCTATTTTATGGCAGCTCAATAGTATCAGTATTAATCAAAGTGCTGCCAATGATTCACACTGCACGACGCTAGACAATCAAGCTAATCTATTAATTAATTGTATTCGTGTGGGTGGTTCAGACTATAAAATCTTATTGAATTTTCATCATAATGCTCAGCAGTTTTGGTGGGAGTTTGGCGGACTTATTGAACAGTAATTTTCCTGGAATAATTTAATGATACATTTAAAAACTGTCTTTACTTTTATTTTATGCCTGTTATCAGCGGTCTCGATGTAAGCGGTCAAACAGAAACAGTCTTGCTTGCTGTTTCTAAATCTGATAAAAGCGGGTTGCTGGAAAACTTTTCTTTCCATAGTCTTGGGATCAACTCTTCAACCTTGCTGGTAGGATGCTGATAAAGAGTACCCATAAAATCTAATGCCTGCTCTGTTGCTTGTGGTTCAATTTCCTGTGACTTAACAAAGTAACGTCGGGTATGTGTCCAGCATTGTGCCAGAGTCACATCAGGATTATTCCTGGCAAACTTATCATAGGCACAATAACCATCACTGAGCAAAGTACCCTGAAACCCATTGAGCTGCTGTTCAACATGAATAGAACCACGAGTATTTGACCAGGTATCATAGGTAAAGGTAAATACTCTTTCACCTTTTAAACAGTTTTGTTAATAACCTATCTACTACGGACTATAGTTCTTTTTAGACATTATTAATATCATGGTTATTTGATAGTAAGATAATAAAGTAATCAATTAGGGGATCAACAAATGAAAAGGATTTTATTCAATTTAGTCTTTATAGTCGGACTGATTTCTAATCCATTAGTGGCTAGTGCTGAGGATTGTGATGCCGCTTATGAAGCTATTAAGCAAAAGCATTTAGATTCATTAATAGCATCTATGAAAGATGGTGAATTTATAAATTTCGGTGCAAGTACATCGGGAGATGTTTGTGGTAAAACTTACTCTAGAGAGGAGTATACTACAACCGTCACATCGTCGTCTGGTGGAACAATAATTGCGATAGGAACCGGAATAACAAAAGACTATGTTGATGGTAATCTTATCGTATATGCAAAGGTAGTAGCACAGGCAACATCAGCAGGAGATGACCAAATTTTAGAACTAATAGAACCTACCTTTCAAGATTATGAAAGATTGTGGGGCTTATTAGGTGTTTATGGTTATGGTGATACACCCACAGCCACAGTACTGGAAGTAACCGGTCAAACATTCTCATTAACGACTGTTGATGCTCAAATCCCCGCTGTATCAGGTACGATTCCAGATATCGGTGCATTATTAACTCTGGATAATTCATCCATTAAAATTCAGCGTAACGATGGAACCATTGTTGCTTCTAAAGCAAAAACAGTCACCGTTTTAAGTCCGGCTGTAGAATCTGATAATTCCATTGCACTGATTCGAGGTGAAGTCACATCTACAGTTAATTGTACTGATGCTGGCGATTATGAAGTTCGCACCATAGCAGCAGATATCAAAGTTATAGGCTCTTGTGGTTCAACACAGAGAGCCAGTAGTAATACTGAATTCACTGCTAAGTACGGCCAAAGCGGTTCCAACGGTACTTTAACTGTTAATGTTGCTTCAGGTACTGTTAAAGTCACTGATAAAAATGACATCACTTTTACCCTAAATGCAGGGGAAGAAAAAACAATACAATACAGAGTACCACGTGCAGATTGGGTCTTACCTGTTGATAATGACATACTCCGTGGTGGAAAAGACAACCTGCTTGTCTGGAAGGAATTCCCTGGTGCCAGCAGTTATCAAATGGAGTTTAATCTTCCAGCTCCAGTATTTGCTGAAGAAAATGCTAATCGTCCAGAGTATCAAAAACAAGTCATCCCTCTACCATCTAATTCCTATGCTAAAGTTGATGGTGACTTAATTGCCTTTAATTTACCAATACCAAAAGGGGCTGATGAACTTGTGATAGAGCTACGGATATTTGCTTTAGATGCTGCTGGTAATATTATCGGTGAGAGCGTTTCCAGTGATAGAAGTACGGTTACTGTGACAGATTAAATGTTCGGAAAGGGTAGCTTTAACTTTTATTTACACAACTATGGATATCTTCATGAGAAAAACAGTATTTCTACTTCTATTTTTCATGTCACAATCAGTATTTTCTGATGCTCAGAATGATTCAGATAAATTATTTGACTGGGCTGAAAACCAGTTACCAGCATATTTTCCTTCATCAGGTCAGACAAGTAAAACAATAGATGTCTGGTATTATCGTTATTATCCAAATGTTAATAATTATATTGCTGTAAATACAGATGAATTAGATGTTTATATAGTTAGTTATGTTGTTGGAGGTTATATTCGCGTTGGTACATTGGAAACATTAATGCAACTTGCCGGATTAAAATCTGAAATAGTAGAAGCACAAGCTGTGATTGAACGAGATGATAATGCTTACCAGTTGGATTTGGCTCTTTCTGGAAGTTTACAAAATCCTGCTTTTTCTCCAGATGGGAAATCAATAACATTCACTAGATTTATTGATGGCTATAACAAAGGATCATCTGATATATTCATTTATGATATTGAAACATTTGAGCTTAAACTATTAGTTTCCAATGGTGATAGCAATATAAACCTTCCGGGTTCTGTCTGGAATGATACATCAGAATCAATTGTATTTTCTTCAGAAAGAGAAACACATGATGAAATATATATGATTTCTGATACCGCTAACCCGGGTGATGAAACTCAACTAACCAATAGAAATAATAAGCAGTCATATGAGCCATCATTTTCACCTGATGGGCAGTGGGTTGTCTTTGAGTCACATGATATAGATGTGGAGGGTTATGGTGTTGTAACGAAATATAAAATTAATGGGGAGTCAGAATATATTGAATTAACATCATCTACTGAAGATGCTAGACAACCTAATTGGTCTCCTGCTGGAGATAAAATTTTATACCAGAAGAAAGTACAAGAAAGCTGGTCAATATGGACAATGGATATTAATGGTTCAAACAATACAATGATTACAAGCTCTAACGAAAGTAATACAGATGCAGTTTTTTCCTATAATGGACAATGGATTATTTATAGTTCAGAAAATGATGATGTCGAGCTAGCTAATATTTATAAAATACCATCAAAAGGTGGAGATCCGATTCAACTAACCAGAACTGATGGTTATGATGGTGCTCCATCAATATCTCCAGATAGTACAAAAATTATTTTTGAATCAGTTGCTGAAGATCCTGATAAATCAAAAGGGACAGCAATCTGGATATTAGATATCTAAAGCAATAATCAGGTTAAATCTCGAACTTCTTTAGTCATAATGCTACATTCAACTTCAATGTTAAATATTTAATCCGCTGACGACATAATAGAACGGTAATATTTTCCTTATTGCCTGTGAGGGCTAAAATTCCATTAATCTTATGTTTCAGTTTCATAATCTCATTCATTATTTTAGTATCAGACATAATCACCTTTCAGAATTAATAAGAACACCAGCAATCATTTAATGACCTGACGAAGTTGTTACTAAGGAGCAGATCAAATGCTATGCCAGACACGAGGAGGGATAGCCTGGACTTAGAAACAATTGTGCTGGTGTGGGTATATTTAATTCAGCGCCTTGATAAATAACAGCTTCTCTACAGCCTGCACCTAATAGCAGCTCTTTAAATGCACGAAACTCTATCTGGGTAAGCCCGCCATCAATTTTTTCCATTGGATGAATAACTGCGACAGGCAATGCTAGCTTAAATTTACCCTGTGGTAGAGCGCTAAAGATATTCTGTAAGATTTTTTCTGCTGCCGAAAAATTAGATATTAATGTCCTGGGATGGGAAAAAGGATTTATGACTTTTGTGTTTGGAGTACCTTCTTTTAATTCTGCACTATTGCCAACAGCAGAAGCTATAATCTGACCTTTGCTGGTTGTCTCAAATGCTATTAACGGTTTTTCATCAAAAGTATTGCCTGAATTAGTTTCAGTAACTTTAATTTTATGTTCCCATATTTGCACGTAAAAAATAGAACTGTATTTCTTTAAGATATTTTCTAGCATTCTATTGGCTTTGTTCATCTATAAGCTTACTTTTGTTCTCAATACTGCTTTGAAGTAATTGCTCTACCTGCCTTGCTTTTTCCATAGCCAGTTTCTGGTCTTTTAATATAAAGTTATCACTAGATTGTTCATCTGAGCTAGAATTATCCTCATTGGAACAAGCAGAAGTTAACATGAAAAGGGTGAGGATTATTAACTGATATATTTTCATGCTGCTCTCCTGTGTAATTATTATAAAAGCTGACTATCGAATATAACTGATAATACCAATATTTTAAAAGATTGCTGCAGAAATATATTTTGTAACTCACTGTGACGAAGCTGTGATGAACTGACTCTGTAAACTGGATGGGTGATGAAGTGATGATGGGGGGGGGAGGGTGGTTATTTAAACTTTGCCAGCCAGTTTTGGAATAAACAGAAATAATACAATACACCCCTGATAAAATAATTGAGTGTCAGGGGTGATGATCGCTTAGATACTTGATCAAGTTTGACTTGTTTATATTTAATGCAGTTTTTCATAATAATTAGTGTCAAAATTAAGGTTTAACCAAAACAGGCTGGATTTTATGCGATATATTAAGTAATTGTATGGTTTACGGTCGGGATTGAACCGGTGACCATACCGGTGACTAAGTCACCATAATTAAAAAAGGCTCTGAGGACTGCTCTTAGCATTAGTCTCTCAAAGCCTTATGGTGTTTGGCTCCCCAAGTATGATTCGAACATACGACCAAGTGATTAACAGTCTGAGTTAATAACTTTTCAGTAAATCTCATATCAATTCATACTACACCAAAAACACACGCAAGGTATTGATAAAACATAATTTATCAGGTATTATTCTAGTCAGTTCTATTCACAATTATTCATGCCTAGTGAATGAGAAACCGACAGTGAAACCGACAGCACATTTAGAAACCGACAGTACAAAAAATTATCAAATATGCCTAACAAATACAATACAAAGCAAGTTGAAAATTTAACCTCAACTTTAAAAGAAAAGGTCGGTGGTCGTGGTGATGGTGCTATATTATATGAAAAAGTTGGAGGTATAATCAATTCTTATTTTATCTATTATCTTAATGGGGTTAAGAAATCCAAAAAAATAGGTAATTTGAAAATTGGAAAGATATCAGGATTAACTTTATCTGAAATTAGAGATCAGGCTATTGAGTACTCAAGGATCAAAAAAGAGTTCCCAGATTTAAAAGCATATCTTGAAAGACAAATTCAGGTAGAAGTGCAGGAATCAGAATTGAAAGCCAGCACAGGCAGTTTTAAGGACTTATTAGACAGTTATACAAAATCATTATCAAATGAAGACACAAAACAAACTGTTAAGAATATGTTTAAAAAAGATGTGTTTGGTGCTTTTCCAGAATTAAAGGAAATAAAAGCTTCTGATGTGTCAGTTGATCACATTGTTAAGATATTAAAAAAAGTATTTGATAGGGGGGTGACTACTGGAGGAAATCGTTTAAGAAGCTATTTATTATCAGCATTCAATAAAGCAGTTCTGGCAGCAAATGATCCACTGAAACAGGATAAGAAATTTAATATTAAAATAAATCCTGTACTCAGTATCCCTAAACAAAAACAATTTGAACGTGTCTCTGACCGTTGTCTTTCTCATGATGAAGTAAAACACCTTTGGAATAATATTCATGACATTGACTTTATTTCAAATAATACAGCTTTTTTAATTCAATTCTTAATTGCTATTGGTGGCCAACGTCCGCAACAGCTTGTCCGTGCAGGTTGGGATAAATATGACTACCGACTTAGAACAGTATTAATTACAGATACAAAAGGTTGTGGTGACTCTAGGGACTACTTAACACCTCTTACCCAAAGAGCTTTTGATATTCTGGAAAAATTGGACACTGATAAAAAAGACTACCCGTTTACCAATGATGGAAAGATACCAGTAAGAATGGAAACGATCCATAAATGGGTTGAACGGTACTGCAAGCAATTTGAAATTGAAAAGTTTACACCAAAAGATATTAGGCGTACCTGTAAAAATTTAATGATTGATGCTGGTGTAAATCGTGAAGCTAGAAATTTGATTCAGAATCATGGTTTAACAGGAGTTGATTATAAACACTATGACAAAAGAGATCACCTACCAGAGAAATTAGAAGGTATGAGAAAATTTGATCAATTACTCGATCGGATTATTACAGGGAAACTAGCAAAAGTTGTTCATATTTAAACTAAATCGGCCATGCTAGGGTAGCTCCCGAAAGCATCAGCACACCACTGTTATTTGCATGGCTTTTTATTTATGGTGTTTATCTAAGGTGAAAATATGTGTACTAAATTTGCGCAGAAGTTTGGAGAATATTTTAGTCCCTATGAAATTGCTTGTCATTATATTGAAGTAGAACCACAATCAATCGATATAATTCTGGCAGATAAGATACCTGATTATGAATTTGAATTTCAAATTATCATGTCAAAATTTGTGGAAGAACGCCATACTACTGCTAGATTTGGGAATAGATTGGAAATAAAAAATTCTGACATTCCTGAATACTTTGTCCCTGTTTTTTCCAAGGAATATATTTGTAACTGGTTCGCTCATTACAATAAACCTTGTCCAAAGTTTTTTCAGCTTGATAATAGTACAGAACAATCAAATCAAGAATCAGATAACTCTAATAGTAAAGAAGACAATACAACAATATTTGATAAAAATCAGTTAAGTGCTATAAAGGCATTTTTAATAAAATGCTCTTTAGGTGCTGAATACAGTGGTGGTAAATTAGTTTTCAATGATAAAAAAATTGATGGCAATAAGACAATGCTACATAATGCTTTAATCGAAAAGCACGGTGAGTTGTTTGATGCTATCAAATCACAAACATTTGGTAAATACTGGAAAAATACTAAAAAAACAAATAATAATTATAAATTTACAAAAAGTAGATCATATACGGGTAGAAAGAATCAAAAATATAGAGATGAATATTATAATAATCTATTAACTTCATATAAAAATAATAAACCACTATTATAGAATAAAAACGTGTCAAGCACTTTTTTATAATTAACAGTTTTTTATTTGACGGTATTTTCAATAAGTTACAACCTCTCTTTTACAATATTAGGGGTAATCCCCTGACCTTATCCCCTGACTCCCCTCAATCCCCTGAGAACCCCATGTTTAAATAGTTCATATTAATTCACTACTAGGAGGTACAAAACATGGCTAATCAGCACATTTACAGAAAACCCTATCTTAGGAAACTCACTGGATTATCAGATTCAACTATTTGGAGGCTTGAAAAAAAAGGGGATTTTCCTAAAAGGCGAAAGATAACAGCTAGGCTCGTTGGCTGGCTGAAGACAGAAGTTGATGCATGGATTGAAAATAGGGAGGTAGCTTAAAATGCTAAAAAGTAGACGCCGCCCTACAAAGCAGAGCAACGGTTTAAGCACCGGTATTATAACATCTGAAACTATTCTTAGCACCAGCATAGAGGTAGCAATTTCACCTAATGGTGTTAAGGATAATCCAGAATTTAAGAACGTATCAATTAATTACCTATTAGACTTATGCAAAACTGTTAAGACTGGTAAAAAAGATGGTGCTTATTTTATACGCAGTGAAACATCGGATAGTAACAAGCGAAGTAATAAAACTACAGCATGGACAGCACATATACTTATTCTTGATGTTGATAGTGGCAATGGTAAAGATGCCCCTGATCCAAAAAAGATACACAAAACCTTAAAAGATCTTGGAATTAACCATCTGATGTATCGAAGTTACTCTCACGGAATTAAAGGCAATCGCTACCGAATACTATTTATCACTGATAGAGCATACCAACGGGAAGAATTGAAGCCAACGGTAGAATATGCTCTGAAATTATGCGGAGGTGAAATTGCCAACGTATCCGAAAACTGTACATGGTCACAGCCATGGTATCTACCACGTAAACCCGAAAGTGATACCAGTGATTTTACTTATCTTGAATATACAGACGGTAAAGCATTAACGGTAGTAGAAGCACCAGAGTCACCAGAACCGGATTGGGATAGTTATACACCTAAGACACCGGATAACCTGTCAAATGGTCAAATTAGCCCTATAAAGGCATTTAATGAGCAGTATCCTATTGAACACATGTTGTCACTTCGTGGTGATACAAAAGTTGGTAATAGATGGCTATTTCATGACTCTGATTCCGGTGTTGCAGGTATCTCTATCAAGGATGGCAAGATGTTCTCATTTCATGGTTCTGATCCTTTATCTAATGGTAATGCGCATGATTCATTTGATTTATTCATGTTAACAGGGAGGTGCAAATAATGAATGCTCTTACTCTTTCTCAAGCTGTAAAAATTGCTTCTATATATTGTAAAGTTGATTCAAATGACCCAAATAGTATGACTATATATGAATTTAACAAGTTAATGTTTGACAATAATGAGCCTAAACAATTTGATTATAAACTATTCACTTTTAATGAATTAATTAATGATAACAAGTCTAAGCAATGGTTAGTCAAAAATTATTTTCAACAAAATACACTAAATATGTTATTTGGAGATCCTGCTACTACAAAATCATTCTTAGCAATGGGTTTATCTTTTTGTATTGCATCTGGTATAGATTGGAATAGAAATAAAACTGAACAGGGAAAAGTTGTATATATTGCTGGTGAAGGTCATCATGGTCTTTCATTTCGTTTTGGAGCTTTAAAAGAAAGATACCAGAATGATCCAGAGGACTTATATATTTTAAAATCACCTGTAGATTTAATGGATCAAAATAGTGTTAAAAGTTTAAAAAAGGCTGTAGATGCTACTTGTAAAGATCCTATTCTTATTGTTATTGATACTCTTAACCGTAATATCGGTAGTGGTAATGAAGATTCTGCACGGGATTTTTCTATTATATTAAAAAATTTGGATAAGTATTTGATGAATTCTGGAGCTTCAATTCTTTTTATCCATCATCCTGGACATAGTAGTAAAGAGAGGGGTAGAGGTTCCACTGCGATTAATGGCGCTCATGATACTATGTATAGGATCACCAGAAAGGATGATGTAATTACTATGGAATGTACTAAGGCAAAAGATCATGAAGAGCCTGAACCTATATCCTTTGAAATGGTAGAGCAATTTACTGGTATTAATGATGAAGATGGTAAACCCATTACATCTATTATCTTAGAATCAACAGAGTATAGGGAATCATCAAGTGATATTGTTCTAACAGACAGAGATCAGCTCCTTCTTAATACACTGGAGGAATTGATTAACTTGGAAGGTGAAACTCTATCTAATGATGATCGACAATGTATTACTATTAATAGGTGGCGTAAAAAATCTTATGAATCTTTAGATCCTGTTGTAGATAGTAAAGATGAAAACTCTAAGAAAAAATCTATTAGACAAGCATTTAATCGAGGGCGTGATAAATTGGTTGAAAATAATCTGATAGCCATTCTTGAGGGTGATTATGTTTATATCCTTCAGAATGCTACAGATGAGTAGTGATTCCCCCGATTTTGGCTACACTACACTACACACCCCTATAGGGGTGTAGTTTGTAGCTTGTATTTGTAGGTGTATTAATTTCCCCACTTTTTACTACCTGCCCCCGATTTTGTACTCAAGTACAATATTTCCTATAGGCCATAAATTTGGGGGGGAACTGGGAGCTATACGGCAACCAATAGATAAATGCGGGGCAGTAATAACAAGTAGCATAAAACGGGGGGTAACAATAAGCATAGCTATATAGTGTATCTATACAGTTCGGTCATACAGGTGGGGGATAATTTCTCTATTATAGCCTAGTGTACGGCTTCTACAAGATTCTATTTTTACTAATGTCTAGTTATTATTAAAAATATCTGATACATGGTTATTTTAAGCCCAAATCTAAGGGGGGGGAGGTAATTATACACCTGTCTAATATTATGGATTTAGTTCAAAAGTTAATTTTAATAATAATTATTGTAACTTGGTATCTATCGACTGTTTAAAAATTGAACTCAAGGTCAAAATAGCCCTATATACGGGGCTTTTTGGGGATATAGTTATCAGAAGACTCCAATATAATAAATCCTGCTATAGGCTATACAATGCGCATAAACTGGGGTTGATTTGGGGGGCGTCATAGAAATACTATATATAGAATGAAACATTATCAGGGGATAGATAACTAAGGTGTAATAATATGTTGCATCAGCAACTTACCCCTACTACTATTTGCAACTTGCATGGGCAATTTTGATCTATAACAGTGATTATGAATTGTATGAATATTTTTAATAATATCTGAACATGTGGTTCAAAGCCATAAAAGGAAACCAGATTAAAATAATATATTATTATCAGAAAACAAAAGATACAGACTATGTATTATTATTCGTACCGGCAATTTTGACTACAACAGTGATCATGATTTGTATGAATATTTTTAATAATATATTAAGCAATAGTATAGTATGGTATAATTTAAGAGTTTTTTAGTTCTTAAAGTTCATCAAATTCTTTCTAATTTAAGATTTAGTAAGTGGTACTCTGCTCAAATAATTACTATATTTTTTAAAGCAATTGAATTTTCTCAGTATTACATTGTCAAATAACAAAATAACTCAAATTATAAACATTAATTTATAAAAAGGAATTAATTATGTACAAGCCTCTTTTTATTGCTCTATTATTAGTTTTTAGTTCATCGGTAGTTTTTGCTGAAGTCCCTGATCTTTCTGGCATGTGGAGTGGTACGGAGTTTTCTGTTGAAACAGCTTGTGATGAAGAAGAGGAAGATACTATAACAGGCTTCTATATTACTCAAGAAGGAATAAACTTTAGTCATATATCCAGAGATAGTGATCCAGATGGTGAATTTTATGAATCCATTTATACAGGAATAATTGATGCGTCTGGTGTAATTAGTGGTACTTATTCTTACGACGGCCGTAATGCTAGAGGTAACACCTATAATGGAAGTGGTCCATTAAGTGGGAATTATGATAGTTTTACAGGTGAATTAATACTCAATCGTACTACCACTGAAAATAGTTATATTTTTGCTGATGGCTCTTCACTTCCTGGAGGATGTGCTGATGATGGTCAACTTAATCTAACCCGTAGTAACACTCCTACTAAACCATTCATTCTATCAGAAGTACAATCCACAACAGGCACATCACTCTCAATAACTCCAGTTGATGTAGCAGTACCCACCACATCCGGTACAGTTCCTGATGTAACTGCATTACTCACATGGGATGATTCCAGTACTACCATTAAGCGTGATGACGGCAGTATCATTGAAGTTAAACAGAAAGCAGTTGTTACTCTGAATCCAGAAAGTAGTATCAATCTCATTCGTGGTGAAGTAACAGTCACTGTTGGTTGTAATTATGAAGTAAAGACAGCATTGGCTAATATCATTTCATGTCCTTCAAACCAAAGAAGCAGTACATCTGCAAAGTTCACCACAAACTATTCTCCGACTGGAATAGATGGGAAATTAACTGTGAGAGTAGAAACTGGAACGCTTGAAGTTATAGAACGCAATGGTAAAACCTCCACTGTAACAGCAGGGAATGAAAAGATTATTCAGAATATTGTACCCCGTACCTCATGGGTTCTGCCCATTGATAATGACAAAATCTACGGTGGAAAAAATAATTTCTTTATCTGGACAGAGTATCCAAATGCCGATAGTTATTTACTTGAATTTAATATTCCCGGATCTATTTTTTCTGAAGAAAATCCTAGCAGTGCAGAATTTCAAAAGCAAACAGTCGTCCTCACTTCTGATTTGTATATTGAGTATGATGGTTTACTTATTTTTACTCTGCTATTACCAAAAGGACTTGATGGCATTGTTTTAGAAGTACGCCTCTTTGCCTTAGATAAGCAAGGTAATATCATTAGTGAAACGGTTGCCAGTGATAGAAGTACGATTACTGTGACAGATTAAATTCAAAGAAAGGGTTGCCTGATTTCAGGTTATCCTTTCTGAATTCTGTTTTCAAATGTCCGGAGTAGAGAGCTTTCAATTTTTTATTTCACATGGTAAATGTCGGCTCATTGGTATTAGCGACCATATTGAAGATTCTGAATACTGTATATTTTATTGATTTTGAAATGGCCGCTTTTTTCACTATATTATATTTTTGATAACACCTGACAATTGGTCTTTTGGGACGGAACCGGACAATTTTTGGTACGAGATATGTCAGTATAATTGTTTTGAACTAACTACAATTTTATGGAGAAATAAAACCTGGAGTAATTCATATAATTAATAATATACCAGTATAAAGCATCAGCAAAAATAATCTTAAAACCTTCCTACACTCTAAAATAAAATATCTTAAAAAGTATACTTTCTGAGACATTCTCTTGTAATGTCTTAAATTATGTCTTATAATTAATTTGTCACAACCTTTAAGGAGTTATAAGACATGAGCAGAATAGGATATGCTAGAGTAAGTAGCATTGGTCAAAGTTTAGATGTCCAATTAGATAAGCTTTCTGATTGTGATAAAGTCTATCAGGAAAAGAAAACTGGAACGACTGCGGATCGTTCAGAACTAAAAGCAGTTTTAGACTATGTACGTGGAGGTGACAGCCTTGTTATTACGAAACTTGATAGATTAGCCAGATCAACTTATCACCTGACACAGATAGCAAAAGGGCTTGAAGATAAGGGAGTTGACCTGATTGTACTAGATCAGAATATTGATACCTCTACCCCTACAGGTAAATTATTATTTAATATGCTTGCTTCCATTGCTGAGTTTGAAACGGAAATAAGGAAGGAACGCCAGCTAGAGGGTATAGAAAAAGCCAAGGCCAAAGGCGTTCAATTTGGGCGTAAAGCTAAACTGACTGATGCGCAGATTATAGATCTAAATCAAGATAGAGCCAGTGGGATGCTTATTAAGGATGTAATGAGCAAGTATAATCTTAGTAAGGCAAGCGTCTACAGACTGCTAGATTAATTTTATATACCCTCAGTACATGTAAAGCATGACCTTAGTATGACCATAAACTGGGGGTGTTGTTTCTATACTATAGCCGGTGCGCATTTGATACCAGATCCTAAAAATGCAATTGGTCAAGTTATCAATAATAATAATAATTGATTATGTGAAACCGCCACAAAATTTTATGAACTCAAGTACAAATTATATTGAAAAACTACTATGCTAGATGTCAGGAGTGGTTATCAGTATATGAAAGAGGCATTAATGAACAAAAATACAGTGAAAAAGAAACCGACAGTAAAACCGACAGTAAATCAATAGAATTAAAAAAGGCTCTGAGGAGGTTAATCTCTCAAAGCCTTATGGTGTTTGGCTCCCCAAGTATGATTCGAACATACGACCAAGTGATTAACAGTCACCTACTCTACCGCTGAGCTATTGGGGAATAGTTGTTGTTGTTCTCTGTGAAAGCAACGAGACATATTTTATGCATTTTGATGTTAAAGTCAAGCAAACATTATCAATAAAAATTTTTTTTTGCTGATTATAATAATTATTTACTTATTAGTATTCCAGGAGGGGATTTTACACTATGTTGTTTTGTCTCATTGTCATTATTTATATTTTATAGCAAAACTTTGAACTAGTTTGAAAAAAAAAAATAATTTCTTCCAGACTGGAAACAATTAGTCTAAACTTAATATAATCAAACTGTTGCAAATGAAGAATGATATGAGTAAATTTAAAAATATAGGTAGTGTTCAAAGCAAGGAAAATAAAGACAATAATGACTACGATGAGCTAAAAACAGAATTTAATTCTTTTTTAATCAATGCTCATGATAATCAACAAAAATTAGACCGTTTTGAAAAAATTGAATTTAAATTAATGGCGGCAGAATCCATTAATGATGTGTTGTTAATTTTAAGAGATGATTATTTAAAATTATTTAATCTGGATAGTAGTTCTCTGGTGCTTGATGATCATGACCTATCCATACAAAAATTAATTCCGGACGAATTTCATAAAAAATCAAAGAAGAAGTTCTTATCCTTATTCCATACCCCGATGGATTTAAATAAATTACAGTTTTTACCGGAAAAAATTACTACGGGTGCTTATCAATCGATTAAACATCGTTGGTTGATGTACAATCCTGAGATTAAATCTATTGCCATTCTGCCATTAATCCGTCGTGGAAAAACCATTGGTATTTTCTGCTGTGGCAGCAATGATCCACTGCGTTTTCAGGTGCATGCGGGTTGTGATTTTCTACAGCGATTATCCTTTATAATGGCTGTTTGTATAGAAAATGCGCTAAACCTGGAAATACTGAAACAAAGTTCACTGATGGATCCTCTGACTCAGGTACATAATAGACGTTTCTTTGATCAGCGTCTGCCTGAGGAATTAACTCGAAGAGATCGTAATCATGCTGCGATTTCCTGTATTTTTCTTGATATTGATCT
Source organism: gamma proteobacterium symbiont of Taylorina sp. (assembly GCA_025655455.1). Classification (GTDB taxonomy): domain Bacteria; phylum Pseudomonadota; class Gammaproteobacteria; order GRL18; family GRL18; genus GRL18. The sequence goes on from JAHXIV010000002.1 coordinate 19,554, forward strand.
TTTTAAATCAGTAAATGACAATTATGGCCATGGTGTTGGAGATGATGTTTTATGCCAGGTGGCAAAAAGAATTCAGACTGTTTTAAGAACTCATGATATTCTGGCTCGTTATGGAGGAGAAGAATTTGTTGCCCTGTTACCGGAAACGCCCAACGAAGAGGCACTATTGGTTGCTCAACGTATTGTTGCTGCAGTTAATAAAACTCCTGTCGCCATTGGGAAAAATGTCATCCTGAAAATATCCTTATCAGCCGGTGTTTCAACATTGATGACCAATGACTGTTATGAAGATATTCAAGAATTAGGCAGAAAATTACTTTCGACGGCAGATCAAGCTTTGTATGATGCAAAAGAACAGGGCAGAAATAGAGCGATTAATGCTGGTTTACTGGTTTTAAGTGATGTAGCACAATGCTCTTCAATGTAATCCATATATTATTATTGGATAAATATTCAACAAAAATAATATAAAATATGTTAAATTATGTACTAGTTCACATTTTACCCACTTTATTCTAATTATTAACAAGACAATACCATCAAATGATGAATCAGCAGAATATAGACAATGCCCATTCAGTCGATGTTTTGATGTTACAGGCAAGACAACTGGCCGCCAATTATCGCCGCACTACGGGCAAAACACTTACCGGTGTTAGCGGAGAGCTTTCAGTTTATGATGCCATTCGTTTACTTCATTTAATTCCCGCACCTGATCAAATTGGTTTTGAAGCCATTGGTACTCAGCAGTCAGGTGATCTGGAAGGTGATAAAATTCAGATTAAAGCTCGTACCATTTTTAGCGATTCAAAAAATAAAAATGCCCAGCGTATTGGCCAACTCAAGATGGAGCAGAATTGGGATAGTGTAGTTTTAGTCCTGATGGATGATGATTATGAACCTTTTGAAATTTATGATATCGATCGGGCAACGCTGTCGGATAATGTTCTGACTCCAGGCAGTAAAAAAGCCAAGAAAGGTGCCATGACAGTTGCTCGCTTTAAGAAAATCGCCACACTTTCCTGGAGTCGTGAATGGGCAAATGAAACAAGTCTATGAAAATACTTGCCCTTGAAACCTCAACCAATGCCTGCTCGGTGGCTTTAGTTGATGGGCAACAGCAGGATTATTCCTGTATAGAACGTTTTGAAATTGCTCCGAGAAAGCATACACAACTCATTTTACCCATGATTGATTCTGTTCTGAAAGAAGTTGGACTGGATATTAGTCAAATTGATACCCTGGCTTTTGGTCGTGGACCAGGTGCTTTTACCGGTGTTCGTATAGGTATAGGCGTCATTCAGGCACTTTCCTATGGTGCTGGTATTCCAGTCGCTCAAATATCTTCTTTGGCTGCTATTGCGCAACGAGCCTACAATCAAACTAATATACAAACACAGCAGCAGACAAAAAAAATACTGGTGGCCAGTGATGCTCGAATGAAAGAAATTTATTTTTCCGCTTATGAACCATTGCACGAGTCAATGATGTATATCGGTAGTGAAGTGGTAATGAAACCAGAAAATCTGGTGGAGTTTTTAGTTCAGCAGTCCATCGTCATTGATAAGCAATGTATTATTGTCGGCAGTGGATGGTCAGAATATTCACAGCAGCTTTCTCAAATTTCAGTACAATGCAGCATGGCAATGTTTGATGACTCACCCTCTAATGATAATGGCATTTATCCCCATGCTGCTGATATTGCTTTTCTGGCCTTTGAGGAAATAAAAAATCAATGTCTGGTTAGTGCAGAAAATGTAACACCTGTTTACTTAAGAAATAATGTTGCCAAAAAGAGAACTATAAATATTAAATAAAATATTTATAAAACAATAAGATATTATTGTTTTATATAAATAATATTGACTATTGTCTCTGGGTTTTTACTACTCTATAATTGAATTGAGATTGCTTTAGAAGAATTATTGGCCTTATGTCGGGCTTCTTCAATTGAATCACCTAATGCCAGAGCAACGCCCATTCGACGTTGAGTTTTTACTTTTGGTTTGCCAAATAATCTGAGTTGAGTATCCGGTTCTGCTAAAGCTTTTTCTACATTTTTAAATTCTACCTGAGAAGATTCTCCATTGACCAGAATGACAGAAGATGCACTGAATCCATATTGACGAATTGCCGGAATGGGTAAACCCAAAATAGCACGGGCATGTAAAGCAAATTCAGATAAATCCTGCGAGATTAAGGTAACCAGACCGGTATCATGAGGACGTGGTGATACTTCACTAAAATAAACATCATCATCCTTAATAAATAATTCTACGCCAAATAATCCCCAGCCACCCAGGCTGTCAGTTATTTTCTGAGCGATTTGAATAGATTTTTTTCGGATCTTATTACTCATTAATTGCGGCTGCCAGGACTCACGATAATCCCCGTTGGTTTGCTTGTGGCCGATGGGTTCACAAAATGATGTGCCGTTTACATGGCGAATGGTGAGTAAGGTAATTTCATAATCAAACTCAACAAAACCTTCAATAATGACTTTTCCTTCACCACTACGGCCGCCTTCCTGAGCGTATTGCCAGGTTTTTTCTATATCGGCTTCACAATGTATTGTACTTTGTCCCTTGCCTGAGGAACTCATAATAGGTTTGACCACACAGGGAATTCCAATACGTTTAACAGCCTGTAAATAATCCTCTTTAGTCTGAGCAAATTCAAAGGCTGATGTTTTGATCCCCAGTTCTTCAGCGGCCAGTCGCCGGATACCCTCACGATTCATTGTTAGATTAGCAGCACGGGCGGTCGGAATAATATTAAAGCCTTCCTGTTCTAATTCAAGTAGTGTTTCTGTTGCGATGGCCTCAATTTCAGGGACAATATAATGGGGTTTCTCCAGCTCAATAATTTGACGTAATGCGTTTCCATCAAGCATATTAATTACATGAGAACGATGAGCGAGCTGCATTGCCGGTGCATCTTTATAACGATCGATGACAATCACTTCTATGCCCAGACGCTGCAATTCAATGACTACTTCTTTGGCCAGTTCACCGCCACCGCAGAAAAGAACACGAGTGCCGGAAGAGGATAAAGGTGTTCCAATTTTCATATTAAGTCCCTGTTTAAGTATGTTCTGTAACCAATTGAATATAATTGATTATTATTGCTCTGTTGATAGTTTTTCTTTAAGTTGATAAATTATTTCCAGAGCTTCCCTGGGTGATAAATTGTCCGGATTAACTGTATCCAGTAAGTGAATTAATTCACTTTGAGCTTTAGTCATATTGCTGTTCTCAATACTTGATTCCAGAGATTGTTGACTAATGCTATTATTCTCTATGGCTGAATTTTTCTTCTCATTTTCCAAGGCTGAAAGTTTAATTTTAGCCATTTGAATGACTTCTGCCGGTACACCGGCCAAAGCAGCAACCTGTATGCCGTAGCTTTGACTGGCATGACCATCTTTTACCTGATGCATAAAGACAATTTTATCGCCATGTTCAATTGCATCCAGGTGTACATTAACAATGGCATCAAACATTTCAGGCAGGTGTGTCAACTCAAAATAATGTGTAGCAAATAGAGTAAATGCACGACTATTACTGGCCAGATAATGTGCCGAGGCATAGGCAAGAGACAGGCCGTCATAGGTACTGGTGCCGCGGCCAATTTCATCCATTAATACCAGACTGTATGGTGTAGCATTGTGTAAGATATTGGCAGTTTCAGTCATTTCAACCATGAAAGTAGAGCGTCCGCCAGCCAGATCATCGGATGCACCAATGCGGGTAAATATACGGTCAACGGAACCAAACTGAGCAGATTCAGCAGGGACATAACAACCAATATGAGCCATCAGTGTTAATAATGCGGCCTGACGCATATAGGTTGATTTTCCACCCATATTAGGTCCCGTTATTAATAACATACGGCGCTCATTATTCAGCTCAATATCATTTGCAACAAAGGGGTTATCCTGAATGTTTTCAACCACAGGATGGCGGCTTTGTTTGATTAACAAACAGGGATCTGATTTAAGTTGAGGTTTGCACCATTGCTGGCTGAATGCACGCTCAGAAAAATTGCATAATACATCGAGTTCACATAAGGCTTCGGCACTGGCCTGTATGGGTTTTAAAAAAGGGTACAAGTGATCAAATAGATCATCGTAGAGCCTTTTCTCCCGAGCCAGTGCCTTTTCATTGGCACTGAGTACTTTATCCTCAAATTCTTTTAATTCCGGTGTGATATAGCGTTCATTTGATTTGAGAGTTTGTCTGCGTTGATAGTTGTCAGGTACCTGATTAGAATGAGCTCGACTGACTTCAATATAATAGCCGTGAACACGATTATAATTGACTTTAAGTGTGGATATACCACTACGTTCTCTTTCTTTGATTTCCAGATCAATAAGAAACTGATTGGCATTTTTTTGAATATTGCGCAATTCATCCAGCTGTCTATCATAACCGGGTGCAATAACACCGCCATCACGAATGAGTACAGGAGGATTTTCAATAATGGCACAATTTAATAAACCATACTGTTCCGGAAAAACAGCAATGGTTTTTGCCAGTTGTTTAATATGAGGATCGATGATGCCCAGTAGTTCACTTTGTATGAGAGGATAGAGACTCAGAGAATTTTTAAGTCGTTCAAAATCTCTGGGGCGTGCGGTTCTTAAAGCAACACGAGATAAGATCCGTTCGATATCTCCCACTTGTTTAAGCAGGCTCTGAAGGGCTTCGTATTGATTATCAATTAAGAGCTGTTCAATGCTCTGATAACGCTTCCTGAGTAACATGTGATCACGTAAGGGACGATTTAACCAGCGCCCCAGTAAGCGACTGCCCATTGCGCTTGATGTTTTATCAATAACAGCCATTAAAGTATGCTCTTTATTACCATTAATAGCTGAATCTATTTCAAGATTGCGTCGACTGATGGTATCTAAAATGATTGCAGTGTCATGTTGTTCAGGTTTTAAACTATGAATATGGGGCAGGGCGGTACGCTGTGTGTTTTGTACATATTGTAATAGACAGCCGGCAGCACTGATGGCGCTATGAAAATCTTCACAGCCAAAGCCCTGTAAATCCTGTGTTTCAAATTGTTGATTAAGGTTTTGTCGGGCAGACTGTTCGTCAAACCACCAGTCAACCTGTTCTGAAAAAGTGGTTTGTTTGCCTAACTGCTGCTGCAATTGTTTTTTGAAAGCAGTGTTTTCGGCTAATAATAACTCTGATGGCTTATGACGTTCTAATTCAGATTGTAAAGCTTCCAGAGTGTCCAGCTCAGCAATAGAAAATCGGCCGCTGGTGAGATCAAGAACGGCCAGACCAAAGGATTTATCATAATAGACAGAGGCTAATAAATTATCTTTTCTATCATCGAGTAAACTATCTTCAGTGATGGTTCCAGGGGTAATAATCCTGACCACCTTTCTTTCTACAGGACCTTTTGAAGTTGCCGGATCACCAATCTGTTCACAAATTGCAACAGATTGATTCAGCTTAACCAGTTTGCTTAAGTAATTATCAACTGCATGATAGGGCAGACCGGCCATAGGAATGGGTTCACCATTAGAACGTCCTCGTGCAGTTAATAATAGATCAAGTAACTGAGATGCTTTTTTTGCATCGTCAAAAAACATTTCGTAAAAATCTCCCATACGGTAAAAAACCAGCATATTGGGAAATTCTGATTTTATTTTCAGATATTGAACCATCATTGGGGTGTGGGTGTTTTTTAAGTCTTTGTTTTTGCTGTTATTTGTCATATAAGTGTTTGTTTTATAAGTATATTATAGTGTTTGTGAATTATCTCTGTTTATCCCTATTTATCACTAAATACCCCATCAACACAATAAAAAAGGTAGGTAAATGGGTAAGTGAAAATAGACCTCTAAAGCCTGTATTATCTCATTGTATCCTTGTGCGTCACTCAATAAAGGTGTAATATTACACACACCTATGAAAAAAAGCCCCAAATATCATCAAATATCTGAGGCTTTACCACTAATTGATATATGAGGTATCAATAATGGCTAATGACAATTCTACTATCTTGCCTGCAAGAGTAAAAGATATTACTGGACAAAAATTCGGTAGATTAGTTGTCACAGGCTTTTCACATCAATCTAAAGAAAAAACAGGAAACAGATCTCATTGGTATTGCTTATGCAATCCACCAAGCAAAAAATATTCAATAGATCGAATAGATAATGATGGAAATTATGAGCCGTCAAATTGTCGTTGGGCAACAATCACAGAACAACAAAACAATAGAGCTTATTGCAAAGGTGGTAAAAATGAATACGACTAACAAACCACTGACCGTTAGTGCAATTAATGGTATGAAGCCAGGGGATGATCTTAAAGATTCTGGTGAGAATACCGGCCTAAGAGTAAATAGCGATCAGTCTGGCGTAAAAAAATTTTATTACAGATATAACAGTCCAATAATTAAAGGCAATAAAAAACGGGTCGCCATTGGTGTATTTGTTAAGGCTGTTATTGATGAAAATCTGGAACCGTTTCTGGGTGAAAAACTATTAGGGCTTGCTGCAGCACGACAAATCTTAGCTGGATTAAAGGCTGAACGGAAATCCGGTATTTGCCCTGCCACCCGATTAGAGAAAGAAAAAGCTGAACGGTTATCTCTGGAAGCAAGTACCAGGCTATCAGTTCATCTAATGGTTGAAGCTTATCTTTCACAATACATTGAAGATCATAAATCTTTTGATGGTAAGTTGATTGCTGGTGCAAGAAAAGTAAAAGGGCAGAAGGAGACCAGACGAACACTAGAAGCTGTTACCGGCAAAGACAAGCCGACTGAATTTGGCAGACGGCTCGCCAGTGATATTACTCATGTTGATATTAAAAACCTTATTACCAGCATTCTTGCTAATGGTACGCCAGTTCAAGCAGGTAGGGTATTAGGAGAGCTGAATTTAGCATTTAATTATGTTATCGGCAGACCAGAACCCATTAAGGGCATACCACATCATCAGTGGCAAGAATATCTCCCTGAATCTCATGTTAATCCATGCCTCCAGGCAAAACAATACTTTCAAAATAAGAAGATTAAGTTTTCTCCAAAGAAAGGGGATAGATACCTGTCTGATAAGGAAATTGTAAAATTACTTGAATGGCTGCCTGGTTCAAAGTTTTCTCCCATAGTTCGGCATACATTAATGATAGTGCTTCTAACTGGTGTTCGTTCTGGTGAAGCGATTGCAGCAAGAAAGGATGGGTTTGATTTAGATAAAGGTTCTTGGTTGCATGATACAAAAATGGGTTTCAAACAAAACACACAGTTATCAATTCAGGCTATTGAATACATCAGGCCAATTTTAAACAATCCAAATAATATTACCGAATATTTACTGCCATCGAGTCGTTCAGGATTACCTTTATGGCAGAAACAATTATCTGAACAAGCATGGCAATTAAAGAGTAAAGGTTTGATGCCAGATATTGAACATTGGACAGCACATGATTTAAGACGTACTTGTAGAACTGGATTATCAAAGCTTGGTTGTCCTGGTGAAATAGCAGAAGCGGTATTAGGACATACTAAAGGTGGAATTGAAGGTGTTTATAATTTATATGAATATGAGGCTGAATGTAAAATCTGGTTGCAGAACTGGGCTGATCATATTGATGTGCTGATGGGTAAAGTTACAAATGTAGTTTCAATAAAAAGGGCATAAGATTTAAAGAATTAGCCAGGTATAGGGTATGAAATCTATGACACGTCATCATTGTTTGCCTGGCTTCCTAATTTTTGACGTTTATCTTGGACGAAGAGATGAAAACTAATAAATTTCAACTACAAGAACGTTTTAGTGTATACCAGGTTGCTTGTGTTTATTATGGGATTGAACCTGTTGATGCTTTTTTTGCAAAAGATATAAATGAGCTTCTTTTAGTTGTCGATCCATCTTTTGGTAATTGCGTGTATGATTTCGAGGAACATGATCCAGATAAAATACAAAAACATTCTGATTTATTGTTACAGTTATTTGATGACTGGAAGTATAAAAATACAGACAGAGAATATGCAGGAAATACTAAACCTACTTTTGAAGATTATAGAGCAGAAGTTTTATCAAGAGAGTATTTAGAAAACTGGTTTGATTCTAAAGGTTTAGATTGTCCAGAAATCTTACTGCCAAGGAAAAGCAAAATAACCGAACTAAAAGAAGAGAATGAACAACTAAAACATAAAAATAAAGAGCTACAAGATAAATTAAACAAACAAATTGAGGACAACAAAGCTATTCAAAATGAACCACCAAAGGGCTGGAGAGCTGCCTTTGAATATAAATCTGATGGATTGGACGCTCTATATGATTTAATTGAGAAGTTTTATTTTGATAGTGAGGATAAACCAATTTATGACATAAAATTATTACCACAAAAGAAAAAATTGAGTTCCGAATGGTTGGCACCCAAAAAAGGAAGACGCACCCTAGATGAAGTTGATACGATAATAACCAGTAGAAAACGTAAAGGAATTAATGATAAATAGATAAATTTCAAATAATCAACTGCCAACCACTCAACACCGCTATGCATAAGGCTTTCAGTTAATTCCGGGAGCCTTTTTTAATGGTTGACAGTTAAAAATCTGCAACTGCCAACCACTTTTGATATTTGACAGACAGCCAATTCACTATTTTAAACTTCACTCAGGTCATGACTCATACCGACATTTAAGCGACTTGAGGGAATTAAAATGCAAGACATAGAGCAACAAGCTACTGAGATGGAAAAGCCGTCTTCTGATGTAGCAATAAGAATGAAAGAACTGGCACAACAATATGTAAAGCCTCAGCAATCTTTTACCATACAGAACACAGCAAAAATATTAGCCTGTTCTGTACCTACTATTTACAGGCTAATTCGTGATAAGAAGTTGAAGACTTTTAGAGTGGGAGCTGATCAGCGTGTACTTGCGGGTGAGATTAGTCGTATTCAATTAGGTGAAGAGGTAACAATCTAATGGATAACAAAAATAAGCGCACCGCCCTGGCAGACGGTACAGCAGATAACAAACCCATCATAACAAATATTAGTGATGATATTCAACTTCTTCTATTCGCTCGTCATAGTATTACCGCAGCAACCGCAGGCATGAGGATATTACCAAGAGATGAATGGGAACAGTCATTTAGCAATTTGATGAAGAAATGTTCAGAAATTCTAAATGGATATGCAAAGGAGAATGATAATGTCTAAGAAATTAATAGTAGCTAACAACCTCACAAGCTTAGTTCTACATCAAAACAATGAAGTTGCACTTAATGATTCTCGTAGAGCAGCGCATATTTCTGATGCAGAAGTTAAGCAAACAGTCATAAATCATAGCTTATACCAAGATAAGGCAGGCAAGAAATCATCCAGTCCTGCCGGCTTAGTTATGCAAATTAACAAAAAAGTTAAATCTCACTTTGCACTTTCAGTTGATGAAATGTCAGTTGATGAACTTTTGCTACTTGTAGCATTAAGAAATGCAATTGTGCGCATTATTACTGATGGCGAAAAGAATGAACTATTGAGGAAGGAAATAAAACGAGTCATTTACGACACAATTGAAAAGTATGGACAGCTTATTCTTGGTTTGCAGGAGGTGGCATAAATGAATGAATTAATCACATATAAAAATAATGCTGTCATGTATGCACAGCAAATTGAACTTCATAAAACAAATATGGTAACTCTGGCTGCCAAATGCGGCCAAGCTTTAGAAGAAGTCAAACAGGGTATTAATCATGGTGAATTTGGTAAGTGGATTGAGGCTAATATGCCTGTTAACCAAAGGCAGTGCAATAGGTATATGCAGCTTTTTCAAAGTAAGCCTGAATTAGTTTCAAATTCGTACCCGGGGACTACTTTAGATATTAACTCGGAACTATTAATGCTCACCACTGATGGGGATGTGGAAGAAAAAGTAAGAGAGGTAGCTGAAGAAGAAAATTTATCACGACAAAAAATCAAGGAACTTACAAACCAACTACAAGAAGCAAAAGCAGATAAAGAAAATATTGATGAAACATCCAAAGCATGGCGGCAACAATATCTTGATGAACGTAATGCCGGGCGAGAATTAGCTGAAAAACTTGAGGAAGTGAAACAAAGCAAAGTCACTTACATAAAAGATAATGATCAAGCTGTTAATCAGGAATTGGAGGAACTCAAAGTTCAACTTAAATCCCTTGAAGGAGACAAGAAAAAGCTTATTGAGGATCGTAAGGAAGCAAAGCGTAATTTTACTGAAACAGTTAATACAAATGTTAAGCATAAACTTGAATCACATCAGCAAGAAGTTGACCGACTTACAAAACAAGAAACTTCTTTAAGAAGTCGTATTGATATCTTGAAAAATAATGATGCAAAACTTGAGGATGAATTGCTTGGCAAAAAGCAACGTCTTGAATCTATCCGTGAGGCTTTAGATGCGGTGACAACTCTGGCAGCTAATTCATACGAATATCTTATTGAACCAGAACTACTTGAAGATAATAACCTCCTTTTTCATTGGCAGGATGTAATAAATAAACTGAAACCTTTGACTGAGAATATTGAACTCGCACTGGTACGGCATAAAAACTCTGAACTTAAAGTTATTAAATAAAAAACGCCCTAGTAAGTTGATTACCAAGGCGTAAAAACAAATGCGATCAAACATTTATTGAATTAATTATAGCATGAATAAAAAGAAAAACTCGTTACCTTTTGATAAGTCTGGTGGTGTTATTACCGTACAAAGAAGAATGCTTGCCTGTGATAATTATTTAAGCCTAACACCACAATCAAAGGTATTAATGATGTTAATGCAAATACACTGGAACAATTTTAAGCCAGTTGATTATGGTGTGAGAGAGGCAGCATTAAAAATACCTTGTGCATTTGACACTGCAAGGAAAGCTTTTAATCAATTACAAAAACAAGGTTTTATTAAAATGATAGATCACTCAGTTTTTAGTAGCAGAGTGGATAGTAAATCAAGAACCTGGAGATTAACTTGGCTTCCATTTAATAGTAAAAAGCCAACAAATGACTGGGGAATGTGGGGTAATAAAATTAACTCTACCGACCTAAAAACGATGCCTCTGGAAAGCCACAGACCTAAAAACGATGCCTCTGGAGGAATAAAGCGAACTCACTGACCTAAATACGATGCCTCTGGAAAGCTAAGTCATTGATTCTTGAAATCCAAAACACTCGTATTTAGGTCACACCTACATATACCAAGTAATAGAACTATAAAACTAAACATTAAAACAGAGGGAGGTCTAAAAATGGATTCTGAAATAACATTGCACGGTTCTGATAATGAGAATATTAATTCTGAGTCTTATGGATATAGTCAGGCAGTTTCAGGATTAATTCCTATGACGGATGAATACGACAAAATGTTTACGGCTGAGTGCAAATACTGGAATACATTTAAACAAGACAACTCTGAGTTATGGAAAAAGCAATTAAAACGGTTCAGATATATCAGGGGCACTATTTTTACTGACAGATTATTGAAGTGTATTAAATGGTGTACCAAAAACATTGATGTAATAAGAACTATGGAGTAATTCCGAATAATTCCGACAGTTTTAGGTGCTACTGATCTGATTAAATTAATAAGCACCTGAGAATAAAAAAATGAAAATTACATTAGAACAACATCCAGAATTAAAACTGGCACATGAATTTATCAAAAAATTTCCAGATGCGGTTATTGCAGGTGGAGTAGCAAGAGATTTATTGTGCAACAGAGAATCAAATGATATTGATATTTTTATGTCAGTATCTAGTGATATTGAAAAGATTAATTATGGTATTCACATGGGACGATTCTTTAGTGAAAAAGGGTTTGATGGTTATGAAACAAGAGATCACTATGGTTTTGATGGACACTTAATGCAGATTAATGTCGGCAATCTTGATATTTGTCTAATGACTAAAGATTTCTCAAAAACTGAGTTGATTGATTCATTTGATATGGTTTCCAGTCATGCATGGATGGAACCTACTGATGATGGTTTTGAAGTGAAGGCAACTGACTTGTTCCAGAAATTAAATGATAAGAGGATTTTAGGTATTTACCGCAAGAAAGCTGATTTTCGTGAAGATCATATCCAAAGAATTTGCGACAAATATTCTGACTACTTACCGCTTGAACTGGATAAACCAAAGAAAATAGAAAACTTTGGTGTTGAATTTATACCCGACTTTTAACCAAGGTGGCACTTTCAAAACTCTAACCTAATGGAAGTACCTAACCAATAAGGCATGAATATGACACACGATGAAATAAACGAGGTAGTACAAGAAATTCAACTTAGTCAGACATTTAGCAAGCTGCTTGAACTTAGTCAGACTGTTCCAGTTGATACGAATGACGAAGAAGAGCTTAAAACTGCATTATCCACCTGTCTAATGGAAATGGTCAGAGGGTTAGATAATAACTGCATTCATTTTGATTCTGACAATGACAAAGCAATGTTTCATGGGTTATTAACCATATGCCTGACTATTGTCTTTGATGGCAAGGTCAATGCTGAAAAGATGAGTATGCAATAAATAAAACAATTGATTTTATGTAATCAAGACAGGGTAACGAATTATTTTATTGAGATTTATTACTATCATATCCAGTCATTATTTGGTGCGGATGGCTGAGTTTATTAATAAGCATCGGGGATATTATTATGTATATAGAAAGCAAAGAAAAACCAGAACACAAAATGGAATATGGAAAGTTTTCAAAACTTATCGATGGTATTGAAAACGGGACTGAAAAGCCAATAATAAAGCGATCAGTATTTGACGAAATGAACCCTACTCAGCAGAGCATTTTAATGGGCAGACTTTCTGGTAAACCTAACGGGGTGGTTATTGAGGATTAAAAAAATATTAGGTGGTGATATTTACTGCCTAAAACTAACAAGTAAACACTGAGGGTATACAAAATGGATGACTTAGAGAAAATTAACAAAGAACTTAAAACCTATGGCCTAGTTGCATCTACGGCTGAATTTGGTATTGGTTTTGATTTATACGAGGCAAAACTTGAACTGGTGAAAACAGAATTGAGTGAGGATGATTTATTAGAACTCATAAAACGTGGTCATGATTTAGGTGTAGCAGACCGAGATGCTTTGATGGCTAATCTAGGGAAAGAGTAAAAATTTCTAATGATAATGGATTTAATATTTGTGGCAGTGTTGATTCTATTTTTCACTGCCGGTATGGAATAAAGGACAATAAATGAATGCCAACGAAAAATTAATTGATGCTATTACAATTCACTTGGTTGATTTAACCCGCGTTGAACCTTCTATAAAGAATGATGTACTGGCTAAGTTAAAAGCTTTAGAAAAAGAAATTATTATGGCAATAGTGGATGCTAATCTTGAAGTTCCAATTAACCCTGCAGCAAAAAAGAAGGTGTTGAATAATTTATTAAAGACTGCTCAAAAAATAATTGAATCTCATTATTCGCAAATATCTCAAGATATGATTAAAGTTCAGGAAGATATTGTTAAAACTGAGTTCAAATTTGTGGAAAACTCAATCAATATTGCTATTGGTGCAACTATTGCAAATACTGTAATTAATAAAAAAGCAGCGACCACAATAGCGAAAGAAACACTTATTGAAGGGGCACCCAGTAAAGATTGGTGGGGAAGGCAATCAGTAGGACTGCATAGAAGTTTCATTGACCTGGTCAGGCGTGGTGTTTTGGCAGGTGATACAAATCAGCAGATTATTCAGCGTATAAAAGGAACCCGAGGTAGAGGTTTTACAGATGGTGTCATGAATATTCCCAGGAAAAATGCAACCACTTTAATTACTACAGCAATTCATGCAGTAGCAAACCGGGCAACAATGAAGGCTTATGAGGGAAATGAAGATATATCCAAGGGGTACCGTCACCTATCAACAATGGATAATAAAACATCCACTATCTGCCAGGCTAAAAGTGATTTAATTTGGACTTCAGATAAGAAGCCAGTCAATCATAATATTCTATTCGAAGTCCCTCCGATCCACTGGAATTGTCGGAGTAAAGTGGTATTAATCATAAAGGACTGGGACGAAATTACAGGTAAAACAAAAACCAAACTTGAGGATAAATTAACACCAAGGCAACGGGCTGTAATGGGTGGTCAGGCTAAAGTAGCTAATTATGAGGATTGGTTAAAAACTAAACCAAAAGTTATGCAGATTGAAAAACTTGGTCAAAAGAAATGGGATCTTTGGCAAACAGGAAAATTATCTTTCAGAGATATGATTGACCAAAGAGGGAACCCACTATCCATTGAAGAATTATATAAAAAACTGGGCGTTCCTTTGGATAATGTGGTCTGAGGATAATGGCATGGATAATAGAGTGCTAATGGGCGGATGGTCAGCTCAGACTCATTTGAATATGGCCGAGGATGCTGTAATGAGGGCTTATCTTGAACTAAAAAGGGTACCCTGAAATGAATTTAATCCTTATCATAGTAGTAATATTGTTTTTAACAGCCAGCATGGATATTTAATTCAGTTATTGCAACTAATAACTAGATTTTGATATTTATTCAATTAATACATACTCTATATATACTCTATGAGAAAAATAAAATGGCAAAAGTAGGAAGAAAGGCAAAAACAATTAACCTTGATAATATCGAAGAATTAGCAAGCCAGGGATTAAGTCATGATGAAGTTTCCAGATTACTGGGGATGGCTGGGCGTACATTGTATAAGCACAGGCAATTCAATCCAGAAGTAGAAGCGGCTTATCAATCAGGTAGGAAAACAGCCATTACAACAGTGGCCAATGAATTATATGAAAGGGCTATTTATGGCGATACTGAGGCAATGATATTTTTTCTTAAGTGTCGTATTGGTTGGAAAGAATTTAGGCATACTGACAAAATAAAGGAATTTATTTGTGATTTAGGTGATCGACTACCAAGGTTGGTCAGTAAATGAACAAAAATGATCAGGTTCAACACCATGATTTTCAGGTTTTACTTACTTTTTCACCATTCAGGGAAAAACTCTCCAAAATATCATGTTAAATACACCCACACAGGGTAATTAACTATCAATAAACTTTCTCATGCTGGTGAGACTGCCAAATAAAAACGAACGGCAAAATGAACGGTGAATTATATGTCCTATCCTGACTCATTCTGGGATTTAATAAAGATGGATTATGAGATTGGAGATTATTCTTTTGGTGAATTAGCAGAAAAATATGAGGTGAGTAAGGCATCAATCCATAGTCGATTTACTAAAGAAAAATGGGATAAGCCGTATTATCAAAAGTTAATTCAAGATAGTATGGATTTAGTCCACAGGCGTGTTGCTTATGGTAATGATTTCAAACAAGCATCACCTTATACCAAGAAATTAATGATTAAGTCTCTGGATGAAAAGAACCTGCTGCATGAAATGGCTGAGTATCTTTTTGTGGATGTGAAAGAGATTAAGAGGCAAAGAAAGTTGAATAATATAATGAGTGATTATGGTTATAATTGATAAAATTGAATGTCCCGTCCAGGTCAGAGATTAAGTCCAACTATATCGCCTGCTAATTTCTTGCCCGAAAGGTACAAATTAACAGCAACAATAACACCCACTAATTTAAGCCTTGCCCGGGAGAAAATAACATGGATTATAATTTAGGTTAATTTGTGCTGGTGCCCACACAAAATATCAGCAACTATATCAGTCGTTAATTTCTGCCGCCTTAGGGACAAATTAAGACCAGTTATATTATAATGACCACTATTTTGTGCTGGAAATCAGAGAAACTAAACTGGTGATGATTTACTAATAATACTAAATTCTTGCGGCTCTGAATTATCGGTAATTAGCTTTTCCAAGGCTGAAACAAGCTCAGAGACACCACTCCAAGTATCTGGCACATCGGTATTGTAGTAAATTTCTATACTGCCTTCTCCATTACCGACATTTAACTTATAGGTTGTGCCATCTAAGGAATCAGCGGGAAAAACAGGTGATAGCTGGATTGACTTAACTATGTCAAATAAGGCAGATGCTGAATTTTTATTAAGAGCTATTGATTTAATGGTTAGCCATTCATTCCCAGCACTTCTATCTTTTATATTTCGTTTACATATTTTTACATCGGCTGAGTTGGCATTAAGACTATCTATTGCCCAAATATGTTTATATACATGAGTGTTATATTCATCATTCATAATGGTGATATGATTTTCATAATTAGTTCTGAAATCGACTGTTATATGTCTATCCATATCAAAGCTTGGCATGATAGTTAAGGTGATTTTCATGATCAAATACTTTCAATATCATTCAAAAAATCTTTTAAATCAACAATCTTGTCTTTGGCTATCTGCCAACATAGGTAATCCTCTAACCAGGCAGGATAACTTTCATCCTTGTTCCAATTCGATACCGTGTTATTACTAACTCCAACTTTTTGACATAAATCTGACTGGTTTAATCCAGCATCTTTCAACAGTTTTGTAAATTTTAGCCTATCCACTTTGTAATCATCCACATAAATTTATTAACCAGCCTAATCTTACTAATTATTTGTAAAATATTCAATTAATATACAAATAAATTGTATTAAGGTGTTGACTGATTACAAATTAATTGTAACAATTAAAGTATAAATACAAATAAATTGTAATTTATGTAAAAATCAAGGTGAGAATAATGCAAACACAACAGACTGAACCGTCTATAAACAATCAAATTACTGCACTAGATAAACCGCTCAAAGTAGCATCCGTCATTAATGGCAATGTCCTACTATCATCCGACAAAACCCATTTCTTAGTCCCAGATGATGCCCGTCACCTGGGCTATCAATTAAAAATGGCCGCTGATAGAGCCGAAGCGGTACCACCCAAAAAATCTGACAGGACATTACTTGAAGATGAACTGAAACTTATCTCAGTTAGCAATATTGATGCTAACAATCAGTACACCCTAACCTTAACCCTACACATTAAAAAGCCTACAGAATCGCTGACAGTGGCTCAATTGCTTCAATTTCACCGTGAATGTAATGAGCGTTTTAATCAGGGGGTGAGTCATGGCTGATACTATCCAAAACACAGAGATTAATCACCCTCCACCAAATCTTATCGTTTTCTCCGGTGGTAAACGTCAATCTGAGGCTGATAGGCTGTTAATTGAGTTTGTTGATACCTGCTTAATCATGGATGACTATGAAAGAAAGCTAATATTCAGAGATTTACGTCCGGTTATCTTTGCTTATGTCCAAGGTTTAAAGGATAAAGGAGTGCCAGCATGAGTATCATTAAATTCCCCAAAGCTAAACGCCCTACTCCTACTGAAGTAGAAACTATTGATAATGATCGCGCCCATCAATTATTGAATCGGTTTATTGACTGCTGTGAAACATGGGATAACAAAGAAAGGATAGATAAATACTGGAAGCTAAAAGCCGATATCTTGATATATATGTTAATTGACCGTGATAAAGGAGTGCAGGTGTAAAAAGTTTTATTTTATATTGCTAGTCAAAATCAGGTAAGCATTTAAAAGCCCCAACTCTTAATTGAGTTGGGGCTTTTATTGTTTAATAATTATGCCGCTTGTTTTGAATATTGTTTTTCTAGTTCAGCTATTTCTTTGTCTGTAAACTCTGGCGGTTGTTTTTTATTTAAGAATCGTGACAATCCAGACAAGCTATCAATATGATTTCTTAGCGGTATTTTAGAGCCTTCTTTAGTGAGCCATCCATGAACAGCATCTTTTATAATATCACTTTTTGTCTTAAGATTAGTTGTTCTCATTTCTTTAAACCTTGGCTGATATATATGTCATCAATTAACTTAATAATAGAGCTAAATTCTCTATTTGTCCACTGAAAACCCTTGTTTCTTTTACTGTATAATAAAAATCTATCACTCAAAAGTTGAACTAACAAATGTTGATATTGAGGCTATGGCTGTTAATCTGGAAACAGCAAAGGAATATGGGTTAAGTGTCTATTATTATGAAAGTGGACAGCATTACAAGATAACTCGGTATGGACAGGATGTTACTGAATGCAGAGATATTCTTGAATTAAGTGATACCACTATGGCTATTGCTAATTTTATTGATGTTGGCAAAGAACACCATAAAATAATCTAAAGGAGAAAGTAATTAATTTAGCCGTTAGGAGATTTCCCCTTACGGGTTTAGAGGTGGGTTTGAATCTTGGCTCACCACAATTTCACAGTGAATAAGAGGGTGTCATTTTAAATGATGCCCTTTTTTATTATGTTGTTGATAAAAAATACAGACCTCACAATCCAAAATCTTGCTTTCTAATTCACTCTTCATAATATCCACAATTCTGCAATGTGTATCGCACAAAGTCCCGTCTATTTCCCAGCACTGCTTATCTTCATTTTCACGTCTAATACAGTCAAGTTTTAAGCAATCGAAATATTCATAACATTTTTCCATAACTAATTATAAACCTATAACCACATTATGTCTGTAGAAAAAGTATGACAGATTTATTGATATTAATTAAAGTAGTTAATAATGTGGTGGGTGTTATGCTTGCCTTTTGTTGCTATCATAACCACCAAGATACTATCCAAAGGAATCATAATGAGCAACGAAGAAACAGAGCAATATAATGAAGCTATCAATAAACTAGATGAAGCTGTAAAACTTTTAGATAGCTTATTATTTTATCAATGCAATACACAAGGCATTAATGAGGTAACTATTAAGACTGAGCATGGTAGCATTATATTCAAACAGGACTAAGCTCACCTCTTAGTTGCCAATTGGCAACTACCGAAAATTAAGGCTGTATAAGGGTACGATTTCAATTCGTACCTTTTTCACCAAAAAGTGATAAACCTATCAGGGGTGAAGGCAAATACTCATTTACCTAATCTAATAATTGTCTGAAATCGACCCTATAGAGCCATTTAGATGTTGCTAATATTCTCTGTTATTTGAAAAAACAAGTCATTCCTTTACATCATAAAATTGCACAAAAACTTAATATTATGGAAATTATTCAAGATTTCTTATGATTGCAGTAGTGACTGAATCGCTGTTCACTGCTCAATATATTGATTAATACTATCATTTACGGGCTGTGTTTTTTAAAAACATTGTTTAAACCATGGTTATTTAATAGTAAGATAGAAAATACAATAAAAATAAAGTAATCATTGAGGGGAAGAACAAGTGAAAAGAATTTTATTAAACTTAGTCTTTATGGTCGGACTGCTTTCTTATCCATTAGTGGTTAGTGCTGAAGATTGTTGGGAGAGTTATATGCTCGTTCAAGATGCTTATAGCAAACACTTAATCTCAGAATCAACGCAGTATACTGATGATGATCCTGGCTGGAATATATACGTGAGTGAATCAGGAATAGTTTGTGGTAAAAATTATACTAAAGAATATATAGATATAGCTATAACAAAAACTAAAAGTGGTAGAGTAGAAATGAATGAGTATGTTGATGGTGTGCTTATTGTGCAATTAAAACGTATTCTTGAAAATGGTATTGTAGTAGAAGATGTATTATTTTCTACTGAGGATTTTGTTAGATTATTTACATTATTAGGGATATATGACACACCCACTGCTACCGTACTGGAAGTTACCGGCCAAGTATTCTCATTAACCACTGTTGATGCTCAAATTCCTGCTGTATCAGGTACAATCCCTGATATCGGTGCCTTGTTAACACTGGATAATTCATCGATTAAAATTCAACGTAATGATGGAACCATTGTTGCTTCTAAAGCAAATACAGTCACCGTTTTAAGTCCAGCTGTTGAAAGCAATAATTCTATTGCTCTGGTTCGGGGGGAAGTCATATCAACGGTCGATTGTGCAAATACTGGTGATTATGAAGTTCGCACGATAGCAGCAGATATCAAAGTTTCAGCTTCCTGCAGCAGAGTAGCTGGCAGCACTGCAGAATTTACCACTACACACAGCCAAAGTGGTTCTAATGCTACTGTAACGACCAGTGTTGCCAGCGGTACTGTTGAAATTACAGAGCGAAATGGCAAGAGTTATACTCTGAATGCAGGACAGGAAAAAATCATTCCATATAAAGTACCACGTGCAAACTGGGTATTGCCTGTTGATAATGACATACTCCGTGGTGGAAAAGACAATCTGCTTGTCTGGAAGGAATTCCCTGGTGCCAGTAGTTATCAGATGGAGTTTAATCTCCCAACACCAGTATTTTCTGAAGAAAATTCCAGTCGTCCACAGTATCAAAAACAAATTATTCCATTGCCATCAGGTTCTTATGCCAAGGTTGATGGTGACTTAATAGCCTTTAATCTGCTACTACCCAAAGGTGCTGATGGACTTGTGATAGAACTACGGATATTTGCTTTAGATGCTGCCGGCAATATTATTGGTGAAAGTGTTTCAAGTGATAGTAGTTCAGTGACGGTGAAAGATTAAAACTATTAAAAGGATAGCCTGATTTCGGGTTATCCTTATCTATACACTGTTTTCAATAACCGGTAAGCATTCAATATCCCTTACCCCTTATTTTCAAATCTTGTCAAAGGCTGTGGAGATTTATAAATATCACGGATCAACTGTTTATGTTCCACTGAACCTTTAATATCCAAATCGAGTAAATTTTTATAACCCAATTCACGTACTTTTTTTCTGGCTTGATTAAAATGCCAGGTTAAATCTCGAACTTCTTTAGTCATAATGCTACATTCAACTTCAGTGTTAAATATTTAATCCGCTGACGATGCAGCAGAATGGTAATATTCTCTTTATTACCAGTGAGGGCTAATATCCCATTAATCTTATGTTCCAGCTTCATTATTTCAGTATCAGACATAATCACCTTTCAGAATTAATAAGAACACCAGCAATCATTTAATGACCTGACGAAGTTGTTACTAAGGAGCAGATCAAATGCTATGCCAGACACGAGGAGGGATAGCCTGGACTTAGAAACAATTATGCTGGTGTGGGCGTATTATCCGGTAGTTAAATCATTTTGTCTGTAGGAAAAGTCTGATTTTGTTGTAGGGATTAAAAAATAGTCGGGTGATAATGGGGGGATGGTGATATTGAATAGAATTTTATTGCTGGAGTAGGGTATTATTCTGTCCTTAAATATCTGTTCAACACAAAATAAAAGGTAGGTAAATGGGTAATTATTTATCTGAAAACAAGATAACGCATTGAAAATAAATAACTAAAACACCTTACCATCATTGGGGTGTGGCTAGGTTTATTATTTGTTGATTTCATTATATTTTATGGTCTTTAGACTGCTTTATATATGGGTTTAAGCTGTTTATGATATTATCCCTGTGTATCTCTATATTTCACAAAACATCTACAAATTTTATCAATATGTGCAACGGTTTTGATATTTAGTCTGTAATATGAATAAAGCTGCGATGAGTATCGGCAAAATACCCATCGCAACTACCATCAATAATACTGAAGGTATTAAGAATGGCTAGCCCTAATTCTACCAAAAAACCATTAA
This sequence comes from gamma proteobacterium symbiont of Taylorina sp., assembly GCA_025655455.1. GTDB lineage: Bacteria > Pseudomonadota > Gammaproteobacteria > GRL18 > GRL18 > GRL18. The sequence continues at coordinate 41,046 of JAHXIV010000002.1, forward strand.
CTGCAATACGAATAAATGCACTTAAACCAAACAGATGAGGAACTATCTGAGATAGGCTAAGTTTCAAGCCGATTTAAGATTCACCTGCATAAATCCAGTTTAAACTAATACCATGCAAAAGGTATAAATCCCTCATTGCTAATGGAGGTTGTTTTTAAGCGATTATCGATATTAACAAGGTCGTCATTATTACTTCTTTGTCCCATATTGATATTGTATGATAAAGGAGGAATTAATTTCCATAATAATTTTGTTAATAACCACCAATGATAAGACTTCAAATTAATGACATGGATTTAATCTGCTTTTAGTCAGTAAAACAGATTAGAATTAGCTAAAGTTAAGTTATTCTATTCTAAAGTTGAAATTATTAGTTTTTCTTATGATTTATAGCATTGAAAAATATAATTAATTATCCTATTCTTAAAGTGCCCGTCTAAATCTGAGTGATAACACAACAAGGCTCAAGTAGCAGATTGAAGGAGTTATTTTCATGATTAAAATTATATCAATTAGTATTGTGGTACTTTTTTTATCTGTAGGGGTAATATTTGCTGATCGCTTGCATGTGGATGACCTGGTTTATCAGGGAGCTTTCAGATTGCCAATAGCCTCTAATAATTCCTCCTGGGAATATAGTGGCCTGGCTATGACATGTTATCCTGAGGGTGATCCTCAAGGTACAAAAGATGGCTTTCCAGGTTCAATTTTTGCTGTGGGGCATGATCAACAACAATCTGTTTCAGAAATCAGCATTCCTATCCCGGTAATTTCTACAGAAAAAAATCTGCATGAGTTAAATACAGCGACGACATTACAAGCTTTTCAAAATATTGCTGGTAATTTATTCTATGATAATATTGATGAACTTTCCTTGCCTCGTATGGGATTAGCATACTTACCAGCACAACAAGGACAGACTTCAGGAAAATTGCACTTCACTATAGGGCAGCATATTCAAGGATTTGAAGCATCACATGCCTGGACAGAACTTGATTTGACTATATCAAATCCTGCAGGAGCATGGCATTTTGGATCTTATACCAATTATGTTACTAATGATTATATGCTTGATATTCCAGCTGAATGGGCAACGATAAATACTGCCGGACAATTGCTTGCCACTGGACGTGCAAGAGAAGGATTATGGAGCGGTCGAGGCCCGGCACTATTTTCTTATGCCCCCTGGAGTGAAGGCAATCCACCTGCCGACAATAGTACTTTAAGCAATATTACACCACTCTTGCTCTATGGTGTTCAAGAAAATGGTGCAACTGATATTATCAGTGATGAATCAACCAGCATGGTTGGATATAGTGATGCAGACCACTGGCTTGGAAGTGCCTGGTTAACTTCCGGTGATAAATCGGCGTTAATATTTTCCGGTACTAAGGCAATAGGAAATTCTTGGTATGGTTTTGCTAATGGGGTTATCTGGCATTATGACTGTGCTGAGCAACAGCCCCCAACTTGCCCTGAAATACCAGCCTGGCCAAGTGATGATCGTGGTTTCTGGGCCGAAAACTATCAGGCACAACTCATTTTTTATGATACTGACGATTTAGCAGCGGTAGCCTTGGGTACGATACCATCCTACCAGCCTCAACCTTATGCTGTACTGGATCTAACGCCTTACCTATTTGATGCAGAAATTAGTCTTGAGCGTTACAGGAATGATTTAGTGGGTGCAACATGTTTTGATCGAACCCATCAATTATTATATCTTTTTGAAAGGCAGGCTGATGAAGAAAAAAGTGTAGTTCATGTTTGGAAAGTGGGAGGCTTTTCACCGCTTGCTGCTATTCAGGTTGATGGTAGAAGTGATGAGGTTCGGGTTACTGCAAATACTCCTGTATCAATTACTATTAGTTTGAAAACAGACCTTACAAGTTCAGCCAAAGCAGATTGGTGGGTCGCTTATGTAACTGATGGTAAAGGGTATACTTATGTCTATCCAAGTGGTTGGAGTACCAATTTGAAGCCAACTTATCAGGGAGAACTCTTTAATTTCTCTTCTTTTAACATTTTCAATGAATCACTTTCTGTGGGAAATTATATATTCTTTTTTGGGGTTGATACTATAGCTGATGGAAATCTTAGTGTGGATAATTTGCATTATGATTATATCACTGTGGAAGTGCAGTGATCATATTATTTCCAAGATAGATGGATTGTCTGAAATAAACTGGTATAGGCATAATATTTAATGTTGATTATCAAGAAGATAAAATTAGATACTTAGAAAAGTCTGATCTTTATCTAGGGATGGTAGTTCCAGAAGCTATGATTATATTATCTATATAAAACAATGGGTTATTGATATCTGCATCATAGGGCTTTGATAATAGATCATTTTTCATATTGAATGAAATGAGTAAGCATAAGAATATTTTGTTTGTGCCAGTTCCTAGAAGTGTGAAAGTTGATGTGGCGAAGCTGTGATGAACAAACTCATCTGTATATTGCGTGGGTGATCAAGCCTGATTAATATAACCATTCCTTACATTCATTATAATTTTTTAAATCCTACAGCAAGAGCCAGGGCAGAAACAAAAAAATACCATTTGTAGGATTTTTCCTATTTTTTAATAAGTAAAATAATTGTATGATGAATTATAAGGATAATAATCAAACATTTGATTACTAATAATGGTATTTAAACTATGAAAGATTTTTCTCCCACAGATTTAAAAGCAATTTTACACTCCAAACGAGCTAATTTATATTATCTTGAGCATTGCAGGGTGATGCAAAAAGATGGCCGGGTTTTATATTTAACTGAGGAAAAAAATGAACATCAATATTGGAATATTCCCATAGCTAATACCACAGTTGTTTTATTAGGAACAGGCACTTCCATTACACAAGCTGCAGTACGCATGCTGGCACAGGCAGGCGTATTAATTGGCTTTTGCGGTGGCGGCGGCACTCCACTTTATATGAGCAATGAAGTTGAATGGATGACATCACAAAGTGAATATAGGCCTACTCAATACTTACAGGGCTGGATGAGTTTTTGGTTTGATGATGACAAACGTTTACAGGCAGCCAAACAATTTCAGCAAGCACGCATGGAATATTTAAAGCGGGTCTGGAGTAAAGACAGGGACCTAAATAATGAAGGATTTAATATTGATGACAGTGCACTTGAGTCCGCTTTTCAGCGTTTTGATGAAAGAACTGAACAGGCTCAAAAATCTTCTGATTTATTATTAACTGAAGCTCAATTAACAAAAACACTGTATAAGTTTGCTGCCAATCAAACAAACACAGGTGATTTCACTCGTCAACATCAGGCCACTGATGATGCCAATGCATTTTTGAATCATGGCAATTATTTAGCCTATGGCCTTGCGGCCACCACGTTATGGGTATTAGGCATTCCTCATGGCTTTGCCGTAATGCATGGTAAAACCAGAAGGGGTGCATTGGTTTTTGATGTGGCTGATTTAATCAAAGATGCCGTGATCCTCCCCTGGGCTTTTATTTGTGCCAAAGAAAAATCCACAGAGCAGGAATTTCGTCAGCAATGCCTGCAAGCATTTACCGATCATAAATCACTGGATTTTATGTTTAATCAAGTTAAAGCCATTGCTTTACAAGGTGGATTAGATGAGGAAGGTGATGCATTATGATGGTCACCTTTGTTTCTCAGTGTGAAAAAAATTCTCTCAAGAAAACCAGAAGAGTACTGGATGCCTTTGCCAATCGTATTGGTGACAACACCTGGCAAACTGTGATTACCAATGATGGTTTGAATACTGTTAAAAAAATGTTGCGACAGACGGCTTCAAAAAATACCGCAGTGAGCTGTTTTTGGATCAGGAGTCGTAGTCGTTCTCAGTTTTTGTGGGTGGTAGGGAATCGGGATAGGTTTAATCTTGAGGGTGTGGTGCCGGTGAATTCTACAAAACAAGGAGTTATTAAAACATACAACGAAGATGACTGGAGTTTTTTACCAATAGTCCAATCCCTTGCTGTTTTTTCTGCATTATTACATGACTTTGGAAAATTAACGGTTTTATTTCAAAATAAACTAAAAGGTATTCACGAATATAAAGGTGATCCCATAAGGCATGAATGGATCTCATTATTATTTTTACATGCCATAGTTGGTGGCAAAACGGATGAGCAGTGGTTATCAGGTTTAGTTAGTGATGAAATACATAAGAATATTAAAAAGTTAAAGATTAAAAATATTGACAAGGCTTTGGGTGATTTACCCCCTGTTGCAAGTCTAATTTCATGGCTAATTGTAAGCCACCATCGACTACCATCTATTGATCGAGGAAGAGGAAAACCAATTGATTATAATAGTTTACTTAAGTCAATTACTAAAAGATGGGGCTATGAAAATCATGATATAGCTTTTGATGATTGGTTTGATTTTAAAGAGTTACCGAGTAAGTCAATTGAATGGCAGCAACAGCTTAAATCTTATGCAATTAAACTAAAAGTTCATACCGAACAAATTAAATTACTCGTAGAGCAGGAGAATTTTCGTTCTATTCTTATTTATTCGAGACTTTGTTTGATGTTGGGTGATCACTTTTATTCTTCTCAGCCTAAAGATAAAGGCTGGTATAGTAGCCTGAATTTATTTGCTAACACGGATTATCGTGGCAATTTAAAACAGCAATTAGACGAACACCTGGTTGGTGTTGCAAAACAAGCAAAACTTAACGCCATAAAACTACCTTTATTTGAAGGTATTTATAATCAAGCTATTCGAGTCATTAACAACAAGAAGATAAATAAAAAAAGCATTGGGAATTTTGAGTGGCAAGAAACGGCAGTACAAAAAATTAATAAATGGAAAAAACAAAAAAAAGATCTGGATAAAAATCAATACGGTTTTTTTACCGTTAATATCGCTTCAACAGGTAAAGGAAAAACCTTTGCTAATCCTAAAATAATGCAAGCCTTATCTGCTAATGAAGATAGTTTAAGATATATTTTAGCTCTTGGTCTAAGAACACTAACCCTACAAACTGGTGATGAATACAAAGATAAAATTGGTTTAACAAATGATGAGTTAGCCGTTTTAATTGGTTCAACAGCCATTAGTAATTTACATTATAAAGACAGTAAAACTGGCTCTGATTCAAATGAAACCTTATTGGATAATGAATTGTTTTTTGCGAAGGAATTTCCTGAACAAGGTTTAGATACGGTATTAAAAAGTGAAAGAGATCGACAATTTTTATATGCACCAATTTTAACATGTACCATTGACCATATTATACAAGCAACAGAAATAACCAGAGGTGGGCGATATATTTTACCCACACTAAGATTGATGTCATCAGACTTGGTTATTGATGAAGTCGATGATTTTGATGGA
>JAHXIV010000002.1:46399-116875 GCA_025655455.1 gamma proteobacterium symbiont of Taylorina sp.
GATGGAACTGATCTTATTGCTATTGGTCGATTGATCCATTTAGCAGGATTGTTAGGAAGGAAGGTGATGATTTCATCAGCCACCATTCCACCTGATTTAGCCGTGGGTTACTTTAATGTCTATCAAGCAGGTTGGACAGTTTTTGCTAAAATGCGTGACAAACAAACGTCTATTGGTTGTGCCTGGATTGATGAATTTGTGACTAAAGTTAAATCCATTGCTGATAAAGAAAATTATCTTAAGCAACATAATAAATTTATTAGTAAGCGTATTAATAAACTATCTCAACAACCTGCAAAGAGAAAAGCCTATATAGCACAGTGCAGTACCAATGAAAATAAGTATTTTGGAGCAATACAAAAGGCAATTATTCAGTTACATCAACATCATTATTTTACTGATCCAAAAACAAACAAAACAATAAGCCTCGGTGTGGTAAGGATAGCCAATGTTGATCCTTGCATTGAGCTGACGAAATATTTACTAAATACTGAGTATCTAGTAAAGAATGGTTTACCCAAAGATACAGTAATTAAAACAATGGCTTATCACTCACGCCAAATTTTACTTATGCGCCATAGTCAAGAAAAGTATTTAGATAAAATTTTAAAGCGAAATAATGGTGATGAACATATTTTAAATGATGAAATAATTAGAAGTCATATTGATAATACCCAAGCCAAAAATATTATTTTTGTTTTAGTTGCAACACCTGTAGAAGAAGTTGGACGAGATCATGATTTTGATTGGGCGGTTATAGAGCCATCATCTTATCGCTCTTTTATTCAGCTGGCAGGACGGGTATTAAGACACCGAGATAAAGAAGTCATAGAACCCAATATTGCCATTATGAAATATAACTATCGAGCCTTAAAGACAAAAGGTGAAAAGGTGGCTTTTAGGTGGCCTGGTTATCAAAGAACTGAGGATGATTTAAGCAGCTATGATATTGAAAAAATAGTGGATACTGATGAGCTTAGATGCAGGCTTGATGCAACAAATCGTATTCAAAAAAATAACACATCAGAACTGGCTGGTCTTGAACATAAAGTTATTCATGAATTATTAACAAACTACGATAGCAAAGGGGCTGAATCCATGCAGGGCTGGATCGAAGGATGTTGGTGGATGACTGGCGTACCGCAAAAATTTGTACGGTTCAGAAATAGAACAGGTGATGATTTAACTTTATATTTAACACTGGATTATGGTTTTGTTGAAAAAAATGATGAAGGTAAATTTGTTCCCAGAGGAAAAGATAATATTACCATTGAAGAGTTAACTAATAAAGAAATGCAAAATTTATGGTTTAAACGGGATTACAAGGTTTTATTAACTAAGCAAACTATTGATAATGACATTGGTAAAACTGCATTGATATATGGTGAGATAAATTTACCGTTATATAACAAGCCACTAGATAATCAACAATTTATTTATAATGATCAACTAGGGCTTGCTAATGGTTAGGCTGCCTGTACGGCAGTAAAGGTTAAATTTATAAATTCAATAATAAATTTTCTAAGCTACTTTTCAGTAGTAAATATATTATACAATTTATAAATTTTAAATTCAATATTAAATGGTTGATATGTTTTTAGCTTTGCTATATAATTTGCTTTGTAAGTTGAAGGCACTTGTTTTCTCGTTTTAAACAACACTACAAAAAAAACTTATTGGATGATGCACCTAGTATGTGTAATTAGTCATTAGAGAGGGACTGTGTATTCTTGGCGGAGACACAGCTTAATCTTAATATTATTTTGAGGACTATCAAAATGTTAGATATAGCGATAATAGAATTTTTGGAAAATAAAAAGCAAGATTTTCTAAAGAAAAAGATTAAACCAAATACCAGCGAAGAAGATAAATTACTCTTTACTCAAAAAGCTAATGAAAAGTTTTTGCTAGAAAACTGGCTTATTGGTGCCTCATCAAGAGCCAAGCAATTATCCTTAACCTCTCATCCAGCCAAATTTATCCATCCCAATGCAAAAGCCAGTAGTATTATTGCTCATTTACCAAAAAAAAATGATGGTTTATTACGATCAGGGAATGTTGATGTTGATTTGGATATCTTTGGCAATGCTGCGGCATTGGATGTAGAAAAGTTTTTACGCTTAAAATTATTAGATAATCAAACTATTCTTCAACACATCGAGCAGGAATCAGATCTAATCAAGGAACAATTTCACTCTATAAAACAGTCGTTTACACAAATTAAAGAAGGTTTTTTATTAATTAAAAAATCAGATTTGAATCAAACCAGTGGAAAATTAAAACAAGTTTATTTTCCAGTTAGTGATGATTACCATTTGTTATCAATATTAATACCTTCAGGAATCATTTATAAACTTAAACATAAGATTAATCAATTAAGGTTTTCAGAAGAGAACAAAATACTACGTGAAGAATTAAAAAAATCTGCACCCAATCAAATTACTGGAAAAATTAATGAAATTTTTGATTTAACTTCAATTGGTTATGGTGGAACAAAGCCACAAAATATAAGCACACTCAATAATCAAAATGGTGGAGTTAGCATTCTACTCTCGTCCATGCCACCAAAGTTATCAAAACGGAAAATTCAACCACCTAAACATGATTTTTTTAATGACTGTTTGTGGGATAACTTATTTGAACAAGACTTTACAAACTTTCATCAAATACTAGTCCACAGAAAAAACAATATAAATATTCGAGATAAACGTGATGATATTGTTATTAATTCAATAACAAAGGTTAAACGACTTGTTGATCAAATAAGATCCATTGGCTTTTGGTCAGACAGTGATACATACATGAACTTGGATCGCTGGCAAAAAATTTGGCTGGACGAACAATATGCAAATATTAGAGAAGATATAAAACAAAATCTTGATTATCAAATAAAAGCTCAAAGCTATTTTGCAAATTGGTTTATTGGTCATTATAAACAAGCAATAAAGAAAAATAAATTACTCGGGGATGATGATATTGGACATATTAAAGATGTATTAAAACAAGAACAGGAGTTGTTGAAATGAAGGATATCTTATTAATTCCTAATGTAAAAATTCATAATGCCAATGCATTATCAAGTCCATACACAATTGGATTTCCTGCTATGACCGCATGGCTGGGGTTTATGCATGCTTTGCAAAGAAAGCTAGCACAAACAGAATTTGAACAAATTAAGTTTACTGGAATAATTGTGAGTTGTTTAGATATGACTCTTCACACATACAAGGGAAGTGGTGATTATGTCAGCTCAATTGTTGCAACCAGTAACCCACTAGATAAGTCAGGTAAAAGACCTTCATTTATTGAAGAAGCCCGATGTGATCTTGAAGTAACCCTGGCCATTGAATGTGATATGGATTTTATGGGTGATGATAGTTTTACAAATTTTATTGATAAGCTCCTGCATACCATGAAAATTGCCAGTGGTGATTTAATGAGTTTTAAATCAAGTCGATTACTTGAAGTTGATAATACACAGCCAAGAGATTTAACAAAATATTTAATGCCTGGTTTTTGCTTAGTCTCAAGACAAGAATTAATGCAAAAGGAAATGGAGCAGGGTAATGATGCTATTGATGCCATGCTAACTTATCTTAAAACAACAACCGATATTGAAATTGATGAAAATCATCACGTCAAAAAAAGCAAAGCCCATAACAAAGAAAAAGGTTGGATAGTACCTATTGCTGTAGGTTATCAAGGGATCAGTGAGCTTGGCAATATTGAAAATACTAGAGATCCCAATACACCGCATCGATTTGCCGAAAGTATCGTTACTCTCGGTGAATTTAAAATGCCGTATCATTTTGAAACGATTGAAGAAATGATATGGCGATATCAAGAGTATAACGATAATGATTTATACCTTTGTCACAACAGTTTTTCAGCTAATAGCTTTTCGACCAATAAAATGGAGTCAAAATTATGAGTAAAATACCCGCATCAGTTTTAGCCTTTGAGAAAAAATTAGTTCCATCAGATGGTTTAATGTATGGCACAACATGGGAAAAGCGAACATCAATATCTCAACCACTTAAGCTTCAAGAAAAATCTGTCCGAGGTACAATTTCTAATCGTCTGAAAAAATCAGATGAAGGTAAAGTTGATGCTAAAATTGAAAGTGCTAATCTGCAAACTGTTGACAGTTGTGCCTTAACACCAGAGCAAGATACATTAAAACTGAGCTTTACATTAAAAGTTTTAAGTGGAGTTGAAACACCATCAGCTTGTAATCATGAAGGGTTTAACCAAACTTATACGGATGCGGTTAGTGATTATATAGAAACAAATGGTTTTATAGAACTTGCCAATCGTTACGCAACCAATCTTGCTAATGCTCGGTTCCTATGGCGAAATAGGGTAGGTTGTGAAGATTTAGAAGTTAATATTAAGGTTTTGGGGAAAGACAGTGATAAAAGCTGGGATTTTAAAAGTCATGAAATAAGTACCCAAGATTTTAACAATCCATCATCTAAAATAACAGAGTTAGGAGGTTTAATTGCCCAAACATTATCAGGAGAAAATGAATTTTTATTATTAGAAATTAATGCTTATGCCAAAGTAGGAAAATCTCAGGATGTTTATCCAAGTGAAGAGTTAGTATTAGATAAAAACAATAGTAAAGAAAAGAAAAGTAAAATTTTATATCATGTAGATGAAATTGCAGCCATGCACTCACAAAAAATCGGTAATGCAATTCGTAGCATTGATACTTGGTATCCAAAATTTGAACAACATCAAAAGCCAATTGCAATCGATCCTTATGGTGCGGTAACCAATTTAGGCCGTGCTTATCGCCAACCTAAAGATAAAACTGATTTCTTTTCATTATTTGATAAATTTTCCCAAAGCGAAAAATTAGATAATGTTGAAGATGAACATTTTGTTATGGCGGTATTAGTTAGGGGTGGCGTATTTGGAGAAAAACAATAATGAATTATTATTTTGATATAATTTTTCAACCAGATGAAGAAGTCCCAGTCTATTTTATTAGAAATAAAGCCTATAACAAGTTACATAAAACTCTTTATGATTTAGATGTTAATGATATAGGTGTTAGTTTTCCGAAGGTTAAAATAAAATTAGGAAACATGATACGTATCCATAGCACAAAAAACAGCTTATCCAAGCTACAAAATACAAACTGGTTAGGTGGTTTATCAGGTTATTGTAAAATAACAGAAATTCAACCTATACCTGATAATGTTAAATATCGAACTGTATCACGTAAACAAGCCAATATGACTGCGGCAAAACTCAGACGTTTAATTAAACGAGGATCTATATCCGAAGAAGAAGCTAAAAAATATAGGGCTAGAATGTTTAGTCAGGGTTTGGATAATCCTTATCTTGAACTAGATAGCACTTCAAATGGCCATAAGCACCGCCGTTATATTGAATTTGGAGGTTATCAGGAGTCTCCGGTTACTGGTGAGTTTGATCAATTTGGTCTAAGCAAAACGACAACAGTTCCCTGGTTTTAAAATCAAGACAATGGAGTGATTATGAAACCAAAGCTTGAGGTTCTGGAACAAAACATTGCAACAGATAAGCACTTATAGTTTATGAAGCTCACTAAACATGTACAAAAAAGATGGAATGAGTGATTTTCTTATCGGGATTTCTTCCAGGAACGGTCTTGTTCTTGGAAGGTTGGCAAGAAAACCAGGAAAAAAATTAGAAAACAATGTCCATATCAAATTTATTATGATCATTTAGGACTAACGGAAAAAAAGTATTATTTATTATCTCCTGCTGATGTTGTTTTCGTAATATCTTATGATCAATGGATTATTACTGTTTTTCCTTATGATAGAGATAATTAACCTATTAACAATCTATCATAAATAATAATAAACATTATCTCCTGCCTATTAAATTCTGGTGTTTTTACCTTTATTTGTAAGCTCTTTAAAAAAACATGAAATATCAATAAGTTACAACAGTGCAATTTTTCATTGGTAAAATTAAATATTTTACGCTAAAGTATTGTTGTAGCTGTTTTTTTGTAGCTATATCTGTGTTTACTGCCGTACAGGCAGCTTAGAAAAATAGATGAATTTCTTGCAGCTTGAGTTAAACGTTTACTGCCGTACAGGCAGCTTAGAAAATTATAGGAATCGATACTTAAATTGCCAGAGCGTTTACTGCCGTACAGGCAGCTTAGAAAAAAGGAAAAGAAGTTATATAAAATTTATGTTCGTTTACTGCCGTACAGGCAGCTTAGAAAACTCAATGCGTGTGCGATAGATAGGCGCTGATGTTTACTGCCGTACAGGCAGCTTAGAAATCAATCAATGATTTGAAAAATTCACCCGCACCGTTTACTGCCGTACAGGCAGCTTAGAAATTGAGTACGAGAATGACTAGTACAGATAACAGGTTTACTGCCGTACAGGCAGCTTAGAAATCAATAACAGATTCAAAATCTGTATTCAATATGTTTACTGCCGTACAGGCAGCTTAGAAATGTCTGGCTATTACGTGACGTTCTGCCTGTTCGTTTACTGCCGTACAGGCAGCTTAGAAAGCCAAAAGTGGTTTTTGACCACTCAATAACACGTTTACTGCCGTACAGGCAGCTTAGAAATGCCGGTCCCTGTTTTGGGTCAGCTAATTAGTGTTTACTGCCGTACAGGCAGCTTAGAAAATGATGTGAATGATAATCACAGAGCAACAAACGTTTACTGCCGTACAGGCAGCTTAGAAAGACTTTTCACACTTATTTGTTTCTTCATTTTTGTTTACTGCCGTACAGGCAGCTTAGAAAATCTCTCAATAAATCTTTAATAGCCTGCTCTTGTTTACTGCCGTACAGGCAGCTTAGAAAAACAATGCATGGTTCGCTTACTATTGTGTGACGTTTACTGCCGTACAGGCAGCTTAGAAATAATAAATAGTTTTTAGTGCTTATAAGTGCACGTTTACTGCCGTACAGGCAGCTTAGAAATACCAAAAGATCTAAAAGACAGGGCTATAACAGTTTACTGCCGTACAGGCAGCTTAGAAAATCATATCATTAACTAATTGACTGGCATTCCAGTTTACTGCCGTACAGGCAGCTTAGAAAAGACAGAGCCACAAACGTTAATGCCGGAATATGTTTACTGCCGTACAGGCAGCTTAGAAAAATAACATTGGACGACATGAGAAAGCTTGAGCGTTTACTGCCGTACAGGCAGCTTAGAAATGCACGAATATTGTTGGTAATATTGTTTATACGTTTACTGCCGTACAGGCAGCTTAGAAAATACTGTTGATAAATGCTTGTGTGTTAACATCGTTTACTGCCGTACAGGCAGCTTAGAAAAATCCCATATCAACTTCAGACCCACCACTATAGTTTACTGCCGTACAGGCAGCTTAGAAAATAGCTGTTTTTCATATCTGCATCTAAATCTGGTTTACTGCCGTACAGGCAGCTTAGAAACAACCCTCATATTTTACGTGTTCAGCAATACCGTTTACTGCCGTACAGGCAGCTTAGAAATCAAGACAATTTTACCCGGGTAAATTTTGATTGTTTACTGCCGTACAGGCAGCTTAGAAAAGTCGATGGAGGATTGGACGCACCTCACAATGGTTTACTGCCGTACAGGCAGCTTAGAAATCTGACGAAATAAACAAGAGATATAAAAAATCGTTTACTGCCGTACAGGCAGCTTAGAAAGTCTGGGCGCTCTTTAACCTCTGACGAAATAAGTTTACTGCCGTACAGGCAGCTTAGAAATCAAGAGTTATTTAAAGAGTACGTAACAACTGGTTTACTGCCGTACAGGCAGCTTAGAAATTGTAATGTCGGAAACCGCCATCTCTAATTGAGTTTACTGCCGTACAGGCAGCTTAGAAAATGTTGCAATACTGGATTAAGCGCATCAAAAGGTTTACTGCCGTACAGGCAGCTTAGAAACATTGAACAAAAAATTCATTAGCATTATCAACGTTTACTGCCGTACAGGCAGCTTAGAAAAGCTCACGGTACTGATTAAAAAATAATAAAGGGTTTACTGCCGTACAGGCAGCTTAGAAAATCTGTGCGCAATCGTCATAAAGCTAAAGAGAGTTTACTGCCGTACAGGCAGCTTAGAAAACCAATGCCAGACTTGGCTACATCCTCATACCGTTTACTGCCGTACAGGCAGCTTAGAAATGGACAAACTGGACGCTCTTAAAAGTTCATGCGTTTACTGCCGTACAGGCAGCTTAGAAATTTATAAATTCGATTTAGCTCAGGCGTAAATGGTTTACTGCCGTACAGGCAGCTTAGAAAGGTTTGTGAATTACCTGCAGTTTTTATTTCTGGTTTACTGCCGTACAGGCAGCTTAGAAATGATCGGCAGGACAAGAACAAGCAGGACTGGTGTTTACTGCCGTACAGGCAGCTTAGAAAATAGTATTGAGTACAAACAATAGGTGTGTCTGGTTTACTGCCGTACAGGCAGCTTAGAAATAGAGCATCAAGAATGCCAGATTTTGTTCTAAGTTTACTGCCGTACAGGCAGCTTAGAAATTGAACAGATCTGGACTCTGTTTTGAATTGATGTTTACTGCCGTACAGGCAGCTTAGAAAGTCCGCTTCATCTTCACCATTGTTTTCACATAGTTTACTGCCGTACAGGCAGCTTAGAAAAGATAAAACTTATGAAATGCCTGTTGTTGAAGGTTTACTGCCGTACAGGCAGCTTAGAAAAACAAAAGGATGATAGACATGAAAAACGAAATGTTTACTGCCGTACAGGCAGCTTAGAAATTTCTAAATTTTATTATCCGCCAGGCGACAATGTTTACTGCCGTACAGGCAGCTTAGAAATGTTTATTACTAAAAGCAAAAAAAGAAAAATAGTTTACTGCCGTACAGGCAGCTTAGAAAATCCAAGCGTGCTTGTGTCAGTCGCTCCTGATGTTTACTGCCGTACAGGCAGCTTAGAAATTTGCAACTCAATACAGAACGCTCCTACTGGGGTTTACTGCCGTACAGGCAGCTTAGAAAGCAAAGATTAGATAAAAGCCATAAAATAGGATGTTTACTGCCGTACAGGCAGCTTAGAAATGGAACTTCTGTGCTACCAAGATCAAATAAAGGTTTACTGCCGTACAGGCAGCTTAGAAATGCTATCGGTGCGCCGCAATGAGGGCATGTGGGTTTACTGCCGTACAGGCAGCTTAGAAATTTATTTTCTCATCCTTTATTTCTTCTTTCTCGTTTACTGCCGTACAGGCAGCTTAGAAAGATGTAAGTTTTCACATCCAAATCGGTGAAATGTTTACTGCCGTACAGGCAGCTTAGAAAATCCAATGATTCCAATGTATCAGTTATGTCTCGTTTACTGCCGTACAGGCAGCTTAGAAAAACTTCGCATAATGACCCTTGTGATTATGTTCGTTTACTGCCGTACAGGCAGCTTAGAAATAAATATTGTATTTTTATACTCATTTTGATTTGTTTACTGCCGTACAGGCAGCTTAGAAACCAAAAATTTTACTTAAACCCCATTTTTAGCATGTTTACTGCCGTACAGGCAGCTTAGAAAATTCCAACACTGTTCAACAGTTATTATCCCAAGTTTACTGCCGTACAGGCAGCTTAGAAATGTTCATAAAGATTGTCTGGTTCATCGGTAGAGTTTACTGCCGTACAGGCAGCTTAGAAAAAAAACAGGGGATTTGTTAATAAACGAGATTGGTTTACTGCCGTACAGGCAGCTTAGAAAATAAGGTTCCTCAAAAACTTCACCACCATCGCGTTTACTGCCGTACAGGCAGCTTAGAAAATGCCTAAAAGTTCCTGCGCTCTGGTTGAAAAGTTTACTGCCGTACAGGCAGCTTAGAAAAATCCCGGTGTTACTGCGATTTTGATTTATGGTGTTTACTGCCGTACAGGCAGCTTAGAAATGGATAGTGCTGTCACCATCGCCGCTGTAATGGTTTACTGCCGGACAGGCAGCTTAGAACTGGATGATGTCATTTACCTTGTTTACTGCCTGTCAACAGCAATCAAAAAGTGATCCACTCTAGCAATTGAAATTTGATCCACTATTCATTATTTCAGTATCAGACATAACTCACCTCTCAATTAGTTGGGTTAATTGTAAGTGAGTGAAAATGTGGTGTCTGTAGGAAAAGTCTTATTTTGTTGTAGGTATTATTAATTGCTGAATATTTTGGTAAACTTTGAGTGATCGATTATTACTTTATTCAGGGGAGTAAAAACTAAATGGTAGATTTACGAAAAAATGAATCTGATGATATTTATGATCCTTTCAATGATGGCTGGAATGAACGAATCACTGGCATACAACAATATGATAATCCTTTTGGAGTTAACAACTGGAAATTCTATGAATGGGAAAAAGGTTGGTTGGCCGCTGATAAAGCCATTAAAGAGGAAGAAAATAAATGAAATATATTTTGTGACTCACTGTGATGAACTGACTACTCTGTAATCCCAGTCGTGCAGAATTTCAACAGCAAGCAGTCGTGCTGATTTTTATATTGAGTATGATGGTTTACTTATTTTTACGCGGCCATTACCAAAAGGTTTTGATGGTGTAGTTTTAGAAATGTGATTCTTTGCTTTAGATAAGCAAGGAAATATCATTGCTGAAAGCACTTCCAGTGATAGAAGTACGATAACTGTGACAGATTAAAACCATCAAGGGTACGACTTTAAAACGTACCCTTGGCATGTCCTTTTGTTATACCATAAGTTAATAGGCATTATTTGGTGAAAGATATTTAGCCAAATCCTGAAGCCCTAGTTTTAGTAAATATACATTATCAAATCCAATATGGCGTAATGCAGTACTCACAGCCATTGCCCGATGACCTGCTTTACAGACAATAACAATTTTCTTATCTGTTGGCAGACGAACTAGATTTTCAGGTTTAAAGATTTTATCCATTGGAATAGCAATACTTCCTGGAATTGTAAAACCATAGATTTTTGCTTCCCCAGAGGTTCTGATATCAATTACAAACAATTCTTCAGCTTTTACATACTCGACAAAAGTTGCTGTACCTATCATGTGCAGTGACTTACCCACAGATTTCTCTGAAAACGGCTTGAAATATTGAGCATAACTTTCAGCCATTATCTTGTCATAAGCTGATGTGACAGAAGTTGTTAAAAGAAATAAAATAAAGATTAAGAAGACTTTTTTCATGGCTATCTCCCTTATAAAATAACTCCCCTTTATAAAAAAATACTCAAATTTATCCTTTTATTAGTTACATTATACTCTTATGCTTGAATGTTTTATTAGACTTGCATCATAATAAGGATAATTAATTTAAAATATATTTAACTGCTAATATATAATTAAAAGTAACTATCAAAGATGGCGCAAATCTGTGTTCACCTCAATAAGTTGTGGAGTTACCTTATGCATAAAAAAAATAAAATTTATTTGGATGCTGAAACTAATCTATTATTTGTTTCTAACAATAGATTTTATCTCTAATATTAAATTTTATATATTAGAGGCGTTGTTATTTTCTAATATACTATTTCTTATAATATATTTAAAGAAGGTGTACTGGATAAAAATGCAGTTGTTGCAAAATTTGCAACAACTGCTGATGACGGAAAAACCTATCAGGTAGCCTAAGCCGCGTTTACTGCCGGACAGGCAGCTTAGAAAAACATATAGAAGAGTATAATATTAAGATAATGGCTGATACAAGTAGCATTAAAGAAAAAAATTATAAATCCATGATGGTATGAAACAGTAGAGAAATTAAATATTTATTTAAATTACCTGTTTATTTTTATTCTTTTAGGATATTTATAGAGGGATATGAAATTTAACGACATATTTCAAGTTCTCAGCAAAAAATAAATTTATGAGATATTTTAATCTTGAACAGAATTTAGATGATACTTTATTCAGAGGTATGATCCAAAACTAATTTATTGTACAATTATCATTTATTTTTATAATTGGATTTTAGAAATAGTGAAATTATATCCACAAATTGTTCATCAGGAGAAAACATGTCTATTAAGCTTGAATACATTGTCTGTAATAAAAAAGGGGATGAATTGAAACGGTTTGATATCAAGGCTGATGCGGAGGCTTATGATTCTGTGATATGTGCAGCAGAAGATATTAGCGTATTACTGGAACCATTACAAAAACAACAGGATCTAACCGAAGATCAGATATATGCAATTTCTGAACATTTGGCTTTCCAATCAGATGAAGTTAAGTTGGCATTAAAACAGATTAAAAAGCCTAAAGTACTTGTTAATGTAGGGATTAACAGCAATGACAGCACAGCATCAGAAAATTCTAAAAAAGTTTCTTTGGCAAAGCTTAGTACTAAAAAATCACCTAAGTAAATCTGACGTCGTTCGGCTTAATGATAATTTTAGCGCTGAACTCTGAGCTAATAATTGATATAGTCAGCACTTCCACCCTGCTGCTTGTTTATTTTGTTTTCGGCTAATATGAATAAATGCATTAAAAGCAAATACGATATCAATTGATCTTGCTGTGATGAGTGCTGTGATGAGTGCTGGGAATACCTGAGGTGAGCAGCTGAAAATCATCGTGTAAGTTTATTCAAAACTTGAAAAATGCCATTGAATATCATATTCTTAAAATAGCTGGCTATTACTTCAGTCAGTTGTAGTGTGGGGATGGAACTGCAATACTAATACTGCTGCTCTATTCTAAATAATAATCTACATAAAAGGTGTGCTCATGAAGCTTGAGTTGGAACCACTTGAAGGTGAGAAGCTGCTTCCACCGGAAGAACGGGAACAGATGATTAAACGAATCAAACCGATTCTTGCAGAAGAATTGGCTCATTTTTCAGATAATGATTGCCTTCAGATCAAAAGTTTTATTATTCAGTTAATAACTTATTCTGAAATAATTCATCACTATATGGAGGATAAGGAGCATGTCAGGGAACATGAGGATCAGCTGATGAAAAATCATCATAACCGTCGAGGAGTGATTGAAAATGCTTCAGATGTGGTTAAAGAATATATCCAACTTGTGGATATTTCTGCTGTGGAACCCTGGCTGGAGTGGGAAGTGTTAATCAAACTATTTCGTAGTGAACTGCACAAACGTTTATATGAAATCAGGGATAATAGTGGTATAGCTGAAGCCTCTAAAAATCCTTTCCTGATGCAGGTTGATAACGTTGCTGATGAACAGGCACAAGATATTCAGCAACAAGGCAGGTTGACCAGTTCAGATATAGAAGAATATGTCTTTCAGTTTAGTATCGAGGAGATCACAAATATGATTATCAGTTCACGCAAGATAATTACCGGAGCATTCTGGGGTGGTGACTACTACGATCTATAATGCTGAGATAGATATATTGAATCTATCAGATTAAGTTGAATCTGGTAGTATGTCTGGAGGGAAAATGGCAGGAACTACACGTAAAAATATTAGGCTTACGGATTATTATGGTACACCTTCATGGTGTGTTGAAAAGTTAAAGCCACTGATTAACTGGTCAGTAATAAAAACTTTTCATGAGCCTTGTATTGGTATGGGCAATATCTATGATTTGATCCCGGTGACAGAAAAATCATGGCATGAGATTCTGCTTGGAGAAGATTATCTGAAAGATCCAAATTTACCCCAGGTGGATCTTGTCCTCACTAACCCCCCCTATAAACATGCCACACAATTTATTGAACGGGCGATAACACATGCCAGGACTATAATCATGTTATGCAAATTGGATCTAATGGGATCATCAGATAGACGCTTGTTCTGGGAAAAACATCCGCCAAAGAATATTATTATCATGAATGAACGTCCTAGTTTTACTGCTAATGGTAAGAGCGACGGCTGTGTTTATGCATGGTATGTCTGGGGTGACAATTCGATATTAAAAAATACTGCTCCGTTTCAGTGGATTAGCAGAAATCATTAACAAGAAAGGAAGAAAACAGGGACAAAATGTTTTGTGTCAAAAACTTGAATAATTCTGCTATATTTCCTACCCTTAAAATAGGTGACTACAAGTAAAAAGGGAAGTTATATTATGCTGCATACATTCATCACACTTAGTTCAATAGAGTTATTTTTGTATAGAAAATATTGGGCTGAAGTTTGCCATGAAAATTGTTAAAACACTATTTATAAAATTTTTTTATCGTTCCAGTATTATCTCAAGAATAAGAAAATGTATTCCTGGAAAAATGATGTGTGGTCTGGCATTCCAGCACTTACCTGAATCTATTCATATGGTGAAACGTTATGAAATCATAACAGAAAAATGCAGTGCTGAGATTGCTAAGCTAGTTAGAACTGCAAAATGGAGGTATAAGAGGAAATAAATTAAGTTGTTTATTTTCTTGTTTACGACATAACAATTCTATTTCGCCCCCTGTTTTTTGCCAGATACATTGCTTTGTCTGCTCGATTCAAGGACTGATCAATTTTCTGATCATCACATTGAACACTATCCACACCTAAGCTAATGGTATATTGCAGGTCATTGTTATTCGCTATCGGCATTACTTGCTGCTCAACTACAGATTTTAATTTTGAAGCGATCTGTAATGCCCCCTTTTTGTCGGTATCGGGTAGTAGTATTACAAATTCTTCACCGCCAAATCTGGCAATGATATCACTTGCTCTGGTGTGTTCTTTCAGCAATCCGGCTAAATTAATTAACACCTCATCTCCAATACTATGTCCATAAGCATCATTCACATCTTTAAATTTATCAATGTCAAGCATGATAGTACTGATTGTATTTTTATTCCTTTTGCATAATGCAAGCAGATCACCGGCCATCTCATGAAAATATCGCCTATTATAAAGATGCGTTAATGGATCACGATGAGCCTGTTTGATTAATCTTTTCTGTGTTTCTGCCAGCTCTTTATTGCTTAAGCTTAATTTTTTATTCCAATATAGACTGGCTGATAATAAGATAAAAGCAATGCCTAAAACCTGCCAAAGCAAAGTATAGTCAAAACCTTTTTCATAACGTATTCCAACATATTTATTAATAATTGCCTGCCTTTTACTGTCATCAATCTGTTGAACAAATTTCTCAAAAATTCCTAATAAGTTGACATCATCATTTCTAACACCAAAACTAAAGCCAATATTTTCATCAAATTTTCCGATAATTTTCAGTTCTCCCGTAAACTCAGTTTGAAACATATATGCAATACCATACAATGTACCCACAAATCCGAATAATTCACCATTAATTACTTTTTCCAGACCTGCTTTTCTGTTCTCAACAATGATAATGTTTAAATTTGGATAGCTGAGACTTAATAGTTCAACAAAGGCATAATCTCTGCTGATGCCTATTTTTTCATGGGCCAGATTTTTAAAATCTGCAATAAAAGGCACTTCAGGTTTTGTGGCGATGACTACAGGATTTTCCATATAAACTGAGGTAAAATTAATATAATTATTTCTGCTGGGGGTGGCTGCCACTAAAGATAAAATATCGCATTTTCTAGTCCCGAGGTATTCTAATGACTGTGACCAGGATGATGTTAATACCAGCTTTAATGGAATGGGTAATTGTTCCCGTATTATTTTCAGGTAATCAGCACTCATACCAATATGCTGTCCTTTTTCAACTTTTTCAAATGGCATCCAGTCTGGATCAACACATAAGTTAATCTGCTCCTTTTTCTCCAGGTAGTTTTTTTCATCAGCAGAGAGTACGATGGTTTTATTTTTTCCTCCCTTAGACAAAGCTGCCGACATGTAGCTTTGACCAAACCATTTTAGTTGCAGATCCGTCACCTCTTTAGCAGAAATAGAGGCGAATGCCTTTTGCAGTGCAGAATGCATTAACGGCCAGTCATGACGAATGCCGAAGGCTTCAGTAGTCTTTGGAATAAGGGAATTGTTTAATATTGGTATACTGATAATATCATTTAAAAAAAGGGCATTAATATTGTATTGCATCACCTGATGTGTTGAAATAGCCGCGTCCACTTTTCCTAATCTAACGGCATTTAAAAGTGTTTGGTTATCAGGATAAGCAATCATTAGAATATCAGGATTGGCTTTTTTAAAAGTATGTTCAATATTATATCCTTTAATAAAAGCGACCTTCTTACCCTGTAATTTCTCTATAGTATCAAGATGGATATTGTCTTTTTTCACCACGATGGCTTGATAATAGGTCATATAATCATCTGTAAATAATGCAAACTCCCGGCGCTCTCTGGTGTTGATCATTTGTGCAATGATATCTGTTGACTTGTCCTTCAAATGACTGATGGCCTGATCCCAGTTTTCGTGTTTATTGTAATGAAATTGGATTCCCAGTTTATTGGCGATCATATTGGCATAATCAATGGAATAACCAATAAAATTATTATTATTTTCAATATTAGAAAATGGTGTATAGTTATCTTCCATGTGAACCTTAATGATAGGGTGAGATTTTATAAAGGCTTTTTCTTCCACTGTCAGCTGGATAGGGGAGGCATGAGATGCGGAATGCAGCAGTATAAAACAGATAAAAATTAAAAGGAGTTTGCTTGCCTTCACACGGGGTTCCTGAAATAAGGTACTATGAATGTCCAATTTATAATGAACAGGCTGGTATTGTCAATATCTGGTATCATCTCTTTTATGACTATTTTTTTGCTTTGAAACCCTTAGGCATTTTTCCTGCAACGATATAGGCAAATGCCAGTACTTCAGCAACAACATGATAAAGTGATTCAGGTATATCTTCATAGAGTTCCAACTGAGAGAGCAAAACAGCCAGTTCCGGATCTTCATGAATGGGGATGCCATGTTCTTTGGCTAAGGTAATGATTTGCTCTGCTATTTCATTTTGTCCTGTAGCGGTGACTTTAGGAACAGGATTAGAATTTCCTCCCTCATTATAATTAAGAGCAATAGCCTGTTTGTAGATGGTATTATCATCTGCTTCAGACTGATTATCTGTGTTTGCTTTTGCCTTCTTGTTCATCATTATTTAATCATATTCAGGATAATGTTTACACTCGTTCATCAATAATAAACTGACTATCTTGCTGTTCTTTTTTTGCGGTCTCGGGTATTCCGTGAAAGGCACCTAATTTTGAAATAGTAAAACCGGCATCATGCAGACGTTCTGTAAGCAAAGAAAAATATGTCTGAAACAATTGCTGAGTGTTTTTTTCTTCAGTCCAGAACTGCATGGATAAATCTTGTTTATCCAGGGTAATATAAATTCTGATCCCACCCAGAGACTGTAAGTGGAAGGCCAGGTTAACAGTCCAGATTTTATTGCCTTTTTGCGCCTCATTCTCTTTAATTTCTTCACGAATTTTTAGCTGCAAAACTTCCTGCTGATCATTATTTCGAAAAGGAATTTCAAAGTTTAATTGTATCTGATCAGTACCTCTCTCACGAGTCTGTAATTGAGTGGAAATAATTCTCGATAAAACACCTTCTAATTGATCTAATACTTTGGATTGTAGTACCAGCAGTGAATTTAGCTGAAATAAATTGGCATCAGGTGCAGGTTTTTGTACCTGAGCATGAGTGACCTGAGCCGGGAGATCAAACGATTGAGCGGATCTTATATTAGAGCCAAATAGAGCCTTGTGTTCAATATGCTGATATAAATTATTATTTAATAATGGGTTTTTGGGTAAAATCAGTGCTTCATTTTTTTGTATCAATACGATTAACTGTGCCAGGTTAGCCTTGAAATCAGCCTGAGAAATCTGTTGTATAACAGTATTCGTTATAGGTTTGGAAGGTGAATCTGTCAGCTTCATAGATTGTACAATAGTGGTGAGTAATTTATTCTCTAAAAATTGTCCGGAATTTTGCAGAATATTTTTTATTTCTTTTATCGTAGAGAGTTCGGCCAGTTGCGGGAAGTGCTGTATTATCCTGTCTACCTGTTTGGCAAATTGTGGTGTTAAAGCCGTTTTGCTTTGAGCTATTTGACTGGAAATATCTTTTAATGAAGCTAATAGTTGCGGCAGTGCCTGCTGTTTTAAAGTATGTTGATTAAGGTATTGACTTATTTTATGACTTTCCATTGGAGCATGTTGTATTTGAAAAGAAACTTTTCCTGACTTTTTATGTACCTGCAGTAATAGCTGTTGTCCTGCTTGAAGAGACAGTTCGGTTTTTATCTGGACAACTTGCGACTGCTGGATAATTTTATTATTAATGGGATTGGCAGATAATAAAGTATTATTTGCCGGAAGTGATATTTTAGCGGCAATATCTGTAAGCATTTTAGCGGCTGATTTTATTTGTACTTGTGGTGTTTCCGAATTTGCCTGAGTAGATATTGAAGTATTCATTAATAATGAAAAATTGCTGCTGATCTGATTAAGAATTTTAGCAGCTGATTTTATTTGTGCCTGTGGATTTTCTGAACCAGGCTGAGTCAGAATATCAGAGGCTGATTTTATTTGTACCTGTATTGGTGAGGGAATAGATTGTGTAGATATGGGGAGTGTTTTCTGTGCTGACAATCCGGTCATGACCTGAGCTAAAATTTTAATTACGGATTGAAGCTGTGTCTGTTGCTCAGATGATATATGGGCTGACTGCTGTGTGTTGCCCTGCAGTATGACCTGGGATAGTATTTTTTTGTCAAACTGCCCGCTGCCATTGACTAATAAAGAAGCCAGGTTATTTTGTGTCTGCTCATAGACGACACTTTGAATCAGTTGCCCCGTCGTCCATTGGCGAATGGTTCCCAGAGTTAATTCTTTTGGTCTGATGGATGTTTCCTGAGCGGCCTGTTTCTGTTGAACAACCTTGTCCTGGATATAGAGTTGAGTATATTCCCCGGGCAGAATTTGCCTGGCATTGAGTAGAGCTTTTGGAATGTTAACACTGAGTAGTCCGTTCTGTGTTAAGTTAGACAGCGTTTGTTTCAATAATTGGCTGATAAGCAATCGTTCCTGATTAACTGAAGTCGAAGCAGCCTGCTTAGCCACTTCATTACTGACTGCAGCATCCGGTTTTTTTGTTTCAGCGGCAATTTTTGACGGATCAATAGAAGACATTCTGTTAGAGTCCACGCTCGATAGTGACAAAAGGTTAATTTATTATTGTTAATACGCTATGATAAACAAGTATATACTGAACAATTACAATTAAACAAGGTAAAGCATGAGTCAGGACAATCAGCTTTGGTATGTTAAAGAAAAAGGTCGTGTAAAAGGGCCTTTTACTTCAGGACTTATTAGTAAAAATATTTTGTTAGGAAGAATTCATCCCGATGATGAGCTCAGTCAGGACAAAAAAAATTGGCGTAAGGCTTCATCAGTTCATTCCGTCATGCCCGATGTGATCAAAAATCGTCATGAGCCTAACTATAAGGAACGCTTAAGAGCTGCCAGACGCTGGGCTGATGAACGGGGTGAAATCCGCGAAGTTCGTACTAATGGAGAGGAAAAAATATTTTCACCACGTAAGAAAATGACTCATCTGGGCATTAAAACAAGCGGTGTGCTGGGTATATTTGCTTTTATCATTATTGTTTCAGCAATGCTTTATGCCATGTTTCATTTTACACCGGATGATCCTGTTACACAGATCGATTGTGCTTCTGCGGGGGAAAACGGCAGTATTTTTGATAGTTGTCATTTACAACGTAGAAACTTCAGCAAGCGCAGTTTGAAGGAGGCTAGTTTTAAAAATACTTTATTACAAAATAGTCACTTTAAACAATCCAGTTTACAAAATAGCCAATTTGATTATGCCAACCTGTCCAATGCTGACTTAAGTCATGCCAATTTTACACAAGCCAGTCTGAAAGCCGTTGATTTAAGTAATACAATATTAACGGCTACTATCTTTACAAAAGCTGATATGAGTTATGCTAATCTGACGGGGGCAAAAGGTTCAAAAGTTAAATTTAGCGGTGCCAATCTATCCAATGCTATCTGGTTTGACGGGCGTATTTGCGCTAAAGGTTCAGTGGGTCAATGTCTTGCAAAATAATCCGGGGATGTAATCATAAATGTCTAATATTAATTATAATAAAAAAGCACTGAAAGAATCATTGCATACTATCACTGATTATGTTCGCTGGGGAGCCAGTTTATTTAAGCAGGAAAACCTGTACTATGGTCATGGTAATGCCAGTGCCATTGATGAAGCTGCTTATCTGGTTTTATATACATTAAATCTTGAACCTGACATCCAATCAGTTTATTTCTCGTCTAATTTAACTTCTAATGAGAAAGAATATGTGATTGATATTATTTTTCGTCGTGCTTTGGAAAAAATTCCTGCGGCTTATCTGACTAATGAATCCTGGTTTGCCAATCTTTCCTTCTACGTTGATCCACGGGTTCTGGTGCCTCGTTCACCTATTGCTGAATTGATCCAGAATTATTTTGAACCCTGGATTGAGTCTGATAATGTGGAACGAATTCTTGATCTTTGTACCGGAAGCGGCTGTATTGCCTGTGCCTGTGCTTATTGTTTTCCTCAGGCAGAAATAGATGCAGTTGATATTTCGAGTGATGCTTTGGATGTGGCAAAAATCAATATAGAAAATCATCATCTGATTGGCCAGGTCAGAACGATAGAATCAGATTTGTTTAATAAACTTCAAGGTCAGCAATACAACATTATTGTTTCCAATCCACCCTATGTTGACGCTGATGATATGCAGAGTATGCCGCAGGAATTTAAGGCTGAACCTGAATTGGGACTTGCTGCTGGTGATGATGGTCTGGATTTGGTGATCCCTATGCTGGAACAGGCTGCATCACATCTATATCCTGAAGGAATACTTATTGTAGAAGTCGGTAATAGTGAATACGCCCTGCAGGAACGTTATCCTGATCTGCCTTTTTACTGGATGGAATTTGAAAAGGGTGGCCATGGGGTATTTTTATTGACTAAAGAACAATTAGAGGCTTATTTTGGCACAGGATAAGAGTAGTGAATGGAAAATTTAATTAAAATCTGGGAAGGTTCGGGAATTTATAACTTATCTTTAGGACAGGCTGCCATGATAGTGGTAGGTCTGATTCTGCTTTACCTGGCAATTAAGAAAAAATTTGAGCCCTTGCTTCTTCTTCCCATTGGTTTTGGTGCAGTGTTATCCAATATTCCTATGGCAGGTCTTGCAGAGCCGGGTGGTATTTTATATATTTTTTATTCACTTGGTCTGTCCAGTGGTGTTTTTCCCTTGCTGATTTTTATGGGAGTAGGGGCGATGACTGATTTTGGCCCATTGCTAGCCAATCCTAAAACTCTTTTGCTTGGGGCTGCCGCTCAATTTGGTATCTTTGCAACACTGCTAGGAGCGCTTGCTCTGGGGTTTTCGGGAAAAGAAGCTGCGGCTATTGCTATTATTGGCGGAGCAGACGGACCTACCGCAATTTATGTGACCAGCAAACTGGCTCCCCATCTATTAGGGGCTATTGCTGTGGCTGCCTATTCATACATGGCTCTGGTACCATTAATTCAGCCCCCGATCATGAAATTATTGACGACTGAAGAAGAACGTCAACGACCCATGACTCAGCTGCGTCCTGTTTCACAAACTGAAAAAATAATATTTCCCTTGATGTTGGTAATTTTAGTCGGCATGATCCTTCCTGAAGCAGCACCTTTACTGGGTATGTTTTGTTTTGGCACTTTAATGCGGGAAAGCGGTGTAGTTGAACGTTTGAATCAGACGACTCAAAACTCCTTAATTAATATTGTCACAATATTCCTTGGTCTTGCTGTGGGTTCCAAACTGCAGGCAGAACAGTTTCTACAATGGGATACCTTAAAGATTCTACTACTGGGTGTGATTGCCTTCTGTATTGGTACAGCAATGGGGGTGTTAATGGCAAAGCTCATGCATCGATTTTCCAAAGATGCAATTAACCCCCTGATTGGTTCAGCAGGAGTTTCTGCAGTGCCAATGGCGGCGAGAGTATCCAATAAAGTAGGTCTGGAGGCAAATCCCCATAACTATCTATTAATGCATGCAATGGGACCTAATGTTGCTGGTGTGATCGGCTCAGCCGTAGCGGCAGGAGTATTGTTGAAATATTTCCCTTGAGTAACAAAAAATGTTCACAAAATTATTTTAAGTCATTTTTATGTTACTTAAAATAATTCGTGCCAATTTTTTTGGCTGTGGGCACTTCTAAGTAACTTTTGTTATCCTCATCATTATTTTTAAAAGGTCAGCATGAAATGAATACAAAACAATTTAAATTATTCACAATGTCTTCTGTTTTAGTACTTGCTCTGCTTGGAATCAGTCAAATTGCGGGTGCCGATGATGAAATTCAAATGATTTTTAAGGCTGGTGATCTAAGTTTACAAAAGTGGTTATTAGCGGATAAGCCGCCGGTTCCAAAACATAATTATCCTAGTCATGAACGCATTGAACTGGGTAAAAAATTATTTTTTGATCCGCGTATCAGTCGAGACGGAAATATGTCTTGTGCCACCTGCCATAGTCCTATGTTTGGCTGGGGCGATGGTTTACCTCTGGGCGTTGGTTATAAAGGCAAAATTCTGGGGCGAGCCAGCCCGGTTGTGACTAATACGGCCTATAATTCAATCCAGATGTGGGATGGTCGAAAACGTGATCTGGAAGATCAGGCTACCGGCCCGATGGAAGCCAGTGTTGAAATGAATACCGATATGCATGCGATTACTAAATTATTCAGTAACTCCGGTTATAAGAAGTTATTTGACAAGGCATATCCGGGAGAAAAAGTGGGGCCTGCAACCGCTGCCAAAGCCATTGCTTCTTTTGAATGGACAATTCTGAGCAATGATTCTCCCTTTGATAATTGGGTTCGTGGTGATGAAACAGCGATGACCAAACAGCAAATTAATGGCTTCAAACTGTTTGTTGACTCTGATAAGGGCAATTGCTCTGTTTGTCATTCGGCACCAAACTTTACTGATAATGGTTTTCATAATGTTGGTTTAAAAGCCTATGGTGAAAAAAATCCGGATATGGGACGTTATGTACAAAAGCCTATCAGAGTTTTAAAAGGAGCCTTTAAAACCCCGACTTTAAGGGATATTACTTTGTCAGCCCCCTATTTTCACAATGGAGAGGCAAGTACTTTAATGCAGGTGATGGATCACTATAATAAAGGGGGAGTGACTAAAAAAGATTTATCTCCCAATATTAAAGAGATTAAACTCGATAAGCAGGAATCAGAAGATATTGTGGCCTTTATGCAGGCTCTGACAACGCCGCCTGTACCATTTGATTTGCCTATATTACCATTAGATTAAATTTTTTATTAGGAAAAGGGAATAATAATGAAATATATGAATATTCTAATTGCTTTAAGCCTGTTTCTATTTTCAAACACCGGTTTTGCAGAAGAGCATACCGTCGGGCAAAAAAATAAGGCTTTTTCAGTAAAGCAAATAAAAATCAAAAAAGGAGATGTGATTCATTTTGAAAATCAGGATCCATTCTTTCATAATGTTTACAGTCTGTCTGACAGCACCACTTTTGATCTGGGATCTTTTCCGAAAGGTGAGAGCAAATCAGTGACTTTTAATACCCCGGGAACCATTCCTGTGGAGTGCGCCATTCATCCGAATATGTATATGGAAGTGATTGTTGAATAGAGATTGAGTAAAAGTGAACGCCATGAATCTGTTATTATAAGCAGTAAATACCGGAAAATATAGATTAAAAAATGATTTTATCATCCATCAAAAATCTTAAAATAAGAGTAAAATTATTATTACTTTTATTTTTACCTGCCAGTTTACTCATTTATTTAAGCTATTCTCAAATTTCTACAGAACAATTAATTATTGATGAAAGTGAAAAATTAATTCAGTTTATAGAATTATCACAATCCTTGTCATCCATTGTCCATGAAATTCAATTAGAACGCGGCTATACGGGTGAGTCTTTCTTTGGCTCTGATAATGGAACTGAACAATTACTGGCACTTTATATTAATACGGATGAGCGTATTAATCAGTTTTTACAGAAAATAAATAATAGTAGTCTTTTTTCTTATACTGAATTTCAAGATGAGATAGAATTAAACGAGCTGATTGTTAGTCTGGATCGGATTAAATCAGTACGCCATCGTGTTGCCAATGAACAGGATGGTGCTTATCAACCTTATTTTGAAAATTATACCAAGCTGATACATGAAATAATTATTTTTATTAAATATTTACAAGTGATTTCAAGCGATAGTGTCATTTTGCATAAAATCACTACTTATCTTAATTTATTACAAGCCCAGGAATATGCCGGGCAGGAACGAGCCATTTTAAATACTATCTTTTTAAAAGGAGAAATTAATGTTGAACTCTACAGGCAGATAGTTGAAATTATCAGTCAGCAAAACAGCTTTTTGGATTCATTCTATCAGGATGGTTTTGAGAGTTTCAGCAATGATTTAGTCAGTCGTTTAAATACCAGTCAAACAAAAGAAATGTTATTACTGCGTCAGGCTGGCCTGGATAAAGCAAAGAAAAATTCTGTATTGAATCAATTACAAAATATTATCGGTTATGGCGGCCTGATTCATGATTTTAAAAATTTTGTTATGCGAGGTAACACCGAATATCGAATGAGATTTAATCAGGATATTGAAAAAGTAAAAATATTAATTAACGAGTATTCTCAGTTAGCTGGTATGAGTAAAAAGGAGCGCCAGTTTTTAAAAGTTATCCAGACAACACTGGAGAAATATCATAGTATGCTGATGGTTGTAGAAAATATGAAAAAGCAGGGTGCAAGCATTGAAGAAATCGATCATATCGTTAATATTAATGATAGACCGGCTAAAACAGCAATTGGTTTGCTCAGTACCTATGTGACAGGATTAGAAAGCGGCAACTGGTTCTCTGTTTCGACACAGCGTATTGAAAATATGCGTCAAGTGAGTCTTAAATTAGAGGATGATATTTTAAATACAGTCATTAGCAAGTATAAGGCAGAATCTTCCAGTCTGTTATTACACCTTATTTTAATTGTTTTTGTATTAGCGATACTTATTTTATTAAGTTTTATGTTAATTAGGCGTATGGTTGTTGAAGTCAGTGCTATGACAAAAAAAATTAAAAGCATGCGCTCAAGTGGACAGTTTGATCAACTATTGGAGGTTCAGGGCGATGATGAAATTGCTTTAATGGCTGATGCTTTTGATTCTTTAATTTTAAAGCAGCGGGAATATCAAAAAAAGATGTGGCAGCAGGCTTATTATGATGATTTGACCGGCCTGGCCAACCGCAAGCGTTGTACAGAAAAAATTGTAGAAGAAATTGAGCGTTCTGCACGTAGTCATACCCCTTTTTCAGTGCTATTTATTGACCTGGATCGCTTTAAAATTATCAATGACAGTCTAGGACATCAGATTGGAGATGATCTGCTGTGCCAGGCGGCGAAAAGGTTAGAGTTAACAATACGTAATACTGATTTATTGTCCCGTATAGGAGGTGATGAATTTGTTATTGTTTTGACTGAAATTCATAATATTCAAAATGTAAAAGTAGTTGCAAACAGTTTGCTCAATGCATTGAGTCAAAATTTTGTTTTGGATGGGGTACACCAGACAATCATCTCAGGAAGTATCGGCATTGCTATGTATCCGGATGATGGTGAGAGTGTGGAAATTTTGTTAAAAAATGCTGATACGGCAATGTATCAGGCAAAAGATAAAGGTAAGGATCAATACCAGTTTTTTACTCAGGAAATGAATTTCCGGGTGATGAATTATATGAAAATTGAACAGGACATGCATACGGCTCTGGAATATCAACAATTTGAACTGTTTTACCAGCCGGTCATAGACTTAAAAAGTAAAAAAATTGTTTCAGTTGAAGCCCTCATTCGCTGGAATAGTCCTCAGAATGGTCTGGTTTTTCCTGATGACTTTGTTCCTATTGCAGAAGAAACCGGTATGATTGTCCCTCTGGGAAAATGGATAATGCAGCAGGCAATGTGGCAGATAAAAGACTGGAATAGTCGCTGTGATAATAAAATAAAAATGGCTATTAATGTTTCTTCACGTCAGTTTTGTGATAGAAATATGCCGATATATAAGGTATTAAATGATTTATTGAATGTAGTCGGAATTTCTGCGGATTTGATAGAGCTGGAAATAACGGAAAATCTATTAATGGAAAACTCGTCTGAGCTTGAAAAAACACTGCAGCAAATTAGTGAAAAGGGTTTTGCAATCTTTATGGATGATTTTGGTACCGGCTATTCCTCCTTGAGTTACCTGAAAAAGTTTCCCATTGATGTATTAAAAATTGATCGTTCTTTTGTCTGGAATATGGACAAAGATGAAGGGGATAAGCGTCTGGTTAAGTCCATTATTAATATGGCAAAAAGTATGGAATTAACGGTTCTGGCTGAAGGCGTAGAGACAGACAAACATGAAAAACTATTAGCTGAAATGGGCTGTGATCTGGCACAGGGTTATTTATATTCAAAACCTGTGCCGGCAAAGGAATTAGAAGAAAAATTTTTGCTGCAAAGTGATAAGGCTAATAAAGGTAAAGTGATTCCCTTACCAATAAAAACTAAACGAATTCAATAATTAGATCCCCTTGTTCTACCAGTTCTCCTGTGTTGATACAAATATTTTTAACTATCCCATTACAATTTGCAGTAATTGTTGATTCCATTTTCATTGCTTCAATAACAAAAAGCGGATCATTTTGTTTAACCTTTTGGCCAGTTTCAACTAATACTGCAGAGAGTTTTCCCAGTAATGGTGCGCCTATTTGATTGTCTTCCACTGCTTTGGGGTTTATTTTTATCGTTGACCGGGCTGATTGATCACGTACCTGCACACTGCGAGTCTGTCCATTCAATTCAAATGTGACGGTACATAAGCCGCTTTCATCTGCTGGTGACTGGTAAATCAGACGGATAATAATCAGTTTGCCCTGTCCCAGTTTTACCTGTACTTCTTCATTTTGTTTTATACCGTAGAAAAAGGCGGGTGTTGGAACATTTCTGACCTTGCCATAGATTTTTCCGTGTTCATGAAAGTCACGAAATACATCTGGATACATCTTATAAGAAAGAAAATCTAAAAATTCCTGTTCATCATCAAATTCTTCTTGAAAATCAGCAAACTCAAGGTCAAAGTCAACAGGCTTAAGATATTCATTGGGACGTTTAGTAAAAGGCTTATCACCTTTTAATATCAGTCGTGTCAGTTTTTTTGGAAATCCTCCTTCAATTTGTCCCAGATTGCCCTTGAACAAATCAATTACAGAATCCGGAAATGCCAGGGTTTCACCCTGTTGCATGACATCTTCCTCAGACAAATTATTTGATACCATAAACAGAGCCATGTCACCAACGACTTTAGAAGAGGGGGTGACTTTAACGATATCGCCAAACATTTTATTGACAATGGCATAATTCTTTTTGATCATTTCAAATTTGTGTTCCAGGCCTAAAGCAATAGCCTGAGGACGAAGGTTTGAATATTGTCCACCGGGTATTTCATGTTCATAGACTTCTGCAGTGCCAGCCTTTAACCCTGATTCAAAGGGATAATACATTTCACGCACATCTTCCCAATAGTTGGCGTATTGATTTAAAGAAGGTAAATTAAAGTGCTGTTCACGTTCATGACCTTGCATAATGGCAATCATTGAATTCAGATTGACCTGAGAAGTCAGTCCGGACATTGAACTGAGGCAGGCATCAACAATATCAACGTCTGCTTCAATGGCCTTTAACAAGGTTGTTGCCTGAATGGAAGAAGTGTCATGACAATGCAGATGAATAGGCAGATCAACAGCTTCTTTCAGGGCGGGGATGAGTATCTGTGCAGCATAAGGTTTTAAAACACCCGCCATATCTTTGACTGCCAGTGTGTGTGCACCGGCATCTTCCAGTTGTCTGGCCAGATCAAGATAATATTGCAGATTATAACGATAAGAAGGATCCGGGTTAAGTAAATTACCGGTATAACAGATGCTGGCTTCGGCAATACCACCGGTCTGATTGCGTACAAACTGGATGGACTTGCGCATGCCTTCTACCCAATTGAGTGAATCGAATATACGAAACACATCAATACCATTTTCCCAGGATTTTTCTATAAATTTTTCAACAAGATTATCCGGATAGGCCTTATAACCCACAGCATTTGAACCACGAAACAGCATTTGTAATAGTATATTAGGAATAGCTTTGCGTAATTCTCTCAGGCGTTCCCAGGGACATTCGTGCAAAAACCGCATGGAAACATCAAAAGTGGCACCACCCCAAACTTCCAGTGAAAATAATTGTGGATGATTCTTTGCCAGACCTTCGGCTACTTCAATCATATCAATAGTTCTGACGCGTGTTGCCAATAAAGACTGGTGAGCATCACGCATGGTAGTATCGGTATATAAAATATTTTTCTGATTTTTTATCCACTGCACAAAATTATCTGCCCCTATTTTATCCAGTCGATTTTTTGTTCCTTCAGGATACTGAGCGAAATGATCATAATCAGGGATGACGGGGATGCGAAACTGGTGATTGAAATCCACTGACTTAACATCAGGATTACTGTTAACAATCACATTAGCTAGATAATTCAGTGTTTTTGTGCCGCTGTCAAAACTGCGGATGGTATTAAATAATTCCGGATGATTTTCAAGAAAAGTCACCCTGGCCTCACCTGCAGCAAAGACGGGATGTTCCAGCACATTTCTCAGAAAGGCAATATTGGTTTTTACACCACGAATACAGAATTCACGTAAAGCACGATTAATTCTCTGTACGGCGCCATCCAGAGTTCTTCCCCAGGAAGAAACTTTGACCAGCATAGAATCGAAAAAAGGAGAAACCTTGGCACCTGGATAGGCAGCGCCGACATCGAGGCGAATACCAAATCCACCGGCACTGCGATAGGCAATAATAGTACCATAATCAGGCATAAAATCATGTTTTGGATCTTCGGTGGTAATGCGGCATTGCACGGCATAACCATTACATTGAATTGATTCCTGAGAGGGGAGATTAATTTGTGGATCAGAGAGTTTATGTCCTGAAGCTATATGAATCTGACTGCGAACAATATCAACACCGGTCACTTCCTCGGTAATGGTATGTTCAACCTGGATTCTCGGATTGACTTCAATAAAGTAAATTTCACCGTCTTTATCAACTAAAAATTCAACGGTTCCGGCATTATAATATCCAACTTTTTGACAGATTTTTATTGCATAGTCATATAGTTTATCACGGGTTTTCTGGCTTAGTGTTACGCTGGGAGCCACTTCAATCACTTTTTGAAAACGCCGTTGAACTGAACAATCCCGTTCAAAAAGGTGCACCAGATTGCCTGAATGATCGCCTAGAATCTGAACTTCAATATGCTTCGGGGAATCAATATATTTTTCAAGAAAGACCGTATTGTCACCAAAGGCATTAGCGGCTTCATTGCGTGCATCGGTAAAAGCATGTTCCAGTTCCTGTGCCTGACGGATCACCCGCATTCCACGTCCACCACCGCCGGAGGCTGCTTTGAGCATTAATGGATAGCCAATACGCTCGGCTTCTTCACGGGCGATTTCATAACTGACCAGCTTACGTTCACTATCCTTGATCACCGGAATACCAACAGAAACGGCATTATTTTTTGCCATCACTTTGTTACCTAGCTGTTCCATACTTTCAGGCGAGGGACCAATAAATATAATGGATTCTTCGCGGCAGCGTTTGGCAAATTGAACATTTTCAGAAAGAAATCCATAACCGGGATGAATGGCATCAATCTGATGAAGTTTAGCAAGGTCAATGATGCCTTCAATATCAAGATAGGGTTTGAGAGGTTCATCATCACTGCCGATCTGATAAGCTTCATCAGCCTTGTAACGATGAGGAGAAAAACGATCAACATGAGTGTAAACTGAAATGGTTTTTATTTTCAGCTCAGAAGCAGCGCGCAGAATTCGTATCGCAATCTCGCCGCGATTAGCAATTAGTATCGTTTTTATTTCTTTGGTCATTATTCAGCACCTTAATAGAACATAATAAACATAGAGGGTTTAAAAAAGCACCTGTAATTATAATGGAATTATTAGTATTGTAATAATAATGTATTTTGATAATTAATATTGTTTTTATTAATGCTTATTGTAAAGAGTAGTATTAATGAGAATAGTACCAAAGCAGCAAAAATGCTATATTTTATAGAATAACACTTTTTAATCGTGGTGATTTCATTTGTTGCTTAAGTTCTATTTCAGCCAAAAATAATTCTGCTGTTGCCAGAGCATCACTTAAGGCATTATGTGCCCTATAACGGGGTAATTGAAAATTTTCTCTTAGATTAAATAAACGTAAATCATTGGGAGAATATAAAGCGGTTCTTTGATCCAGACGTTTACGAGCCAACACGAGTGTATCAATAATAGGAAAAACTGGTGCCATGCCGTAAAGTTTCTTGCAGGTATATTGTAAGAAGTTTTTTTCTATTTGTGCAAAGTGGACTAAAATTACTTTACCTGCCATCGCCTGTAATAATTTTTCAATAACCTCTTCAGCTCCCTGTCCACTGGATTTGGTGTCATCTGTTATCTGGTGGATCACCACGCTTTCTTCTTTCAGATCTCCACGGGTACAGATGATCTGATGATAGGCTGAAGCCAGTAATATTTCAAAAGACTCAATAGTAATATGGCCGACACTGAGAATTTGATCGGTTTTTGCATCCAGGCCGGTGGTTTCAAAATCCAATGCTAAAATCGGGGTTTGATTGAGTCTTGTTGCAGGATCGGGAAAGGGGACAGATAAATATTCCTTTAATGGTCCCGGTGGTGCTTTTGCCAGCAAACGCTTTCTTTTTGCTTCATATCCAAACCATTGACTGAACATTATTGACCCCGTTTAAGCCAAAGCATAACGTTTTTCTACATAAGTCTGTAGATTTTGTATAACTTTAAAGCTATCCTTTAAGTGGCTTCTTTCCAGTTTTGAAATTTCTACCGGTGCCATAAAGTTATCTGCATTAATACCAATATTGATTTGCTGAGCCTGGTGTTTTACTCTAAGATTACCAATAAACTCAAATGCATCTAATAAATTATCAGCACTTTCCCGGCTGAGAGACTGACTGCCGCTGACTTTTTTTAGGCGCTCGATGGTACTGACTTCCTCGATACCCTCAGCTAGAGCATAAATGCGGGCTAAATCCACAATTGGTGCCAGACCATTGTGCTTTAAATCAAGTGTATCGTTATGTTTGCCATCATGAATCAGAACAAAATCACGGAAAAAACCTAATGGAGGTTTTAGTTTTAAAGCATTAAATGTTAAATGTGCCAGGAATAAATTATTGTTAGGGGATAATTTTAGCATTTTTTGACGAACATCATCGATTAAACGGCAGTCACCCGAGATACAGCGTAAATCAAAGAAAATACTGGAATACATTAAGGCTTTCGGGGAAGGTGTCGTGATCCAGTTTGTGAAATATTCTGTCCATTTTTTAGCGGGTTGACGCCATTTTATATTACTTGCCATCACTTCTCCGGGACAATAGACATAGCCGCATTGATTTAGTCCATCACAGACAAATTGAGCTAAAGCAGTAAACCATTGAGTGTCTTCCTGACTCGTTTGATCAGAAATAATTAAGGCATTATCCTGATCAGAATGACTACTTTGTTCACGACGAGCATGGGAGCCGGCTGCTAACCAGGCATAAGGTACCGGAGCAGCCCCCAGCTTTATTTCAGCCAGTTCTATTAAACGTCGGGTGACTGTGGTGCTGATGGCGGTAATAATTTTTGCAAGATGATCCGCTGTTGCTCCCATATTGACCAATTGTAACTGCAGTTGAGGGATAGTTTGGCAATATTCCTGTATCTCTTCAATAGAATCAGCTTTTTTAATGGCATTAGTAATATAGATTGAGTTTCGACCTTCCATGCGTAAAAAATCAGATATACTGATGATACCGTTGAGTTGCTGATTATCAATAATAGGAAGATGTCGAATGTGTTGACGGGTCATGATCATCATGGCATCAAATGCACTGATATCTCCGGACACTGATATCAGTCTCGCAGTCATAATATGCTCAACCGGGTTAGATACAGGGACATTGCCGGCTACGCAGCGTTTGGTAATATCCTTATCTGTTAAAATACCAACAGCCTGACCATCCTGCAATATAATCAGTGATGAGACATTTTTATTTGCCATGACTATGGCTGCATCATGAATACTGATATTGATTTCTGCTGTGATGACTGTGGGATGCATAACATTAGAAAGTGATGTTTGCATTAAAGATAAAGCCAGATTATTTTTTTCCTCCATCGTTTTCATTTTGCGATTAAGACGTTGTGTTGAAGTTTCCTGTAAATAAGATAATTCTTCGGGATGATTCTGTAAAATAGTACTTAAAACCTGACAGCTAATGCTATAAAGTAAAGTATCTTCATCTACATGAATGCTAAATTCTATTTTTTTCTGTAACTGACAAAAAGCGGTACAAATATCACCTTCTCCCAACTTGCCTAATAATTTTTTCTGTTGCGATAATAAGATGACAGCGCCTTTGCGTAATAAATACAATCGCCCCTCATTGTCAGGCTCGAGAGCTAAAGCAGTCCCACGTCGAACATATCGAATGGTCATTTTTTTTATCAGTTGTTCAATAATGGCCTGAGGTAAATTCTCAAAAGGGTGAACCGTACTGACAAAATCAGCAATCTCCTGTAATTCAATCTCCATAATTTAATTTTTCCTGCTATGAAATTCAGCAAAATAATAGCCCTTATTGATGACGCCGATCAGACGCATTTTTAAAGTTGATGATTGACTTAGCAGAGCAGATGCCTGAGTTTCTGATTGCCAGAATTGCCGACCTTTATCTGCCGTCATCCTATAACGTGTTTCTTTATTATTTGTACTAACTAAAGATAAAATCACGTCTTCCAGTGGATGATTAGAGTCAATTTGAGTGATACCGGAATGATCAGATAATATCAGTGTTAATTGTTTATTACTAAGAATACAGGGCTTTTTTGTCAGATCACAATGATCTTCCAGACTGAGCTTAAAGAGGTTTTTATTTTTTTCCTGCTCCTGTGCATAATAATCAGCAGCAATATAGCCACCAATAATTAAAA
Organism: gamma proteobacterium symbiont of Taylorina sp.; assembly: GCA_025655455.1. Taxonomy (GTDB): domain Bacteria; phylum Pseudomonadota; class Gammaproteobacteria; order GRL18; family GRL18; genus GRL18. Next base: position 79,450 of record JAHXIV010000002.1, read on the forward strand.
AAGGGGCAATAATAATAGCTATTTTTGTGTGTCTGTTCATATCTTTTACCCGGTGCAGAATAAAATAAGGCTTCTATAGAGAAGCCTTGTTAATTTTGATTGGGAGTCAAATGGTATACAATTTGACTCCGAACCCTGTTCCACAAAAATATTTAATGACCAGTTGCAGCGGCAGACGCACCTGCAGGGATACGAATATCCTCGATCATTGCCTGAATATCTTCAGGTGGACGTTCACCAATGATTCTGGATACTGCAAATGCGACACTAAAGTTCACCATTGCACCGACAGCGCCAAATGCTTTTGGATCAATACCAAAGAACCAGTTTCGAGCCATATCTCCCAGAAAGGCAGTGCCTTTAATAAACATAATTCCTTCATGCTGGAAAATGTATAATAAGGTAATGCCAATACCGGCCAACATACCTGATACTGCGGCTTTACTACCAATTGACTTGGCAAAAATACCCATCATTAAGGCCGGAAATATTGACGAAGCAGCTAAACCAAAGGCGAGTGCAACGGTTCCGGCGGCAAACCCGGGCGGATGAAGCCCCAGATAGCCTGCCACTAAAATGGAAACTGTCATAGCTATACGACCAGCCCTCAATTCTGTCTTTTCAGTAATGTCAGGCATAAAGACACCTTTCATTAAATCATGAGAAATGGAGGAGGAGATGGCCAATAATAAACCGGCGGCAGTTGATAACGCTGCTGCAAGACCACCGGCAGCCACTAACGCAATCACCCAGTTTGGCAGGTTGGCAATTTCAGGATTGGCCAGAACCATGATATCACGATCCACCTTAACCAGTTCATTGGTTGCTTTATCAGCAACATACTGGATTTTTCCATCACCATTTTTATCTTCAAATTTTAATAAACCGGTTTTTTCCCAGTTCTTAAACCATTGAGGACGCTGTTCATATTCCAGTGGTTCAGAAGCAGCAGGTTGAATGGTATTCATTAAATTTAAACGAGCCATTGCACCAACGGCAGGAGCTACAGTATACAGTGCTGCTATAAATACCAGAGCCCAGCCTGCAGATGAACGGGCACCCTTGACTGTCGGTACGGTAAAGAAGCGCATAATGACATGAGGTAAACCTGCGGTACCAATCATCAGCGATAGGGTATACATAAACATGTTGAGTGTACTGCCCAGTTTGGCCGTAGTATATTCTTTAAAACCCAGATCGGTCACAATCAGATCCAGTTTATCTAATAGATAAACACCACTGCCGTCAGCCAGAGTACTACCCAGTCCAATTTGAGGAATAGGATTCCCTGTCAGGTGCAGAGAAATAAATACGGCGGGCACAGTATAGGCAAAAATCAATACACAATACTGAGCAATCTGAGTATAGGTTATTCCTTTCATTCCGCCGAGTACAGCATATACCCAGACGACGAACATGCCGATGCCCAGACCAAGACCGTAGTCGACTTCTAAAAAGCGTGAAAAGGCAACGCCTACCCCTTTCATTTGCCCGATAACATAAGTCAGTGATGCAATAATCAAACATAGCACGGCAACGACACGGGCAAAATTTGAATAATAACGATCACCAATAAATTCTGGTACGGTAAACTTTCCATATTTTCTTAAATAAGGAGCCAGCAGCATGGCTAATAATACATAGCCTCCGGTCCACCCCATTAAAAAAACAGAACCACCATAACCTAAAAAGGCAATTAAACCTGCCATGGAAATAAAAGATGCAGCGCTCATCCAGTCAGCGCCAATGGCCATGCCGTTCAGTACTGGATGTACTCCACCGCCAGCAATATAAAATTCACTGGTACTACCGGCTCTGGCCCACCAGGCAATCGCAAAGTAAAGCCCAAAGGTGCCGAAAACGGCAATATAAGTATATAGCTTCAATTCATCCATTTTTTATTGCTCCTCATCTTCATTTACACCATATTCTTTATCCAGCTTATTCATACGTGATGAATAGAAAAAGACCAGAGCAACAAAAGTATAGATAGAACCCTGTTGAGCAAACCAGAATCCCAGTTTGTAGCCACCCAAGTGAAAGTTATTAAGTGGTTCTACTAAAATAATGCCAAAAAGAAATGAAACTACGAACCAGATGCTTAGACAAATTGTCATCAAGCGAAGGTTTGCTTTCCAGTATGATTGGTGTTTATCCATGATTTTTCCCCGTGAAGAAATGAATTCAATATTCAGGATTGATGCACTAAATATTAACTATTAATATTTCCAATGATTGATAAGTAAATCATTGAAAACAATAAGGGTATTCCAGTATTAATTTTTATGCAACTAATATTTATCTTGAATGGAGAATTTTTTTAATAAATAGAAAAACTTTTACAATAGGGTTAAATTGTTCTAACCAGATTGCGTCCTTCTTTTTTGGCTGTATACATGGCTTTATCTGCTGCATGTATCAGCTGCTCCCAGCATTGAGCATGCTCAGGAAATGTGGCAATACCTATACTGGCAGTAATGTTTAAATTTTTTCCCTGCCCGGCAGAAAAAGAATACTCTGCTATTTTTGTGCGTAATCGTTCTGCCAGTTCTTGTGCTTTGCCGAGTGATGTCTCCGGAAGAATAACAACAAATTCCTCACCACCATAACGAGCGGCATAATCTGTTTTGCGGATTGAATTGCTTATTATGCCTGCAAAATTATGCAGAATAGTATCACCTGCCTGGTGAGTGTAAGTATCATTAATATTTTTGAAATAGTCGATATCCAGCATAAATACTGATAGAGGGTGTTTATAGCGAGTAGCTCTATTGATATCACTGCTCAGTCGTTGATCCAGCACTTCCCGGTTATAGAGTTCAGTTAGAGCATCGTGACTTGCCATATATTTTAATTCAGTTTCAACTTTTTTTCGTTGTGTAATATCCCGGTCAATGCCCCGATAACCCTGTAACTCTCCCGTACTGCTGAAAAAAGGCTGGCCACTGGTTTCAAGAATTACTTTCCTGCCATCCTTAGTGAGATTAATATTTTCCAGTACTTTAATTGGAGCATGTTGTTTTACAATACTGATAAAAATTTCTTTTACTCGTTTTGCTTCTTTTTCCGGCATCAGATCAAAGGGACTCTTTCCTAACAATTCATCCTGCTCATAGCCAAGGATTTTTTTACTTTGTGGACTACAATAGGTGTATATGCCGTCCGCTGTGGTTTCCCAAACAAAGTCATGTGTGGTTTCAGTCAAGGCGCGGAACTTATTGTTACTTTTTCGGGATTCTTCATAACGTGATTGTAATAGGATATTTGCGACTCGTGCTCGATATCCTATGATGACAAATGACAGGACTAATATAGATATCAGACTCAAAGAAAACAGATACCATGGTGAGGTTAAAAAGTCTTTGATGCCCGTGTAATTATCTCTACTGGAAATAAGCAATGATGTACCCGCTATCATTGTACTCATAGCAGATTGTTTTTCTTCTATCAGCTGAAATGTTAATAAATGATCTTGCTTGTTTTCTAATTTTGGGGTTTTACTCTTTGTATTTTTTAAAGTATGTATTTGTGTAGAGTCACTTATAGAAATTTGGTATTTTGGAGAAATATTATGTTCAGGGTGAAGTAAATAGGATATGGCATTACTATGATTGATTTCAGCCACGATGAACCCCATTGACTGTTCTTTATAAATATAGGGAATGCAGATTGAGGGGTAGTATTGCCCGGTGTTATTGATAATAATAAATTGAGCATGTTTTCCAGTGCAGAAATTTTTTTCAATAATAATCTGGGGATTAGAACTTTTATGACTTTTTGTTTCAATAAGTACTTCACCATTATTAGTAATAAAACTTAATTTTTGATATATCGGAAGATGGTTGATTAGTTTGCCATCCATTAATGCCTGAAATTCAGTTTGCATTGCTAGTAAACTGGCACGAAGACCATATCGCATGGACATACCCAGTGCACGATTAGAGAAAAAGACTTCTAATGTTTTTGAATGTGCTAAATTAATAATATCATTTTTCCTTTCGGTGTAAAAATAACTGGCCGATGCTGCATACATTTTCATATTCAATTGAGCAGATTGCTCCTGTGCTTTGCTCAGGCTCTTTTGAGACATATAGGTAGTAGTAATGATCAGCAATAAAAAAAACAATAAAGACTGGCCGGCAATATAAGGAAAAAACCTGCCGATCTTTGCTGTATCTATACGATTATTTTCAGTTGTCATTAGTTGTTAAAAAAATCTGCATAATAAAGAAAGACTGACGGATAATACTTTTTGACCATTTTATTGTAAGTACCGTCTTTTCTGATTATTTTCAGATATTGGTTAAAGGCATGGAGTAATTGAGGAGAATTTTTTCGAAAGCCGGCTCCCATTACCTGTTCCTGAGAAATCGGACCAATCACTTTCAATTGCCCCGGCCATTTTTCCAGTGCAATAAGTGCATCAGGAACGTCAAGTAGGGTTGTTTCCGCTTCATTGTTTAAAATTGCGGGTGCCATTTCATTCAGTTTCAGGTGTTGTTTCAGAAGACGAATTTCTGCTTTTGTTTTAGACAGTTGATAAAGTGCAGGATCCAGGCAGGTGTTTTCCAGGGCTAATACGCTAACGCCATCCAGAGACTGTTTGACTAGTAATATATCGGATTGAAGAGAACGGCTTGGTTTAATGGGTGATATATTTGACTCGGCACGAGCGATAAGCCATACAGAGGATGGAAATGTTGGTTCTGAAAAAGTGATAAGTTGTTCTCTCCAGGGCAATACTGTCATGCCATTGGCAATCACATCACCAATAATAGGGGAAGGTTCAAGTAATTCAGCTCCATTGCTGCCGCGTCGGGCATGTCGACCGGTTAAATCACCAAATATTGTCCTCCAGTCACTTTTAACAAATTGGTATTTAATGCCAAGATAGGAAGCAAAATTTTTCATTAGTTCTACATCCAGGCCATCATCACTGCCGGTAATAAAATTTGCATAGGGAATACCCAGATGACGAAGTACTCCTGATTTTTTTATCTCAGCTAAGTCCTGTGCATAAGAAGGGGCTGGAAATATAATAAATAATGAGAAAGCTAATAGCAGGAATAGAGAATTAAATCTTATGTTTATCATGATAATTTTTCCTTTAAATTGGAAAATTATAAATAATCAGCGATTACAATTTTTGAGCTGTTTGTAGGAATTATACTACATAAAATTTGTTTCAGGTTTAAAAAAATGGCTAAAAATTTAGTCTCTTTCAATTTGCTGTGCAAAAAAATCAGGATCCATTACTTCAATAAATCGTTTGGCCTGTGGTGACAAAAACTTTCCTTTTCGAAGTACCAGCCCATAGCTTCGTTTTGGAAAATACTGATCAAGTGGTTTGCTGACCACATTTTCTGTACCAGTTAAGCAAACATCCGTCACAATTGATATACCCATACCTAATTCTACATATTTTTTAATAATTTCCCATCCACCAGCTTCCAGAGCAACATTAAATGAAAGATTTTGCTGACGAAACACCATATCAACCACGCGCCAGGTACTTAAGTGATGAGGAGGTAAAATTAACCCATAAGGACTAATATCTTCCAGAGTAATTTTTTCTTTTTCAGCCAAGGGGTGATCCAGAGGGGTAATTAATACCGGGTTATAAGTAAATATAGGATGATATATAATATCTTCAGGAATATCTATCATGGAACCTACAGCAAAATCCGCTTCATCTGATCTGACCAGAGCCATGCCGTCACGACCGGTTACATTGAGTAGTTTGAGATGTATCTGAGGACAGCATTGATTATATTGTTCGACAAATTCAGGGAGGATATAAAGAATGGTTGATTCTCCGGCGGCAATACTCAAATTACCTGATTCCAGGTGCCCAAGATTAGCTGCAAAAGTTTCATGTAATTTATCCATACCATCCACCAGGGAATTGGATAACTTATAAAGTACTTCGCCCTCAGGAGTTAATTGAATCTTTGGTCCCCGTCTTTCAAATAATGTGGTATTCAATTCCCGCTCAAGTGCCTGAATTTGTAAAGTTACTGTTGGCTGGCTTAAAAACAAGAGCTCAGCAGCTTCACTGACATTCCCTGTGCGACTCACATGACAAAATGCACGAAGTTGTTTTAAGCGGTTTTTTTTGTAATAAATAGAGGATGTATTGGTCATAAATTTTGATCTTTTCTAAATAAGGTGACTGAATCTTATTTTATTTTTTAATATTATACAATTATCATTATATTATATCAGGATTTTTACATTGATTTTTTGTGTAAAATATGTTAGCTTTGAGTCATATATGTAACGGTATTTCATAAATTATCTGATTTGTAATTGCTATGTTAAATATAAGACAAATTTTATTATTAGCAATCCTGTATCTTTTTCTGGATGCTGGTGTTTTAGCGAATGAAAATGTTCAAAATTCTTCTGACGCTTTAACAACTCCTATTGCTAAACGATCATATCAAATTTCCAGTAGTTTTCCTTTTCCTGATGACTTTAACGACTATTTGGGCTTACAAGCCAAAAAAGCATTTGCTATTGCTTTTGATTGTGGTGGAAATGCATCTTATGGCTGGTCTGCACGTTACAATGAACAATACTCCGCAAGTCAATCTGCTCTTGATTGGTGTAATACATATAAAGCTGAATTCAATATCACTGGCAGTTGCTTTATTTTCGCAGAAGGAAATAGTGTTGTTTCTAATGTATCCTTTGATTGCTTAAACGACGGTTCAGATACACCTGATACCGGCACACCTGACACTGGCACGCCTGATACCGGCACACCTGATACCGGCACACCTGACACTGGCACACCTGATATTGGCACACCTGACATAGGCACACCTGACATTACTGAGATAATAAATAGCTCATTTTCAAATAGTATATCAACTCCTTATGTTGTCGCGGATGATGTGGGTTCTGCACTTATTGTTACACCAATAAGTGTGGATGTGACTCATATTTCAATACCTGAAGTTCATATTGTCATAACCGGTGAAAATGATGAGATTACTTTAATTGATAGTGAAAATACCAAGCTGACAATCAAACCTGATACATTACTTATTCAACATCCAAAACAACTTGAAGATACTCAAACAACAAAAAAAGTGTCTCTATTGAAAGGTTCTATAGAACTAGAGGTTCCTATTACTTTTCGGGAATATACAGTAACAACACCTGTTGTTGATATTGTTGTTGCAGGCTATCAGACAATTCCGGATTCTCAACATACGGATGATCCTGAAGGCATTGGCGGTAGTTTAGCTGATCTTCTTGATATTATTAACGGAACTGTAAAAAAAATCAGTTTGTTTTTAGATACATCCGATACATCCGATACGTCCGAGACATCTGAACCATCTAATTTCTCAGCCAGCTATAGCCAAAATGGCTTGGTAGGAACAACAACAGTGTCAGTTGATTCCGGTACTGTTGAAGTTACCGATAGAGAGAACAAGAGCACTACCACCCTGACTGCAGGTGGAGAACAAACAATACAAAGCAGGGTGCCGCGTACGTCGTGGGTTTCACCAGTGGATAATGATAAAATCTATGGTGGTAAAAGCAATTTACTTATTTGGACAGAATTTCCAGGTGCAAAGAGTTATTTATTGGAATTTAACCTCCCGGTTCCGAAATTTTCTGAAGATAATGTAAGCAGACCTGAATTTGAAAAACAATCCGTACCATTGCCTTCTACATCTTATACTGAATATGACAATTTAATTCTCTTTAGTCTTCCTTTACCTGAAGGTCTGGATGGTATTATTCTGGAAGTACGAATATTTGCATTAGATGTTTCAGGTCAGATTATTGGTGAAAGCGTCTCCAGTGATAGAAGTACTGTAACCATAACAGACTAAATCCATCATCAAGGATAAGTCAGTAACTTGTCCTTCCAAATCCTCCGTTTATTCAAACACTTGCTTTTTTGTACTAAAGTGATTAAGTATTAATAAATTTAATAATAAACATTAAAAATATTTAAATGACTAATAATAAAAAAACCTGTAAATTGTATAGGAATTCATTTTTATAAAAAGATTACTATGGAATTTTCTAGCGAATCGATCAATCAATTGCTACTGACCGCTACTTTTATGGCAGGTTTGGGAATATTTTTGGCCTTGCTATTATCATTTGCTAACCGCTATTTATATGTGTTTGAAGATCCCCGTATAGATGAAGTAGAAGAGCTGCTTCCTCATGCTAATTGTGGTGCCTGTGGTACACCAGGTTGCCGGCCTTTTGCTGAAGCTTTAGTCGCTCGTGAAGTTGATCCTGGACTCTGTACGGTGAATGCCATAGAGATGAATCAGGTGATTGCTGATTTTCTGGGTGTAGAAGTGACTCAACATGAACAACTGGTTGCCCGTCTTGCCTGTGCCGGAGGCAGCCATGTGGCTCATACACGAGCCAATTATGAAGGTTTGAAAACCTGCCGGGCAGCAGCTTTAGTTTCCGGTGGTGGAAAAGGCTGCAGCTGGGCCTGCCTGGGGCTGGAAGATTGCGGCACTGTGTGTGATTTTGATGCCATCACTTTTAATAAGTTCAGCTTACCCGTAGTGGATGCTGATCTTTGTACAGCATGTGGAGACTGTGTCGCGGAATGCCCAAAAGATTTGTTCTCATTAGAACCGGTCGCTCATAAACTATGGGTTGCCTGTAATAATAAAGATAATATGGATGAGAGTGAAGCGCATTGTGATGTTGCCTGCAATGCCTGTAATCGTTGTGTCAGCGATGCACCGGAAGGGTTAATCACTATACAAAATAGTTTGGCAACGATTGATTATTCAAAAAATGGTCTGGCCTCCCAGGTTGCCATCGAACGTTGTCCAACCGGAGCAATCGTTTGGAAAGACTACAATAGTGAATCTCAACGTGGTCATCAATCACATAAAATAATCCGCAAGGAACCAATCCATAGAATCGAACCTTTACCAAGAGCTTAATCTGAAAACTGAAGGACATTAATATGTTTGACAAAATTCGCAACAACCTGACAAAAAATAGTGCAGAGGATTTTCCTTATCCTGGAACACGTATGGCAATGGATGGTAATGGTGCTGTGATAATGTGTGAACGTGAAGCTTCAGATGCAGCTGGAGCCTATCCTATTACACCTTCAACCCAGATGGGAGAATACTGGGCAGAAGAAGTTGGTAAAGGGCATGTTAATACAGCAGAAAGACCGTTGATTTTTATTGAACCGGAGAGTGAGCATGCTGCCGCTGCTGTTACCGCAGGTTTATCCATGACAGGACTGCGTGCGGTTAACTTTTCATCAGCACAGGGTGTTGCTTTTATGCATGAATCACTTTACGCTGCGGTGGGTAAAAGACTGCCCTATGTGTTAAATATCGGCTGTCGGGCAATTACTAAAGCCAGTTTGAATGTTCATTGTGGACATGATGATTATCATTGTATTGATGATACGGGTTTTATTCAGGTTATGGCCAGAAATGCCCAGGAGGCTGCTGATTTAAATTTGATTATGCGCAGACTGGCTGAATTGGCTCTTACTCCCGCCATTGTTGCTCAGGATGGTTTTTTAACTACCCATTTGATTGAATCACTGCAGGTACCTGAGCGTCAGCTGATAAAAGAATATCTTGGTTTTCCGGGGGATATGATTGATTGCCCGACACCTGCACAACAAATGATTTATGGTAAACAACGCCGTCGTATTCCACTTTCCTGGGATGTTGATAATCCGGTTTCTAGCGGGAGTGTGCAAAATCAGGATGCCTATATGCAGACTGTTGCTGCACAACGACCTTATTTCTTTGATCATATCAATGAACTGGCTGAACAGGCTATGGAAGAATATTATCAATTAACCGGTAGAAGTTATGACCGTGTCGGCTGTTATAAAACGGATGATGCTGACTATCTGATTATTGCACAGGGTAGTGTGGTGGTTCAGGCAGAAGCGGTGGCTGATTATTTACGCCAGACCCGAAAAATAAAACTTGGTGTGCTGAATATGCGTTTTTACCGTCCATTTCCGGGTGATCTCTTAGGTGAAATTCTCAAAGGGAAAAAAGGGGTGACCGTTATTGAACGCACGGATCAACCGCTTGCTGAAGATCTGCCGCTGGTCAGAGAAATTCGTGCAGCTCTGAGCAAGTGTAGTGACAACAATGTTGATGAAGGTGATAAAAAACCTTATCCTGATTATGCAACCTATAGTAAAACAACACATAAGCCGAGAATATTTTCTGCGGCTTTTGGTTTAGGTAGTCGTGATCTACAACCCGGCGCCTTGATTGGTGTATTTGAAAATATGCTGCCTGATGGAAGAAAACTACCTTTCTATTATCTTTCAATTGATTTTGTTCATGGTGAAGCTGATTCTCCTAAACAGGAAATTTACCAGCAAAAATTATTGGATGCTTATCCGGATCTGGCTGATTTATCTTTAACCGGTAGTGAAAATCCCAATTTAATGCCTGATCACTCAATCACTCTACGCATGCATTCTGTAGGCGGATGGGGTGCTATTACTACAGGCAAAAATCTGTCCATGACGTTGTTTGATCTATTGGGTTATCATATTAAATCTAATCCAAAGTATGGTTCTGAGAAAAAAGGACAACCAACAACATACTATCTCTCAGCTGCACCTGAACCCATTAAAGTGAACTGCGAATATCATTATATTGATATTGTATTATCTCCTGATCCCAATGTTTTTGAACATTCTAATCCACTTTTTGGTCTGAAAAAGGGTGGGACTCTGGTGATCCAGAGTAATCTGACTTCAGCAGATGAGATATGGAATTCTTTTCCTTTAAAAGCCCGTAGAGAAATGATTGAAAAAGACATACATGTTTATTATGTTGATGGATTTAAAATTGCCAGAGAAGAAGCCGGTAATCCTGATTTACAATATCGTATGCAGGGTACTGCCTTTCAGGGGGCGTTTTTTGTCGCATCTCCGCTAATGAAAGAAGCTGAATTAAATGAAAAACAATTATTTCGAGCGATTGAAGCACAATTAGAGGCAAAATTCGGCAATAAAGGTAAAGCAATTGTTGAAGATAATCTACGGGTTGTTAAACGTGGTTTTGATGAAACTCATGAAATTATCAATAAAGCCATTGATGACAGCCAATCAACTATTGCACGTAAAGTCGTTAATTTACCGGCATTACTGAAAAAGCAAAAACAGGGTGATGCAGATTTATCTGATATTCATCGTTTCTGGGAACAAACCGGTAGTTTATACCTTGCAGGGCAGGGTAATAATAATATTGCCGATCCCTTCCTGGCTATTAGTCAAATTCCGGCTTCTACCGGTGTTTTTCGTGATATGACACAAATACGTTTTGAACATCCTGTCTGGAATGCAGAAAATTGTACTGCCTGTGGTGATTGCTATACGGTTTGCCCTGATAGCGCTATTCCAGGTCTGGTGAATACCATTAGTGAAGTTTTTAATACCATCGTCACGCGTATTGAAAGTGGTGGTACAGGATCAATTGGTCACAAGACACTGTTTTTACGCCGCGCCTTACGTGATGTTGAAAAAATATTACGCTCATTGATGGAACCTATGGGTGATAAGGCAGAAGTGAACCTGCTGCTGGATCAGGCTATTTTAGAAACACTGAAAGATTCTGTTCTGGAAGAAGAAGAATTGCAAACACTGGAGAAAGAATTCGGCAGGTTTATGGAAATACTGGCTGAATTTAAATTTTCATCGACCAAGCCTTATTACACCAATAAGGAGAAAAAAAGCAAAGGCAGCGGCGGTTTATTTTCAATTACAGTTAATCCCTATACCTGTAAGGGCTGCATGATGTGTATTGATGTCTGTGAAGATGATGCTCTGAGCATTGAGACTCAAACAACAGAAAGTATTGCTAAACTGCGTAAAGAATGGGACTTCTGGGAAAAATTACCCACTACCGATGATAGTTATATCCGCATTGATGATATTGACGAAGGTGTTGGTGCTCTGGAGACATTATTACTCAACAAACGCAACTATGCTTCAATGGTTTGTGGTGATGGTGCCTGCCTGGGTTGTGGTGAAAAAACCTCTATTCATTTATTCACCAGTACAGTAACAGCATTGATGCAGCCCAGAGTGAAAAAACATCTGGCTCATATTGAAAAACTCATTATTGATATGGAACAGCATATCCGTCTTAAGCTGGCTGAAAACATCAATTTGAGTAATACCGATGCTATTCATACCGTGCTGCAGGATAATGAAAATAGTGATGTCACATTAAGCCGCCTGACGCGTAAGCTGGATGAAGATAAAACAGCCAAACCACTGGATTCAGACTGGTTAAAATGGGCGACCGGCTTATTGGAAACTCTCAAGCAACTGCAATGGAAGTATACCACCGGTGTGACCAATACCGGTCGTTCAGATATGGGCTTTATCAATGCCACCGGCTGTACTTCTGTGTGGGGTTCAACTTTCCCATACAATCCTTATCCTTTCCCATGGTCAAGTAATCTGTTCCAGGATTCTCCCTCTATGGCAATGGGTTTGTTTGAAGGACATATGGCAAAAATGGCAGAAGGTTTTAAAGCAGTCAGAATGGTCGAAATGGAACTGGCTGGAAAATATAATGAAAAAGAACATAAGGACTTTTTCACCTATTTTAACTGGGAAGCTTTTTCTGATGAAGAATTTCATTTGAGTCCTCCCGTGGTTTCAGTGGGTGGGGATGGTGCCATGTATGATATTGGTTTCCAGAATCTGTCTCGTATGATGATGTCAGGTGTTCCGATTAAAGTCATGATTGTTGACACCCAGGTTTATTCCAATACCGGGGGGCAGGCCTGTACTTCGGGCTTTGTCAGTCAGATATCTGATATGGCTCCCTTTAGTAAAATGTGGAAAGGTAAAAAAGAAATTCGTAAAGAAATGAGTCTGATTGCAACTGCTCATCGTACATCTTATGTCCTGCAAAGTTCATTCTCACATATCAGCCATCTACTGGAAGGCTATATTGAAGGATTGAATAGCCGTCGACCAGCAATCTTTAATATTTATGCAGTTTGTCCTCCAGAACATGGCATTGCTGATGATAGTGCAGATAGACAAAGTAAACTGGCGGTGGAATCACGTGCCTATCCGTTATTTAAATATGATCCTGATAAGGGTACTACTCTGGAAGAATGTATTGAGCTGGAAGGTAATCCATCGATCAATCAGGACTGGCCGCGCTACTCTTTAAAATATATTGATGCCAGGAATAAAGAGTCTGTTCTGGATGTTCCTCTGACCTTTGTCGATTTTGCTGCCACTGAAGGTCGTTTTCGAAAACACTTTAGAAATGTTGTTGAGGATAAGTGGACAGATGCAATGGTTCAGGTGGATGAATTCATTGATATGGATAAAGATGAACAGAATACGGCAATCCCGTATATCTGGACAGTTAATAAAAAACAGCAGTTGATGCGTACTCAGGTTTCCAAAGAACTGGCTCTTTCTGCATTAGAACGTCGCGATTTCTGGAGGCAATTAAAATCTCTCAGCGGTTATGATCATAAGCTGGACAAAGAAAGTCTTATCCAGCAGACCCGTCAGCAAATGGCTCAGAGTCTGACCAGTAATTTATTAAATATGACTGGTGGTGCAGGGAGTAATGGCGCGGCAGTGGATTTGATGAGTTCATCTATTACCTCTTCAGCAGCTGGTAGTACAGGTGCTGGTGGAGATTATGAAGCAGTATGGATTGACTCACCTGAATGTACCGCCTGTGATGATTGTATGGATATAAATCCTGATATTTTTGTCTATAATGATGATAAACAGGCAGTGATTGCCAACCCTCAGGCAGGGACATTTAAGCAAATTGTCAAGGCAGCAGAACAATGTACTGCTGAATGTATTCATCCGGGATCACCATTTAATCCCAATGAAGCAGGATTGGATAAATTAATAAAAAGGGCTGAGAAATTTCAGTGATAAGTTGTAATAAACTATGGAGTTGTTTTCCGTGCTCTAGAATCAGGTACTGCCTATTAAGGGACGCTTCAAGTGCATCCATGCACCGCTATGTAAAAACGTCCATGTTTTTACAATCCCTTAATAGGCAGTACCTGACTCTAAATCACTCTTAAGCCACGTCTATAAAGTTTAATACTATTGGCAGCACGGATTGATAAACTAAGAGTTCAAATAATGGCTTTTTTGGATATATTTAAATACAAAACATTTGAGCATGGTATCCATCTTAAGGATAGTAAGGATCGTACTTGTGATCAGGCTATTCGTCGTCTGCCTTTTTCTCCCATATTAATTGTTCCTCTCTCGCAACATTTTGGCAAACCTGCAAAATCAATTGTTCGTAAAGGGCAGGAGGTAGTGCGTGGTGAAGTCATTGCACAAAGTGATGGTTTTATGTCAGTGCCTATTCATGCACCTGCCAGTGGAAAGATAAAAGAAATTGAACTATTTCCAACTGCACGGGGGCCAAAAACCGAGTCTATTGTCATAGAAACCTGGGCAGGTGCCAGCCAGAGATTAGGGCAAACTGAAGCCAATAATATAAGTCAGATGAGCAGGGAAGAGTTAATTCAGGCGGTACAAAATACGGGCATGGTCGGTCTGGGCGGTGCAGGATTTCCTACCCATGTTAAACTTTCTGTTCCTGAAGGATATAGTATTGATACTCTGGTTGTTAATGGTTGTGAATGTGAACCTTATTTGACGACCGATCATCGCCTGATGCTGGAACATCCTCAGGAGCTGCTTCAGGGTATCAATATGTTGATGAAGACTCTGGGTGCCAAACAGGCCATTATTGGTATTGAAGATAATAAAATGGATGCGATTAATGCCATAAAAAATCAACTTTCCGGATTTGAATCGATTCATGTCAAAGTGGTTAAAACTCACTATCCACAGGGTTCTGAAAAATTATTAATTAAGGTTTTATTAGGGCGTGAAGTCCCTTCAGGTGGTTTTCCTTATCAGGTGGGGGTGGTGGTACAAAATATTGCGACTCTCAGACAGCTTGGAGTACTTTTACCCAACAATCAGGGGTTGATAGAACGGGTGATCACGGTTACTGGTCCCGGAGTTAAAAAACCGGGAAATTATCTGGTTCCTTTGGGAACCCCCATTCGATTTTTGTTGGATTATGTTGGATTTTCCGGTACGGCCAATCATCTGATTCTGGGTGGACCAATGATGGGTTCAACTGTATCATCATTAGATGTACCCATTACTAAGCCGGTATCTGGATTACTGGTTTTTAATGAACAATCAGTTGAGAAAGAGACGGGTGAAATATACCCCTGCATCAAGTGTGCCCGCTGTGTTGAGGCCTGTCCAATGTTCCTTAATCCATCTATGCTGGGACAGCTGGCGGCAAAACGAGAATATGAAAGTATGCAGGAGGACTATAATTTAATGGATTGTTTTGAGTGTGGATGCTGCAGCTATGTCTGCCCCTCTAATATACCTTTAGTTCAATATTTCAGGATATCTAAGTCTGTTATGAGAGAAAGAGCCGTCAGCCAATGAAAAGAGCCATTAGTCAATGATAGAACTACGCACCTCCCCTCATGTGAAAGGCACACTGAGTCTACCTCAGATCATGCGTCATGTTGTCTATGCACTACTGCCTATTTGTGCTTTTGCAGTTTATCAGTTTGGTCTGAGTGCTCTGGCACTGCTTATTGTGGTGACGCTTTCCTGTGTTTTAACTGAATTGCTTTTTAATCGACTGGCGAGCAAAAATACGACAATTCATGATAATAGTGCCTATATTACTGGTATTTTACTGGCACTGACTCTGCCTCCTGGCTTTCCTTTGTGGATGGGGGCAGTGGCAGGTTTCGTTGCCATTGCTTTGGGTAAGAGCCTATTTGGAGGGATTGGTTTTAACCCGTTTAATCCTGCATTAATGGGACGAGCCTTTGTTCAGGCTGCTTTTCCAGTGGCGATTACCAGCTGGACGCCTGCTGCTATGAATGATCGTTTTAGTCAATTTATTCCATCCAGTTTATCTTTCCCGTTTGCCCTGCCTTCTGTTAATGATGCTATTAGTGAAGCAACCCCCCTGGCTCTGCACAAGTTTGAAGCCACAACAACCTCATTCAATCATTTATTTTTTGGTTTCAGCAGCGGTTCTCTTGGAGAAACTTCCAGTTTACTCATTATGCTCTGTGGTGCCTATCTCATTTTGCGCGGCATGATGGGCTGGCGTATACCCGCTGCAATATTGTTGAGTTCAGCTGTTTTAAGCGGTTTGTTTTATTTAGTGGATAACAGTCAATATCCCAGTCCGATTTTTATGCTGACATCTGGAGGTCTGATGCTGGGTGCACTATTTATGGCAACCGATCCGGTCAGTGCACCAGTGACACTTAAGGGAATGTGGGTGTTTGGTTTTTTGATAGGTATATTAACCATAATTATTCGTCTGTTTGGCGGCTTACCTGAGGGTATTATGTACGCTATTTTGTTAGCCAATGCCTCAGTACCGCTGATTGAAGCCGTTACGCAGCCAAGAAAATTTGGCTGGCTTAGCAACCGGGATGAAAAATGACTGATACTGAACAGGCAATCATAGCAATGGCAGCCAAAAAAACTTCTTCACTTGCTATGGTGATCACCCTGGGTCTTGTTGCTATGCTGTCCGGATTATTGGTTGTTATTACCTGGCAGCTGACTCTTGAACCTATTGAAAAAAATAAACGTATTATGATTGAAAAAGCAATTTTCCAGGTGATAGCTGATGCTCAATATCGTCAGACTTATGCGATAACTAATAAGGGACTTGTCTCTGGGGAACAAGGTGACGGGCTGCCTTTTTATGCTGCTTTTGATAAAACAGGTCAGCTCAAGGGGATTGCAATTGCTTCTGCTGCTCAGGGTTATGCCGGTATGGTGAATTTACTTTATGGCTATGATCCGGTGTGTGAATGTATACGCGGTTTTAGCATAATAAAAATGGCTGAAACACCGGGGCTGGGTGATAAAATATTAACGGATGAAAAATTTCTTACTAACTTTAAAGCACTGGATGCCCGGATAGATAGTGATAATAACGCGCTGAAGAATGCAATTGTCAGTGTCAAACACGGCAGCAAAAGTAATCCATGGGAAGTCGATGCCATATCCGGGGCGACCATTACATCCAAAGCGGTAGCTAAAGCGATTAATCAGAGTGCTCAGGTTATACTCCCTAAGCTTAAACCCTATATTTCACAACTCATTTATACACCAGTAGAAAAACAGGAGTAATTATGCCGATTAAAGAAGACCATAGCATTACTGCTGATACATTTTTAGATGGTGTATGGAAAGACAATCCAGTGTTTGTCATGTTGCTGGGTATGTGTCCGGTATTAGCGGTAACCAATTCGGTTGTTAATGCACTGGCAATGGGTATTGCCACCACATTTGTGCTGATTTGTTCCAGTGTGTTAATTTCCCTGTTGCGCAAATTAATTCCGAAGGAAGTTCGTATTGCTACCTATATTGTGATTATTGCTACCTTTGTGACTATCACTGATTATGTCATACAGGCGATTAGTCTGGAACTTTATAATGCCCTGGGTGCTTTTATTCAGTTAATTGTTGTAAATTGTATGATTTTAGGAAGGGCTGAGGCCTATGCTTCCAAAAATAAGCCACTAAAGACCATGATTAATGGACTGGGTATGGGGTTAGGTTTCACTATTGCTTTACTCTGTCTTGGGAGTGTGCGTGAATTATTAGGTAACGGCAGCCTCTTAGGCTTTTCAATCTTTGGTGCTCAATTTCAACCCTGGGTGGTCATGATTTTGCCTCCGGGTGGATTTTTTGTACTGGGATCATGGTTATTATTATTTAACTGGATAGAAGAACGAAAGAAAAATAATACTGCTACCTCTAAGGTTTCACATGCAGGTGCTGCGGCATCAAAAGGAGCTTCATAATGCCGACAGATTCTGTTTCTTTTATTTTTCTTAATGCCTTTTTGATGAACAATTTTGTATTGGCATTGTTTCTTGGCATTTGCCCGTTTCTGGGTGTTTCAGGTAAATTAAAAACAGCCTGGTCTATGGGGCTGGCTACCACACTGGTGATGTTAATCAGTTCTTTAAGTGCTTATTTTATTAATCAGCTGCTGGTTTATTTTGAAATCGAATTTTTACGCTTGATTTGTTATATTGCGGTTATTGCTTCTGCCGTACAGTTGGTTGAAATGAGCATGAAGAAATTTTCTCCGACTCTGTTTAGAGCATTGGGCATTTTCTTACCCTTAATTACCACCAATTGTGCCATTCTTGGACTGGCGCTATTTCAAACCTTTAAAGAATATAACCTGATTCAATCATTAGCCTATAGTACAGGGGCGGGAGCCGGATTTGTACTGGCTATTGTACTAATGGCTGGATTAAGAGAAAAACTGGAACTGGCTAACCTGCCGAATACCAGCCAGGGAGCTGCAATGAGTTTAATGCTTGCAGGTATGTTATCACTGAGTTTTATGGGCTTTGCCGGACTTGGAAATTGAGCATGGAAATCATTGGAAAATATTTTCTGGCCATGTCATTTATGTTATTTTTTTTGTTTATATGGTATATGGTACAAAAATTATCACGAAAGGTAGCAACTGAACACCCTGAGTTTGGTAAGGCAAGAGAAGAAGGGGGCGGATGCGGCGGCGGTGGAAAATGTAATTGCAGCAGTATTAAAAATTGTGTGAATTCAAAAGTGAAAAAATAGAGCCAGTCCTGTATGGGGTTGATGTGAAATGAGTTCTCTAAGTCTACTTCATTTAAAATTGAAGGAGGCGTGTTACTAAAAGTGAATATACCAACAAAGACAGGCTAGCTCATCTTAAGTTACAAAGCATTGATCTCACCTTCAATATTTGCGACAATTTGCTCATCAAACATTAGTTCTTCAAGTGCATTTTGATACATGAGATTACATTCAACGGAATAAATATTACCACTTAATTTTTCTTTATGGTTTAAATAATTAGCAAGTTTTAGAACAGCTGCTATGGTAACTGATTCAGCACTAACTTCCTTTTTATAGGTTGCATAGATGTGGTGATGCAGATAAATAGCATTACATACATGATTGGGAAGCCCCCATTGTTTAGCTAATAAAACACCAATTGAAGAATGTGTGACTTGAAATTTCTCTTTTTCAGATAGAGTCAGTGTAATCGGATGAGATTCCTGGCTTTTATACCACTCCAATGAAGCAGGGTATTTATCAGCTATAACCAAAATACCAGCGTCATGAAATAAACCCGCTAAATAAAATAAACCCTGATCAACTGTATCTATTTCTTTAGCAATAAGCTCTGCAATCAACCCAACAGAGTGGGAATGCTTGGATATATGATCAAAACCTTTAATACTTTGATTCAGGGCGCGTCTATAGGCAGGTTGAATAATATAATTTTTTAATTTATTGAGACCTAATAAGTTAACGGCATGTTCAATTGAGCTAATTTCAATATCCAATCCAAACAATGGTGAATTAACAGTTTTTAATATAGACGATGCCAAGCCAATGTCTTTTAAAATCCAGTCGAGAATTTTTTTTTCATTTGGTTCTTCTGCAGCTAATTCAGCTTTTAGATCCAATAATAGTCGAGGTGGTGAAGGAATATTTGATTCCTTAATCAAATCCATTGCCACTCTTAATTCATTTTCATCAATTATATTTCTAATACCCATAAATTTCCCAAGGTTATATTTTGTAAAACTGTAGCATATTTCTATATAAATTAATTTGCTATATGTCAAAAATCAGCATGTATTCTCAATTGTTCAGTTTTCTACAGATTGAACAGGATAGAGATAATTGTTGGCCTGTCAAAAAAAGACTGCTCAAGAAGATAAAAAATAAAGTGTCTATTTGGGTTGAGAAGTAACTGTTTTGGAATATTGAAAAAGAGAGGCTGATTTTTAAGGGTGTAATTTTAACTATACAGATGCTCTTTATATATGAGGAACTATCTGCTCCTCATATTTCAGTGCTGTACTATCACCGAAAATTAGCTTAACTCTCCGGGATAATCTGCAATACCCGGATTTTTCTTAACGCCTAATAATTTAGGGTGATTGATTTTGGGTAGATTTAAAATATTATTTTTATCTCGTTGACTTACAATATAGTCATGCACCACATCCCACATTAAACGTCCATCCGGAGTTCGATTGACTGAGGCCCATCCTGCAACACGATAGGTCTTGTCTGCTTCGATGAGATGACCATTATCAAGGCGGGCATCAGTAATACGTTCATAAATAGGTTTTTTAGGATCCATGGTGTAATCCAGGCCACCTACACGAACCATATCACCACCGGATTGCAGATAAGGATCCGGATCAAATAAATTATCAGCAACGCCTTCTAATATATTCATTAAATCCTTACCTGACATGTCGCTAACATAGGTTTCGCCATAGGTCATGGCACATTGTGTCATCACATCTTCCATGGTAATCCAGTCACCTTTGAGGGTTGTAGTTCCCCAGCGAACGCCGGCAGACATTGCTACATCGGCTTTAAATTCATGTCTTAGGGCATTACAAAGAACCTGATCCCAGGTGCCCATAAAATTACCACGACGATAGAGGAGGCGATCAGCGATAGCTAATTTTTCATTGAGAATTTCTTCAAATGTTCTTCCAAGCCGTTTCTTATTATAGAAATATTTCTTGGCACGGCTTTCAATTATTTTGTCAGAATATTTAGTTTGACGCATTTGCTTAATAAAGGCAGCCATCTCTTTATCAGCAGGCAGCCAGTCAGTAATAATCGGCAGCATTTTATAATTCATTGATATCAGCTTGCCGTTTTGGATGTCAAAATCCATAACACCGACATATTTACCATTAGAACCGGCATTGGTGACCAGACAGGTATTACCCTCCACATTTTTGACTTCAACCGGTTTAGGCATGCCGTCATGAGTATGACCGCCAAATACAGCATTGAGTCCGGGGACATTCTGAGCCATTTTTATATCCACATCCATGCCATTATGGGATAACAATA
Source organism: gamma proteobacterium symbiont of Taylorina sp. (assembly GCA_025655455.1). Taxonomy (GTDB): domain Bacteria; phylum Pseudomonadota; class Gammaproteobacteria; order GRL18; family GRL18; genus GRL18. Next base: position 100,436 of record JAHXIV010000002.1, read on the forward strand.
CAATGGCATCAGGCTTTTCTTCTGCACGGATGGTGGCAACCAGCTCAATCATATCATCTTCACGCAAACCGAAAGACCAGTCGGGGAAAAATTCTTGCGGATTAGCATTACCGGTACGCGGGAAAGCCTGACCAATAATACAAATTTTTGCACCGTTAATGACTTTAATGACATAGGGACGAAAAGCATGGCCGGAATCTTCATCATATAAGCCGCTGCCGTCAAAACGCTCAACCAGAGCAGGGTATTCATCGCCCATAAGAGCATCTTCTTTAACGCGTACGTTTTGGCCAATAAAATCCCCTTTAAACAGGGCAACATTACTGAGCACTTCTTCCTCCTTATAAGTGAATTCCCAATGTCCAACCATCACATCAACGCCCATAATATTGGAGGCCTCAACCATATCAATGCCGCGAGTCCATAATGAAGTACCGGAACCCTGCCACAGATCACCGCCGTCAATAGTGAGTGTGTTTTTCTTGCCGCCGGCTTGCTGGCGTAGTCGATTGACTAGTGTTTTTATGTGAGCAAAACCACCGGTTTTGCCATATATTTTGGCAACATTCTCAAAATTCAGATAAGTATAGGCATAGGCTTCAGGAGAATTTTCCTTGAGTCCCATGTGAGAAAGCAGTCCTTTGCCCACCACATGAGGAGGTCGGCCATAGGCATCACCAACACCCAGATTAACATTGGGTTCACGAAAAAATACCGGATTTAACTGACCATGCACATCGGTAATATGTAAAATACGTACATTACCTTGCATCGGTACATTATAAAAATCTTCGGGTGTTTTTGCCATTTCAGAACTGGTTTTGCCGGTTTGACCTATTGCACTGACAGGAAATAGTGCAGGAATTGTTGCGGCGGCAGTGCCTGATACACCCATCATTTTTACAAAATTTCTTCTTGAAACAGTCATCAATTAATCCTTTGTATTAAATTTATGAATTATTTAAACTATTATGGAATAATAGAATAAATAATTCTATGGAGAATTTTAAGACTGTATCTAGTGGTTTTCCATAACATTCAGAGTTCAGAGCGGCTGTCGGAGTCAAAATAGCCCCGAGGCTACCTCTTCGATATGACTCTGGTTTGAAAAGTGGTTAAGTACAGTAATTAACAGGATAGGCTATTTTGACTCGACCCCTGAGGTAAGGTAATTGAAAACATATCTATTTATTATTATTTTTATAGCTCAGACAATGACTGCTATTACAGTCAATGCAGAAGATCAGGTGATTCGCATAGGAGTGTTAAGCCATCGGGGAGATGAGGTGACACTGAAAATGTGGTCACCAACCGCCCAATATCTGACTAAAACCCTGAGCAGATATCAATTTAAAATTGTTCCTCTGGACTTTGCTGAAATTGATCCGACAGTGGCTTCCGGAGGGATTGATTTTTTACTGGTGAACTCGGGTATCTATGTCAATATGGAAGTGCGGCATCGCATATCAAGAATTGTGACTTTGAATAACCGTATTGGTGGTGTACCTCTTAATGTTTTTGGCGGGGTGATTTTTACGCGTAAAGCACGTCATGATCTACGTAGTTTACGTGATCTCCCGGGTAAAAAATTAATTGCTGTTGATGAAACCTCTCTGGGAGGATTTCAAATGGCATGGGGTGTTATGCATGAAAAAAAAATGAACCCCTATCATGATATGTCTTCAATAGTATTTGCAGGAACACATGATAAAGTGGTGCAGGCGGTAAAAGAAGGACGTGCGGATGTGGGTACTGTGCGTACTGGAATTTTAGAAAAAATGTCTGCCAATGGAGATATTTCATTAGAAGATTTTAAAATTATCAATGCAATCAGCAATGACGGCTTTCCTTATATTCATAGTACCTCTTTATATCCTGAATGGCCCTTTAGCAAGCTTAAACATACCTCTAATCAATTAGCCCAGAAAGTTGCCGTGGCTCTGTTGAATATGAAATATTCGCATACTCTGGGCATGAATAATTATGAGGGATGGACAGTGCCCCTTGATTATCAGCAGGTACATCAGTTATTTAAAAATCTGGATTTACCGCCTTATGAGATGCACGCTAAATTTACTCTTTTTGATGCCATTAAACAGTATTGGAAGGGGATAGTGGCTATTTTGTTTTTTTTGATTCTCTTAACTATTATGAGTACCCTGGTTTCAAGATTAAATGCCCAACTGAAAAAATCCAAGCAATCATTGGAGTATCAACATAATCTGATTTTAAATTCTGTGTGTGATGGTATCTATGGTGTGGATGTCAGTGGTAATTGTACTTTCATGAATCGTTCAATGGAAAAAATCACTGGCTGGAAAATGGAAGATATGGTCAATAATAATCAGCATAATTTGCTGCATCATACGCATGAAGATGGTTCGCCGCATAAGGCTGAAGAATGTCCTGTTTATTTGACGTTTAAAGATAATCAGCCGCGTTTTATCAAAGATGATGTGTTCTGGAAAAAAGAGGGCGGGAGTTTTCCGGTTGAGTATAGTAGCACCCCAATGAAGGATCATAGGGGAGATACCATCGGCAGTGTGGTGGTTTTTAGAGATATCAGTGAGAAAAAAACAGCAGAAGAGGAAATATTACGTCACCAGAAAGAAGTCGCTCATATGGCACGTTTAAATACCATGGGTGAAATGGCATCGGGTATTGCCCATGAAATCAACCAGCCGTTAACAGCTATTGCTACTAATTCATTTGCCTGTATTCAAATGCTGGAAAACGGCTCAATAGAAACGGATAAACTGATTGATATCCTGGAAACTATTGGTGTTCAGGCGGAACATTCAGGACAGATTATTAAACAGTTAAGACAATTTGTACGCAAGGAACAGCCGGAACGTTCTACTATTAACCTGAATAGTTTAATTGAACAGGTTGTTTTGTTTATCAAACCGGAGATAAAAAGGGCACGGGTGATATTACACAAAAATATGGATAGTCAGATTAGTGATGTATTGGTACAGCCGATCCAGATAGAACAGGTGGTGTTAAACTTATTAAAAAATTCTATCGAGGCTTTACAATCCGTGTCTGAGGGTAGGAGAAATCTAACCATTAGTACCGCAATGGTGGGTGAAAATGCAGTGATTGTATCGGTTGAAGATAATGGACCGGGAATTGATACAAGTATAGAAGAAGGATTGTTTGTGCCCTTTGTGACCAGTAAAGAAAATGGTCTGGGATTGGGATTGTCCATTAGTCGTGGTATTATAGAATCACATCAGGGTAAGTTATATCTGGATTCCTGTGTTAACTGTGATGTTAATACAGGATCAGAAAAAGGGACAATTATCAGGTTCACATTGCCTATTGTTAGTCCTGATCCAATGGAGAATATAAATGAATAATTCGCCTGTTATTTTTATTGTTGATGATGATGAGCAAGTCCGCAGTGCATTGACCCTGTTAATGCAGTCTGTTGGTTTAATCGTAGAAAGTTATTCCTCTGCTCAGGATTATCTGGACAGTTTTGATGATTCTAAACCGGGTTGTCTGATTCTTGATGTGCGTATGCCTGGAATGAGTGGTCTTGATTTGCAGGCGCGTCTAACAGCTGAAAAAATTCATCCGCCAATTATCATTATTACCGGACATGGTGATGTACCCATGGCAGTGAAAGCGGTTAGTGCGGGTGCTGTTGATTTTATTGAGAAACCGTTTAATAATCAGTCTATGTTGGATAGTGTCCATAAGGCTATTGAACGGGATGCTGTGCAGCGTGGTGAATCTTCTCGTCTGCAGGATATTGAAGCACATTATAGCACTCTGACTCCAAGGGAAAAAGAAGTTCTGCAAAGTGTTATTGAAGGAAAACGTAATAAAGTGATTGCTTTTGATCTTAATATCAGTCAATCCACAGTAGAAGCTCACCGTTCAAAAGTTATGGATAAAATGTCAGCTGGCAGCCTGTCAGATTTAATGCGTATGGCTATATCTTTAAAACTCATTCAATAATTATTTTCTTTATTAAGGTTTACCATTATATCCCTCAGCATATCTTCTAATTTAGTTTATCAGTAAATTCATTAAAATGTTTGTAAGTAATAAGTGCTAAGTGCTGAGCTAAATGATAAAGTCAAAAGCGTTTGCTTTTAGCTCTTGCTCAACACTTAGCATATACGGCTTCCTGCTGTTACTTGTAGATAGTTGATCGGTACGGTTTGGGTTGCTGAATTGCATTAGTATAAAAAAATACCTTAGGAGAAAACAATGAATACAAAAAGCAAAGGTTTGCTGAGTATAGCTGGTGCCATGCTTATCGGTGCTTCTTTATCAACCTCTGTTGTGATGGCAAAAGAGGCTGGTATGAGCCGTATGGATGAAGGAAAAAATCTGGCATTTACCAGAAAAAAAGGTAATTGTCTGGCTTGCCATATGATTGTCGGTGGCAAAGCGCCTGGAAATATAGCACCGCCACTGGTTGGAATGAAAGCTCGTTTTCCAGAAAGGGAAGTGTTAAAAGCGCAAATTTATGATGCATCAAAAAAGAATGCAGGCACAATGATGCCATTATTTGGTCGTTATGAAGTTCTGACTGATGATGAACTGGATAAAGTCGTTGATTATATTCACTCTCTATAAAGCTGAGTTAAGCAGCCTGTCTGCTTGTATGAAATTTATGCCTTTGGGTATAACAAAGAATGGTAAAAAATTATGAATAAATTGATAAGCAAGTTAATTTTTGTCTGTATTGCATGGGCAATTGCATCTGCAGTCTATGCAGATCCAGCTAAAGATCAAGCAATTTTAGCTGACTATTTTAAGAATCGTTTCCAGGGAGTGCCTGTAGAAGAATATGCTAATGGTGCTTATTCATTTGATACAGTAGGTAGAGAAAGTTGGGAAGCAATTGAAGAATTTCCACCCTATGAAATGGCTATTGACGATGGTCAGGCTATGTGGGAAAAACCTTTTGCCAATGGAAAAACCTATAAGAGTTGCTTTGCGGATGGCCCGGCTATTGCTCATAAATACCCTTATTGGGACAAAAAGAAATCTATGGTTATTACATTAGCTCTGGCTTTAAATCATTGTCGCAAAGCCAATGGTGAAAAACCTCTAAAATATAAAAAAGGATCAATTAATAATCTCCTGTCTTATATTACTTTCGAATCCAGGGGCAATAAAACTAATGTCGTTGTACCTAAGAATGATGCAGGTGCAGTGGCTGCTTATGAAGCAGGTAAAAAATTCTATTTTACCCGTAGAGGTCAGTTGAATCTGTCATGTGCTTCCTGCCATATCCAGAATGCTGGTAATAAAATTCGTTCAGAAAATCTAAGTATGTCTATGGGACATACCACACATTTTCCTGTTTATCGTTCAAAATGGGGTGCAGTAGGAACTCTACATCGTCGTTTTACCGGCTGTAATAAACAAGTAAGAGCAAAACCATTTAAAGCGCAAGGTGAGGAATACCGTAATCTGGAGTATTACCTGACGGCTATGAGTAATGGTTTGGAATTAAATGGTCCTGGCGCTCGTAAGTAGTAGTCCTGAGCAAAAAATTGGAGAATAATATGACATTTGTTACAAAAAATATGACCATGTTCTTACTTGGTTGTTGTTTGGTTATTAGTAGTACAATCACTATGGCAGCTGATAAAAAGGCAGCTCAAGAAGCGATTAATAAAGCGGAAAGCTCTCGTCAACATGCTGCATCAGTTAATGGTGAGTGGCGTGATACGGGTAAATTTATCAAAAAGGCAAAAGCGGCTTTGAAAGAAGGTAAAATTGATAAAGCTATTAAATTAGCTCATTTTGCTGAAAGACAGGGTAGATATGGTTATGAGCAAGCTGTATCACAGTCAACACAAAACGACTTGACTATGCCGTACTACATGAGTGGCGGTAACATAGCAAGTTCTACTATTGAAGGAAATGGCTATATTACACCTGAATTAAAAGTGCTTGATGTTATGCATAATGGTAAGTCTGTGAGTATTACTCGTGCATCGGATAAAAATGCAACAGCAATGCCCAAAATTTTCACTCATACTGCCCGAGCCTGCCCACCATTTTGTGTGCAGCCAATCACGGTTGCAAAGGGTGTTGAAACAATTGGAGAATTGGAAGTGCTGGATTATCTTAAACGCATAAGTCATGGCGATCGGGGTATTCTGGTGGTTGATTCACGTACACCTGAATGGGTACGTCTGGGTACTATTCCTGGTTCTGTCAGTATTCCATGGAATAAAATTAGTCTGGATAGCCTGGGTACTTTTGAGCAGGACTCAGAGGCTAAAATTTTGCAGAATATTCTCAGTAAAGATTTAGGTGTTCGTATTACCAAGGATGGCAGACGCGATTTTCGTAATGCTAAAACACTAGTGATGTATTGTAATGGTAACTGGTGTCCACAGTCCTCTGTAAATATCAAAACACTGATTAAGTTAGGTTATCCTCCTTATAAACTTAAGTGGTATCGTGGTGGTATGCAGTCCTGGGTTAGTGTTGGATTGACAACTGTTAAGCCTTAAGCTGGTATTTAAGCAGAAATAAGGTTGGGGTCGGAGTCAAATAGAATTGATATTGACTCCGCCCCCTTTTTATTTAACAATAGTAAAAATGGATAATTTAGATAATTCTTTTGGTCAGCAAACTGTCTCCCAATCTGAACGTGCAAAAAAAATACGTCGTGTTTTTCAATTAGTTGCTCCTCGCTATGATTTAATGAATGATTTTATGAGTTTTGGCTCACATCGTTTATGGAAAATTCTCTTTGTTAATAATATTCCTTTTAAAGCAGATGACATTATTGTTGATTTGGCTGGCGGGACTGGTGATATTGCCCGAAAATTAGTCAGGAAAGGGGCTAATGTAATAGTGGTTGATCCCGGTATTGAAATGATGTTGGCAGGTGAACAATCCCATACCTTAAAACTGGTTAATGTGGCGGCTATTGGAGAAAATCTTCCATTTGCCGATGCCAGTATCGATAAACTAACCATTTCTTTTGGCATTCGCAATATGACGAGTATGAGCGCTGCTCTGAAAGAAATTCATCGAGTGCTTAAACCGGGAGGTTGCTATTATTGCCTTGAATTTTCCCGTCCTGTGATGCCTGTTCGTCCTTTTTATAATTTATATAATCAATATGTTATTCCTCGTCTGGGTGCTCTGGTTGCCGGGCAGCCGGAAGCGTATCAATATTTGATTGAATCAATTCGTCGCTTTCCTAACCAGGAAGAAATGAAAAAGTTGATAGAAGAGGCTGGATTCTCTCGTGTGACCTATAAAAATATATTTTTTGGTATTGCCTGTATTCATATTGGAATAAAGGCTGCCAAGCTGTGAAGCGGGGGGTGGAATCAAATGGAGCAAGCACTGAATTTAATTATCACCCGGTGGATCATGTCATTTGATTCCGACCACTGTTACAAAACCTGCCGATTTAATCAATCATCTGGAACTTTACCAGCCGGATGATATTGTGCTCGCTATTGCTACCAGCGGCAGTCAGGCCGAACCTAAAATTGCACTCATTAGTCATAAAAATATAATTGCACATTGTCGGAGTTTTGTCCGTTCCATTCCAGTCAATTCACGTTCTATGTGGCTGAATTGTATGCCTATGAGTCATATTGCCGGGGTAATGATTGTTTATCGCTGCTGGTTTTATCATACTGCCATGCTGCTGCATGATTCTTTTAATGTCGAAAGAGTATGGCGGGATCTGCATCTGCATCCGATTACCCATATCTCTCTTGTACCACGCATGTTATTTCTCTTGCTGGAACACCAGTTAATGATTCAAAAGAACAACATTGCTGATAGTACATTGCCCAAATCATTAAGCTATGTCATTGTGGGTGGAGACAAGATCTCTGATACCTTATATCAACGGGCTGTGTTGGCTGGCTGGCCTGTCTATTTCAGTTATGGAATGACAGAAGCAGCATCAACTATTGCAATTGGCCGTAATCCGGAACGACTGAAGCTATTAGAAGGATTTTCTGCAATAATTAATGCACAGGGAACATTAAATATAAAAGGTGATATGGTTATTTCATCCTATGCCAATCCAGCTGATAATTATCGCTTTGATGAAAACGGTTTTAAGACGAATGACAGAGTTCAGATTGAGGGAGATTATCTTCAGTTTCTGGGACGTAATGATTATATGATTATCTCAGGTGGGGAAAGCATTGCCCCGGAATATATTGAATCTCTGCTGTCAGAAGCTCCAGGTATTAAAGGGCTGGCTATAGCAAAATATCGTGATGATAATCCTGATAATATAAATGCTGATGAACGGGGTGATACTATTGTTGCACTGGTTCATGGAGATATTGAACAATTAAAAAGCTGGTCTCAATTGCATATTAAATCCTGCTATAGACCACGGATTTTTATTAAAGTTGAAAAAATTCCCATAAATATACTCTATAAGATTGATCGCCAGGCAATAGAAGAGATTCTATACAAAAAACTGCCATGTTAATTAACGATAACCAAGTAATTCATATAGATCCCCCTTAATCACTTCTTTTTGTGCATTTGCAACCATGCCGTTCAGCTGCCATTTATGGAGTAGTTTTTTGATGATTGGCTTAACTTCTGTCTTTGTCATACCTGCTTTGACTTTAGAAGAATACAATAGCTTTAAAAAAAGGAAGTCTAATCCAGTGAGCAATTTATAGATATTTTTATCACTAAAAATAGTGGGATGGACTGTTTTAGAATCATTTGGCAGTCCAAGGATCTGAGTTAACTCTTCTACAAAACAGGAGATAAGTTTTCCATGCATTCTAGCTCTATCGACCGGGATGATAACCATGGCTTTAGTAATTTCACTCCGATTGTTTTGTCGTATATTGGCCAGACAAACAGCATTGCGTAATTGTTTGACGGCTTGCGGGCTGATTTCAGAACGAATAATATTATTGACCTGATTAGAACGGGTAATAAAAATTGTAAGGTTCGCCAGAGATTTTTTATTAACGTATTGGATAGGCAGGCGGGTAATCTTATTAATCTGTGATAAATGCATCTTCAAAATACGCAGATGCAGATCACGATCACCAACTTGATGACTAATAAATACTTTTAGCGGCTTTGTCCACTTTCTTATTCGTGTTGGCTTGTTGTCATATTCATTTTTCAATGCAATATCATAGAAACTCTTTTCAATATAAGCGGATGAATGCCAATGGGGTTTTTGTGTTGCAGGACTATTGCAGCTGACAGATAACAAAAGACATAAAATCAGAAATTGATAAGGCAGTAGCATAAAAACTCATTGCCTATTATTAGTAGTTAAGAATAAAGCTGCCAGATCATCCGGTAAATCTCTATGTTTTTTTGTTTCTTTATCAAGACAAATATGCTGAGTTAAGGCTTTGGCACGAATAGTTCTGTTGATATCATACAGGTGATATGAAAGTGAAAACTCATTGTTATTAATATGTTCTAAAAAAATTTCGATGCTGATAGTTTCATTTAATAAAACAGGTGCTATAAAATCTGCTTCAGTATGTTTTATCGGCAAAATAACATTGTAATTTAAAATTCTGTCAATGCCATATTGGTGATGATTTAAAAAAGCTTCATAGGCATTATGGATGTGATAAAAAAATTGACCGAAAAAAACAACTCCGGCTGCATCTATATCATGTATCCGTGTGGTAAATGAATGCTTAAATAGTGTTGAAGACATAGAGTGTCCTGTTTTAGTTGAGATTAGCTGATTTGTACAATAATATTTGCTTTTACTTACCTATGTCAATGATTCAGATAGGTCATTGTGTTATAATCCCGCTTTTGTTGTCTTTCTAATGGAGTATCCCTAAATGACTGAAGAAATAATCGACTATGAAGAAACTGAATGGACTCTCGAAGAGTCGCTTGCTGAAAATAAAATGCTGACAGCGGCCAATACAGCCTTAAAAAAAGGCAATAAAAAGGCAATCAGGAAGTTTAAACGGGAACAATCGTTAAAACCGTATCAGGCTGAATTAATTCAGTTACAGAAATATCTTGAAGATACAGGTAAAAAAATGGTGATATTGTTTGAAGGACGTGATGCTTCAGGGAAAGGTGGTACTATTCGTCGTGTGACTCGATATATGAATGAAAAACACTATCGAATTGTTGCCCTGGGTAAGCCAACTGAAGAACAAAAAACACAATGGTTTTTCCAGAAGTATATTAATCATCTTCCTGCCGGTGGTGAGGTCGTTTTATTTGATCGCAGCTGGTATAACCGTGCCATGGTTGAACCGGTTTTCGGCTTTTGTTCTGATATTGAGTATAAGAATTTCATGAAAGGTGTGACAGGTTTTGAAAAGGATCTGGTTCGTCAGGGCACCATCCTTGTAAAACTGTATTTCAGTGTGACTAAAGAAGAACAGGATAAACGTTTTGAACGTCGCAAAACTGATCCTTTGAGGCAGTGGAAACTATCTGAAGTGGATGTTCAGGCTCAGGAGCGTTGGGATGACTTTACTAAAGTTAAATACGATATGTTAAGAAAGACCCATACTTCATCAGCTCCCTGGACTATCATTCGTTCCAATGATAAATATCTGGCTCGTATTAATGCGATGAAAACTATATTAAATAGTGTGCCCTATGAACGTTTTGACAGCAGTCTGGATTTTGTACCCTGTAGTGATATTGTCTACTCTGGTGCACATGAGATTGAAATTATGGAGGCACAGAGATTAAGAGAAGGGCGTTTTGTTAGTTAAGCTTTTATTGGTCATATTCTACTGGTATCAGGTTCATTACAGGCGGCGGCAATTGATGTGTTTGTTTCAATTTTGCCGCAGTAATATTCCTTTGACAAACTGTCAATTCTGGAAAATATTAAGATGAACACTGAGCAAGGTAATTTTGCAGGACTTGGTAGGATATAATGGAGGTGGTAAAACCAGCCTGCAGAAATTAATTCCGGGCTTGTATAAACCGCAGTCCTGTCAGATATTAATTCTGAGACAATCTTTAAAAAAATAACGTAAACGTATTGGTTGTATGCCTGTAAACACTAACCGTCATAAATGTTAAAGGTGTCAATATGATGTCCTTTTTCATTGAGTATTTTTATTCTTTCATCAGTGACGACATTGGATGCAGTGGTAAAGAACTCCTGACTTTCAGCAACATCAGAGTAAAATTTTTGTCTGGCTTCAACGATATTTTCAGCATCGATTTCGTGTTCAATTATGGCTGTGTGTTGAAATACATACTTCATTTTTTAGAACTCCCACGGGTAATTGTAATGTATCTTTTACTACTGTCTAAAATATAGCAGAAAAAGTATTGATAATCATTGTTTCAATTTTAATTATACTATTTTTTTGATGCAGTTGTTTACTGTTGTGTATAATGACGAAAATTTTTATAGCAGCTTTGCTCCTGAATTACTATTCAATAAAGGTCATTATAATGACAAGAACAACCATTGGAATAAAATCAAAGATTTTTTCCTGCTTATTAATCACTTTTATCAGTCTTAACTCTTTTGTTCAGGCTGAGAATTTAAAAAATTCTATTGCGAATACGACTTTAAATCAATTTTATGATCGTACTCAGAGTATGCAGGCTGATTTTGAACAGCTTATTAGAGATTCTCATGGAAAAATAATTGAACACTCTTATGGTCAATTAATTTTCAGTCGTCCGGATAAATTTATTTTTGAGTATAACGAACCTGTAGAGCAAAAGTATGTTTCAAATAGTAAAACCCTGTGGATTTATGATGTGGAGCTGGAACAGGTCAATATTAAATCTTTAGATGATGGAATGGGAGATTCACCTGCCTTGTTGCTCAGCAGTAATACGAATGTGTATAAGCATTATGATGTAAAAAATATCAAGCTGTCGGCACAGTCTCTTAATAAAGGCAATTCACTGCAATGGGTTCAATTGACTTCAAAAAATGAAGAGGGTACTTTTGAGAAAGTTTTACTGGGCTTTAAACATCATAGGTTAATGAAAATGAAGATGTTTGATAATTTTGGACAGACGACAGAATTAAGCTTTTCCAATATTCAATTAAATAAGCCATTTTCTAATCAACAATTTAATTTTGTGGTGCCGGAAGGTATCGATGTTATCGGTTCTGAGAATACACAATAACAGGATTATAAATGAAACAACTTTCTATGGAAGATATTAGTCGGTTAAATGCTTTGTTGGACGATTCATTGAATCAGGCCAGTAAAGAGCAGCTGGCTGTTTGTATTAAACTATTAGGGACTTCACTGGCTCATTTAAAAATAAAATATAAAGTGGATGAAAATGAAAATGCAAAAGACTTTTCTCACTTTATTCAGGATTTGGAAGGGGCTCAGGAATTAACTGAGGCTCCGGAAAATAAATTATTAACTAATGAATTTAATAATCTGGCATCAAAAACAATTGTTGAATGTGCAACAGCAATGTCGGTAGCAAAAGAAGGCTTAAAGAAAGAGAGCATAAAGAAATATGATTGATACTTTACCCTTATTAGAAAAAATTGCCTTTCCGGCAATTAGTCGAAAAAAAATTGATGTATTGCAGCTTAACCTGGGTTATCGATGTAATCAGCAATGCCTGCATTGTCATGTCAATGCCGGCCCTAATCGTCAGGAAGAAATGTCAGTAGAAGTGCTGCAGCAGATTATTTCCTTTGTTAAAGAAAACCGCATTAAATGTGTTGATTTGACAGGAGGGGCACCGGAGATGCATGCGGATTTTGTTTTTCTTATTAAAAGTCTGCATGAACTGGGCATTGCTGTTATTGATCGCTGTAATCTGACCGTACTTAATGAAAGCGGATATGAACATATTGCAAAACTACTAGCTGATAATCAGGTTCAAATTGTTGCTTCCATGCCTTGTTATCTGGAAGAAAATGTAAATAATCAGCGCGGGAAAGGTGTTTTTGAAAGCAGTATTAAAGCACTTCGTATGCTTAATGAACTGGGTTATGGAGTAGAGAATAGTCATTTAATTCTTAATCTGGTTTATAATCCTCAGGGCGCTTCATTATCGCCGGAACAAATTCAACTGGAATATGATTATAAACAGCTTTTGTCCAGGGAATATGGCATTGTATTTAATCAGCTCTACACCATTACTAATGTCCCTGTGAAGCGTTTTGGCAGCATGCTGATTTCAAAGAATGAGTTTGATCCCTATATGAAACTGCTTCAGGATGCCTATCAGCCTGAAAATCTGGACTCAGTCATGTGTCGTCATCAGGTGAGTATTGACTGGCAGGGCTATCTTTATGATTGTGACTTTAATCAAATGCTGAATTTACCATTGCTCGATAATGATACGGCTATGCAAAACAATAGACTTCATATTAGTCAGGTCACGGCTGGTGACTTACAAAGCAGGGATATTATCGTTGCAGGACATTGTTATGCCTGTACAGCAGGGCAGGGGAGTAGTTGTGGCGGGGCTTTAAGTTAAAGCTTATGTCACAATCTGTATGGCAAAGAATATCAATTATTATTCCTGTCTATAATGAGGCAGATACAATTGAAGATTTTTTAAAAAAACTACAAGAGTTTCGTCAATATGGGCATGAAGTTGTTCTGGTTGATGGTCATAGTCAGGATAAGACTCAAGAGCTGGCACGTCCTTATGTTGATCGGCTGATTTCCAGTGCAAAGGGAAGAGCCAGACAAATGGATCTGGGTGCTAAAATGGCGACGGGTCAGGTTTTTTTATTTCTTCATGCGGATACACAACTCCCTGACTCAGCTGATCTATTAATTTTAAATTCTCTTGCCCGGGGGAAATACTGGGGACGTTTTAATATACGTCTTTCGGGAACCAACCTGTTATTTCGTATTATTGAAAAGATGATGAACTGGCGTTCATGTTTGACCGGTATTGCGACAGGAGACCAAGCTATTTATATGTCTAAAATGCTCTATCATGATATTGGTGGATTTCCTCAAATTGAATTAATGGAAGATATTGAGTTATGCACTCGTCTAATAAAATGGACTAAACCGGATTGTCTTAAGCAGTCGGTTATAAGTTCATCAAGACGCTGGGAAAAAAATGGTATCTTGCACACTGTGCTGTTTATGTGGATGATGAGATTACAGTATTTTTTTGGTGTCAGTGCCAAACAATTACAAAAAAAATACTATCCTGAACACGGTTGATCTTTTATGTTTGATAATAGTCATAATGGCTCAGTAAAATTCATTTATTCTGATGTTTTGATTATTATCTTTGCGCGTGAACCGCAGCCGGGAAAGGTTAAAACACGTTTGATTCCCCAGTTGGGAGAAAATGCCGCAACAAGGCTCTATACCAGCATGTTAGAGCATGCATTAACCACTGTTATTCAATCTAAACTATCCTCTTTAGATGTTTGTATTACACTGGAGAGTAAGGCTGATTATTTTTTGTCTATAAGCCTACACAATGAGTTTTCTATTTCCAGACAAGCAGGTAAGGATTTGGGTGAAAGAATGTATCATGCATTGCAAACTGCATTGAAACAATATTCCAGAGTAATCCTTATAGGCAGTGACTGTCCCTTTATAAATAAAGAAGTTTTACAGCAAGCAATTGCTGCACTCGAAACATCGGATATGGTTTTCTCTCCAGCTAGTGATGGAGGTTATGTTTTAGTCGGAGCAAAAAATCTGATCCCGGCAGTGTTTGAAGAAATCCACTGGGGCAGTGAGTTTGTTATGCAGCAAACAAGAAAAAGATTGTCTGCCGCTAATATAAGCTGGACAGAATTGTCAGTGCAGCATGATATTGATCTGATTGAAGATTTAAAATACTTATCAGATCTCCCGGAGTTTAAAGGATGGGTTTAACTTGCGGTATCCCGATCATTACCAGAAAAGTAGATATTCAGTGTTTCTTTCCAGATGTATGACCTGTTCACTGGCACTGGTGGCAACTGAATAAGAGGGATATACTTTGATAATTTTAATACTGGATTCAGCTAAGCCGAATTGTTTTCTATGACTATTACTATTAAAACTACCACCCTCTCTATCCGCGCGCTGCATGGTTAATATATCACCGGTTTTAATTCTGGTATTATGACCGGCATTAAGATAGATATTTCTTTTATCTCTGCGATCTTTTTTATCCTGATCTAAAATTTTCATGGCATAGGGTTGGCAAGCCAGGTTTTTCTTAATAGAATCTGTTTCTAATTGTATGACCTTATCAAAGATCTTGCCGTAATCGGAATCAAAAAATTCTTTTGTGCCAAATGCAATGGAATGGTCGGGTTTTACGATAGAATCATCAATTGACTCAGAATAACGACGTTGACTGATCAGTTCTTCTGTCAAAGCATCATGTACGTAAAAATCAATCACTAAATTACGTTTTTTTGGTTTTTTCGGCTGCTTGTGCAAAGAAACAAATTTGTCCCTGTCCAGAGACAGTCCAAAAGGCAGTTTAATATTATTATTGATATTAGAATAACTCAAATCTCTGATGACGCCTGATATTACATATTGCACATTAAATTTCCTTTCAATAGAGCTGAGTAATGAGCGATTGCTGAGAGTCTCTTTTTCTGCAATATAAGGAGCTATATTTACTTCCGGATAAAGGTTAATATGTTCAGCTTCTTTCACCAGGTAATCACCACTGAGAGCCAGGCGTCGTAGTAATTCCTTGCCAATACCCTTATCAAAATCATAATAATCGACTACATCAAGGTGTTGAGGGTTTTGAACAGGAAAATATACCGCTGCGATTTTTTTTCTATAGAGTGCTGAGGGTAATTCACAAACAGGTGATTTTTCTTCAACCTCTGCGACGGGTTCAGGTGCAATTTCTTTTTCAGGGATAGTTTGTCTGTTATGATTAAGAGAACCATCATCACTATAAGTTACAAAGCCATCATCATAAGTAATAAAATCATCAGCACAGACAACAAAAGGCTGGTAACAAAGTAGAATAAAAAGAGTTAACTTTCTAATAGTCAGTCTTTTAATCATTAATTTTTCCCCGTTGTTATATTACTATTTTATTATACATTTATCTTATGGTTCTTTTATCTTATAATGCACTTTTTATGCCAATACATGAGTATATTTTATGTCTATTTTTTCTATTGATAACCTTTGTCTTGCCTTTGGCAGCCATGTTTTACTGGATCATGCTTCTTTCTCATTGGAAAAGGGAGAAAGAGTTTGTTTAATCGGACGCAATGGCACAGGTAAAACAACTTTAATGCGTTTGATTCAGGGAGAAATGCAGGCTGATGAAGGGGATATGCATAAAAAAGATGGTTTAAAAATCGCATCACTAGCTCAGGAAGTTCCCCATGAGGCTTGTGGCAGTGTATTTGATATTGTGGCCTCCGGGGTTGGGGAAGCGGCACGTCTGCTGCAGGAATATAATCATGTGCTGCATGATGTGGCTAATGGTGATATGGATGCTCTGAAAAAAATGGAGTTGGTACAGCATGAATTAGAAGATGCTGATGGTTGGTCT
>JAHXIV010000006.1:0-6804 GCA_025655455.1 gamma proteobacterium symbiont of Taylorina sp.
GGCGCTCATCTTGGGTTCCACTTATGAAAAAGTGAAATTAGATCAAGTTAAGTCTTTGATGTCAAGTTATTTTTAATGATCTAGCCCTGTTCGACTGTCTGTTGAAGTTGAGATAGCCTAAATAAAATGTCTATATTTTCAAAAATATAATATTTAAATTTGAAGCGTATAAATTAAGTACAATTGCGGTGATTACTTAGACAGATAAAACGGGTCAAAAAACATTTATACCTGTCTAAGAGACCTCAGAAAAAATTTGTGCCGCTATCACTTTGTAAATATATGCAAATTCCTAATAAGACAGAGACATGATTTTATATTATGAGTATGAGTAAATTATAAAAGATACTTAGAAAGCAATTATTTTTTCTGCCTTCATAAACATATCAGATAAAGATGTTGCTGAGCCAACACTTGCACCATCAATTAACTCTCCCTCATTATCTTCACCATATCTTGTATTCCAAGAAAGAGGACATACCATAATTGTTCCTCCTGCCTGTGTGAAGTCGGCAATAAGCTGGCCTACGGATTTTGGCCCATTGCTGGTTTTGCAATAATATTCATGCACAATATTATTGACGGCATCAATATAGGGTAGTTGAGTCTTACTAGCAATCTTGACGCTATCCAGTGAAGGAAAAAGAGTAACGGTTGCACCGCTATCCATTAGAAGTAGTGCCGTCTTAGCAGCAATACATCCTGCTTCATAACCTTTTACATCGTAAAGATCACTCTTAATACTGACAACAAAATTATTTTCTTCCGAAGCAAAAGCCGCCTGCGAAATAATAGTTATTGAAAGAACGAATAAAAGTATTAAAAATTTTGAAGTTTTGGCATATGTCATATTGGCTTCCTCTTAATATTATACTTACTGTAACTATAAGTATAGACCAAATTTATTATTAATCAATTTTATTAGCTTTAGCGGTTCCAATCTCTAGAAATTTTACCTCATATCATTTCTCTATTTCCAAACCTTTTAGAGCATATTTGATCGACGGATACAGGAAAGAACTTATCAGAATTCAGCATAATCTAATTTTTTGTTATTTCTAATATAGTTTCATAGCTAAATCACTTGCCCTTACTACAAACGGTAACTGACTAAGCTACAAATATAGTCGTAAAATAATTTCTCATAAATTTTCAATATAAAAATAAATGATCAATAGTAGAATAAATTGTAGCCTATTTATTCATTAGATAGTCTGTAAACACATTTTTATTCTGATTTATGGTATCTCATGTATGAATGTTCTATTTGTTGATGATAGTAAATCAATTAGATTGTATATAACACAGTTTTTATTATCCATTCAATATTCGCCCATAGAAGCCTGTTCTCAGCTTGTTGAGTGGAGGAATATGGGACTTGCAAATATCCAGATGTCAGTCAATGTTGCTGTAGAATAGCAGAATGAGTAGAAACTAAAGAGCAACACAAGTTTTTAATGGAAGAACAATGTGATGAATTGCAGGGTTACCTATTTGGAAAACCCCTGACATCTGGTGGAATTAGCAAGCTGATAAAAAATGATAATTTGGATAATTATATTTGTCTTCAATGTCCATCAAAACGTCCTCGTTGTGATAGTACTGAATGAGCAGATTAACATCCGTCTTGAATGTTACTTTGTCTGAAAAAGTCGATTGACCTCATAGAATAGTTCAATTTTTAAGTAAGTTGATAAATTCTGATATAATTTAAGGATGAATCAGAATGTCTGCTTATCCAAAATAAAAAGTAATATTAGAATTATCTAAAAGGCAGAAAAGGGTCGAAAGCTGACTAAAAGTACGTAATAATGTGAAGAAATGGAATGAGGAATTAATGGCTATCATTAATAATAAAATTGATATCTCTGACAGGGGAGTCGCCTATGGTGATGGATTATTTGAAACGATAGCGGTAATTCATGGTGTATTGCAGCACTGGGATTTACATTGGCCGCGTCTCATTATGGGAGCAAAACGACTGGCATTGAATCTGCCCGCTGAAAAAGATCTATTAGCCAATATTGACCTAAACTTGGAAAATACTGAAAAACAGATTATCAAAATTATTATTACACGAGGTTCCGGCGGCAGAGGATATTTATTTCCGGAGCCTCAGTGTGAGCATATAATTATTACCAGTCACAGATGGCCTGAGCGTAAAACTGCTGATTATTTAACGGGTATTAATGTGATAGTCTGCCGGACTTGTCTATCAATACAGCCTGCTTTAGTGGGTATCAAACATTTGAATCGACTGGAACAGGTTCTTGCACGTAATGAATTTGATGATAAGGATTATCAGGAAGGTATTATGTTGTCCTATAACACCAATTCAAATCAGTTGGATTCGATCGTGGTAGAAGGAACCAGCAGCAACCTTTTTTTTGTTAAAGACTCTGTTTTATGCACACCCAAAATAGATACATGTGGTGTTTCAGGGACGATGAGACAAGCCATTATTAGCTCAGTGCAAGCCAGCCAGCTTTGTTCTATTGAGGAAGGGAAGTATTCCTTACGGCAACTGGCTCAGGCAACAGAAGTTTTTTTTAGTAATAGTATTTATGGTATTATTCCTGTTGCTTCAATCAGAGTTAATGAATCTCAACAATGGTTTTATAATGAGAGAAGTATCAGCAGTCAATTAGCTGAGGAATTTAATAGTCCATTAATGCATCCAACCTTCTAACAGAAAATAGTGTAGAAAATAATTTAAATCATGATAAAAATAGCCTTTAAAGTTACTGCATTTTTCATTATTATGGGGAGTCTTACAACAGCATGGTACTGGAGCGAATATAAAATCTTTCTTAAATCTTCAATTCATTTGCCAGAATCAGAAATGAATAGTAATTATATATTTACTATTAACAAAGGTAATACAGTCAAACAGATTGCCCAGTCTCTGCAGCAGAAAGAAATTATTCAATATGGAAAATATTTTTATCTCTATAGCCGTTTATCGGAACAAGCCGGGAAAATTAAAGCTGGAGAATATGCTTTAAAGTCCGGCATGACAGTGATTGATCTGATGAATTTATTTGTTTCAGGTAAAGTCACTCAATATTCTTTAACTATTGTTGAGGGTTGGAGTTTTAAGGAAGCTATACAACAGATTAGTCAGGATAATTATTTAACGCATTCCGAACCATTAACAATAAGCGATTTGTCCAGGCAACTGGACAGCCAATATAACAATCTTGAAGGACTTATTTATCCGGATACCTATCATTTTCCGAAAGGGACAACGGGCTTACAGTTTCTACAACGTGCCTATGTTCAAATGCAGCTGATTTTAGAACAGGAATGGAATAAAAAAGCTGAAAATCTACCCTTGAAATCCCCTTATGAAGCTTTAATACTGGCTTCAATTGTTGAAAAAGAGTCAGGGGGAAATAGTGAGCGCAGTAAAATTGCCGGTGTTTTTATTCGCCGTTTAAATAAAAAAATGCGTTTACAATCGGATCCAACAATTATTTATGGTATGGGAACACGCTATAAAGGCAACATTCGTCGCCGTGATATTAATGAAAAAACAGCCTACAATACCTATCAGATTGATGGCTTACCTCCAACCCCCATAGCATTGGTTGGACGTGAAGCTATTCATGCCGTATTACATCCTGATGAAGGTAAAAGTTTATATTTTGTCGCAGATGGATCTGGCGGGCATGTATTTTCAAATAACTTAAAAGAACATAATCGAGCTGTAAGAAAATATATATTAAAGAAAAAATGATGAGAGAAAAAATGGTTAGAGGTAAATTTATTACGATAGAAGGTTCTGAGGGAGCAGGGAAGTCAACTAATATTCAATATATTCAGAATTATCTGCAAGCAAAAAATATTGACTTTGTCGTTACCCGAGAACCTGGCGGCACCCCTATTGCGGAAAAAATCAGGGAACTTTTACTGGACAGGCAGAATAGCAGTTTGTGTGAAGATGCGGAGTTATTGTTAATGTTTGCTGCCCGAGCGCAGCATTTGAATGAATTAATTGTGCCTGCGCTGGAATCCGGGAAATGGGTTATAAGTGATCGTTTTACAGATGCTACTTATGCTTATCAGGGTGGAGGGCGTGGACTTTCTGAGGAAAAAATTGCTCAATTAGAGCAATGGGTACAGGGAGAATTAAGACCTGACACCACCATTTTATTAGATATTCCGGTTGAACAGGGCATGGAACGGGTTCGTCAACGTGGTGAAACAGACCGTTTTGAGCAGGAAAAATTACCTTTTTTTAGTCGTGTCCGGGATACTTATTTGAAATTAGCCAGAGAAAATCCACAACGTTTTCATATTGTCGATACTCAGCCTGCTATTGATGAAGTTTATAAACAACTGGATATTGTATTAGATAAACTTACCATTCATGACTAAAGTTTCAATTAAACAAGAGAGGGAAATTGAAGTCCCATCGGCTTATACAAAGACAAATTATTATCCCTGGCAGGATCTTGTCTGGCAGAAATTATATAGCAGTCATATTAAAAATAATCAATTCCCACATGCTTTATTGCTCAATGGTGCTGCAGGCACCGGTAAAAGGGATTTAGCTTTTTATCTGGCAAAAGGTTTATTATGTCAATCCCCTGCGATGATGGAATCCTCAAATTCAGGAATTGGACAGGCAGAATCTTCCCCTCAATATGAACCTTGTCATCACTGTCGTGCCTGCCGACTTTTTTCTGCTGGAAATCATCCAGATATTTTTCATCTAACAAGGCCTGAAGATAAAAAAATTATCCCGGTTGATAGCGTTAGAGAGCTGGTTCAATGGAGTGTGCTTAATAGTCAGCTGGGTGGAAAGAAAGTGATCATTATTGAACCTGCTGAAGCTATGAATAAAAATGCTGCCAATAGTCTGCTAAAAACACTGGAAGAACCGGTTGCTGATACCATTATTATTTTGCTTTCAGACAAAAAACAGGCCTTATTGGCAACAATTAGAAGCCGTTGCCAAAATATTGACCTGGCTTTGCCAAATAAAAGCATCGCTCTAAACTGGTTGAAGCAAGTCTCTTCGTTGGATAATTCTGTTTATGATCAGGCACAGGCAAGGCTTATGCTGTCATTAGGCAATGGTGCTCCCCTAACTGCTCTGAACTTGTTAAGCAGTAAAAAAATTGAAATACGGCAGTTTATTATTGAAAACTTATTATTAATTCACAATAATGCACTGGATCCGGTTCAAGCGGCCGATGAATTGAATAAGTATATGAAGAAGAAATCTAAAAGCGGAAAAAAAATGCAGAACTTATCAGTTACGGCTTATGATGTGATTTACTGGATGGATTCAATTATCATCGATATTGTCAGGCTTTCACAACTGCAAGATCAGAATCAGTCAAAAAATATTATGAACAATATAGATTATTTCCAAACTTTATATGATTTATCACGGGTTCTTAAAGTGAAAAAACTCCTGCAATTATCTGCTTTAATCAACAAGGCCTATATTGAGATTCAAGGTTCGGTTAATATCAATTTGCTTTTTGAACAGTTGTTTATTGACTGGAAAAATTGCAGGATATAAACTATAAGTCTGATAGCGTGTAATTATAATCAATGAAACAGAGTAATCCACTATGAAACGTCCAGGTCAGGCTAGACAAAGTATTTTATCTTTATCCATTAAGGATAAAAGTGCACTTTATGCTGCTTATATGCCGTTTGTTGTGAATGGGGGTTTATTTATTCCAACTAATAAACATTATAAGCTGGAAGATGAAGTTTTTATGCTGCTCACTCTGTTAGATGAAAAAGATAAACTGCCTGTTGCAGGAAAAATTATCTGGATAACACCAATGGCATCACAAGGCAATCGAGCTGCGGGCGTTGGAGTACAATTCAGTGATCAGGATAATGGTCAGGCA
This sequence comes from gamma proteobacterium symbiont of Taylorina sp., assembly GCA_025655455.1. Classification (GTDB taxonomy): domain Bacteria; phylum Pseudomonadota; class Gammaproteobacteria; order GRL18; family GRL18; genus GRL18. The sequence goes on from JAHXIV010000006.1 coordinate 5,877, forward strand.
CGAGATAAAATTGAAACTTATCTGGCTGGTGCTTTAACATCTGAACGTCCTACACATACTATGTAACTCTAATTCTTTGCAACTATAGAAATTTATGTCACTTAACTTTGTTGATTCACATTGTCACCTTGATATGCTGGATTTATCTGAATTTTCTAATCATATGGACTCTGTGATTGAACGTGCAAAAGAGCATCATGTTAAAGAACTGCTAAGCATTTCAGTTGATTTAGATTCTTTTCCCCGTGTTCTGGAAACAGCAAGAAATTATTCTGATGTCTATGCTTCTGTTGGGCTTCACCCCTGCCATTCACCTGAAAAAATAACCAGTGTTGATGAACTGGTTGGCTTATCTGGTGACCCTAAGGTCATTGCTATTGGTGAAACAGGTCTGGATTATTATATGAATAAGGGCTCTGATCCCTTAAATAATAAATTCTTTTGGCAGAGGGAGCGTTTTCGTACTCATATCAGGGCGGCAATAGAAACCCAAAAGCCTTTAATTATCCATACCAGAGATGCTCGCCAGGATACGCTGAGAGTTTTGCAGGAAGAAAATGCACATCAAGTCGGCGGTATTATGCATTGCTTTGTTGAAGACATGGAGTCAGCTGAAAAAGCGTTGGAAATGGGTTTTTATATTTCATTTTCCGGTATTGTGACATTTAAAAATGCAAAAGAAATTCAAGCCGTTGCTAAAGCTATACCGGATAATCGAATATTGATCGAAACAGACTCACCCTATCTTGCCCCTGTGCCGATGAGAGGTAAAAAAAATCAACCGGCTTATGTGAGTTATGTAGCAAAATTTCTGGCTGATTTACGCGGTACCAGTCTTGAACAGTTTGCTGAGATAAGCAGTAAAAACTTTTATAGATTATTTAACCTCTGAGTTACTATGAGAATAGAATTCAGAAAAAGCAGCTAA